>JAEYXM010000167.1 GCA_023428465.1 Actinomycetes bacterium
GCTCGGCTGCTGGACCTGGTCCCTGGCCGCTCCGGCACGGTGTTCGCCACGTGGCTACGTGGGCGGTCGGAGTGCTTCCGCGACGGGGTGCAGGTCGCGACCCTGGACCCGTTCCGCGGCTACGCCAACGCCCTGCGCGACGAGCTCGGCGAGGCGACCCCCGTGCTCGATGCGTTCCACGTCGTCAAACTCGCCGGCCAAGCACTGGACGAGGTCCGCCGCCGCGTCCAGCAGGACATCCTGGGCCACCGCGGGCACAAGAACGACCCGCTCTACCGGATCCGCAACATCCTGCGCGCCGCCGCGCACCACCTGACCGAACGGCAGTGGGACCGGCTGAGCGACTGCCTCGGCCGCGGGGACCCCGACGGCGAGGTGTTCCTGGCCTGGCAGTGCTACCAGCAGCTCCGCTCCGCCTACGCCACGACGGACCTGAGCGCGGGCAAGGCCATCGCCGAGCACGTCGTCGCGACCTTCGCTTCCTGCCCGATCCCCGAGATCGCCCGCCTGGGCCGGACCCTGCGCCAGTGGAAGCAGACCTTCCTGGCCTACTTCACCACCGCCCGGTCCTCCAACGGCGGCGCCGAGGCCATCAACGGCATCATCGAACTCCACCGACGCATCGCACGCGGCTACCGCAACCGCAACAACTACCGCCTACGCATGCTCCTCGTCGCCGGCGGCCTCGACATCACACCCCCACCGGAAGTCCGATGAGCCGCTTTGGCGTGCGGCGTATCCCCCGCCGGCTTGGGTGGGACCTCCCGTGCTGCCGATCGAGACTCCGCGGCCCGCCGGAAGGTGGGCGACGACTACGGCGCAACGCGCTCACACTCGGAACGCGCGCTCATTGCGGCGATCGTGTCGCGTCACCTGTGCGGCTTGGGAAGTCCTCCCAGGACCACCGCCCGTCTCGCCAGCCCAGAAAGCGGTGCCAGGAGTTGGACCAGACCCAGAGACCGTCGATGCCCTCGTACCCGCGAGGGAAGCGACTCGGTGGTCGGAAGTCGTCGGTGACGAACCGGACCGGCAGCACGTCGTCCAGCGGGACGAGGAAGAGGTGCCGATCCCGGGAGGTTGCGCCAGATGTCTTGGCAACGTGTGCGGCGACGTGCCGGAGCGAGACCCATCGCTCGAGAAGGCTCGCGAAGTCCTGGTCCGTGGCTTCCACGAACTCCGCGCGTGCTGGCACGAAGACACTGATCCCCTCGCGACCGACCTTGACGCGTTGTAGATCCCCGATGGATTCGAGCCGCGCTACGGCGTCTTCCTCCGCCCGAACTTCGGGTGGCAGCGCCGCTGGGCTCGTCGTGCCGTGGGAACGGCACAGGTCCACCACGCGCCTTGCCGCCGCCTCGGTCGGCCGATACTGCATCGCTAGGGTTCGGAGCCGGAGCTCCCACTTGCCGGCTGTCAGCCACGCGCCGCCGGCCTGGGCCAGCTGGTTCTGCCACTTGATCGCGTCCGGATCGGTCACCAAGGTCACTTCCAGCACGCCCTGCCGCCCGTCCGGCCAGGCGAGGACGTAGTCCATCGGGGCGCCAGGAGCTTGCCAGACCGCGTCCGCACCTAGGAGCGGTGGCACGAGCGCTGCTGCGATCTGTTCCGCGCGCCTGTCGATGGGGACCACTTCTACATGCTGCCCCAGGGCAACCCCGTCACGACGCCTGGAGTCTTCCACCGAGCTGACAGCGGCATGAGCGGACGGTGTCGCCGGTCCGTAGAGTTCCCTCATGCGCTTCGGGAGACGGCAGCGGGACTCGCTGTTCGACGGGTGCAGGGTTGACGTCGTCTCTGAGGCAGCAGACGGAGTCGTCGACCTCGTCATCGTGCAAGACCGACCTTGGACGGGCTCGGAGGCTCAGTTGGCGTCGCTCCAGGCCAAGGTCCAGGCGTACGTGTCGTTCGCACTAGATGGGGGACTTGCTCGACAGTATCCCGAGGTCTCTGGACGGCCGTGGCGCATTCTCGTTCATTGCCAGACCGGACTCCCCGACCCGAACACTCAGTCGCTTCTTGACGTGCTCACCACCCGACTTCCGGAGTACGGCGGATCACTGCTCGTTCGAAGGTCCTGACGGCGACCGCTCATCGGCATGACCGCGCGGGTCGCCTCAATGTATGACGGTGGAGATCGTCTAGCCCGAGGTCGCCTCGATCCAGGCCGGCGTGATTCGGCCCTCTTCGTACTCCCACCAGCCCTCGGCGACTCCGTGTCGCAGAGTGGACACGATCGACGCGAGCGGAGCGGTCGGTTCGATGTCGAGCGCGAGCATCGAATATTGAGCTGTGCCCTCGCCGTAGACGCCAAGTGCAGTGAATGGCTCCAACGCTCGTGCCAGGTTCCCCTCGAGCGGGCCGTTGCGGAAGCAGATCAGGCGAACCGTGACATGGTCTGATCGCTCGACGATCTCACGGAAGACGGGGTGAGAGCCGGCGTCCGGTGCGTGCGCTCGGACAACGTCGCCGACGGCAAGGTCCCGGACAAACCACGGCACGTTGTCGATGCGGTAGGCGCCGCCTCCCAGATCGGTCGCCCAGAGGCGCTCTGCTCCGACCGGTGGCCACCCGTCGACGTTCGCGAGTTCGAAGACGACGTGTGCGTCCGGGTCGTGCGAGGCGCGTTCCATGGGGGGATTGTCGCAGGTGCGCTCCGGCTGGGGGAGCTGTTCCGGAGCGACGTCCTCGTGCGGGTGAACCCACATGTCGATTGGTCGCGGAACGCGGTGGAGTTCCGCTTCAGCGTCTGACCGGCACCCGGGCGCGGCCACGCCGCCGAGGTACCGCTGGTGCACCACGGCGTGAACCCGCACATCCAGCGGCACATCGCCTCGCTCGCGCCCGCGGCGCACGTCCGGCTCAAGGAGCTGAACGACACCGAGCCTGCGGGGATCCTCGCGGTGTCCGCGGGCGTCGAGCCCGACGCACCCGAGGGCTCGCCCTTGACGTACCTGCACGGCGTGGCGGTGCGGGCGGAGACCCCGGTGCCGGACGGCGTCGACACGATCGTCGTCGAGGCGGGCACGTGGGTCGTCTTCCACTCCTCTGGCCCGTTCCCCGAGGTGCTCCAGCGCACGTGGGCGGCGACCGCGACGGACTGGTTCCCGTCGAACCCGTGGCGGCTCCGCCCCGGCCCGTCGATCGTGCGCTACCTCGGGCTGACCGAGACGCGCGCGACGTGCGAGCTCTGGCTCCCCGTCGAGCCTTCCTGAGCCGCGCGCACGGTGTGCGTGCCGGGCTTGACGGCCTCCTGAGCTCGCGGGCCGTCGGTCGTCCGTTCTATGCACATTTCGGCCCGGTGGCACCTAGGATCACCGGGTCACCGCCCGTGCACAGCGACGTCGCAGCCACCTCCTGTCTGCCTGAGAACGTCGGGAGAGAGAGGTCCGAGATGTCCCCGAGGGATCACCGGCGAACCGCTTCCGGGACCGCCCGCGCGCGGACGTGGGTCGTGGCACTGTCGGTCGTGCTCGGCCTGTCCGGTTGCGGGCTTGCCGTCGACCGTTCGGCGGACACGACGCCCACGCCGACGCCGTCGACCGCCGTGGAGTGGCTTGCCGAGGCCGGGATGGTGCTCCCGGAGTCCGCGACGGACGTCGTGGTCGAGGATGTCGAGCTGGTGCAGGTGGAGCAGGCGGCGCTGGTGCTGTTCCGCGCCCCGCGGGCGGATGTCGAGGCCATGTGCCGGGGCGCGGGCTTTGAGCCGCTTCTCAACCGCACCCCGCTCGACTACCACGCGGAGATGCTCGGCGAGCACGCCCCGCGTCCTGGCGACTTCGGCTGCATCGTGGCGTTCGTAGCGCCTCTCGCAGCGTACGTCGCCATCCCGCAAGGTGACCCGACAGAGGCTGCGGTCATCGTCTATCAGGTTCCGGCCTCGACCCACGACCAGGACTAGGAGGGGTTGGCGTGAGTTTCTTCGTAGATCCGGATGCGGTCGATGCGCTGGCTTGTCGGTTCGCCGATTGGGGTCAGGAGTGCGACCTGGCGCGTGCGTACAACGGTGATCACACGGGCGGGTCGAACTTGTCCGAACCAGGACTCATCGATGACTTCAAGGCCACGATGGACAGCGTGCAGGCGTCCGTCGAGCAGGCACTCTGGCAGCTACGAATGGTCACCGTGAACACGGCGGCAGAGCTCTTCGCCACAGCCGACTACTACCGAGGCGGAGATGCCGAGACGGTGGCTCGGCTCGACGCCACCCTGCCGTCCATTGCCCCGCCCCGAGACGCGTGGAAGCCGGTATGACGAGTCCACTATCCGCTCTGAAGACACCGGTGGCGCGCGAGCCGGTGCCGGACCTCGTGCAGCAAATCCTTGAGGTCACCGACTACCTCAGCTTGAGCAGCCTGGCCCGCAGGTTCTTCACGGAGGTCATGGGCTACGACCCGCTGGAAGGCATCACGCAGCACTTCGCCGGGGACTGGTCCCAGGTGAGCAGGTCGGCGGACGCCCTGCGCAACCTCGGCGAGTTCCTGCAGGTCTACGCGGACGAGTTCGGTATCGCCACCCGCGCGGTGCGTGCCGACTGGGACGGGCACGCCGCTGACGCCGCGACTCTGTACTTCAACCGTTGCGGCGCCTCGGTGGCCGGCCACGTCAACGAGTTCAACGAGATCGCGGCGAAGTACGACGAGATGGCGCGAGCGATGTGGGACTGTGCCGACGTCGTCGGCGGGCTTATCACCGGCGCCATGGACGCGGCGCTCATCATGGCCGCCTCGGCCGCGGTCGGAGTCGGCACCTCGTGGACGGGTGTGGGGGGAGCCCTCGGCGGTATCGGGACGGCCGCTGCAGGCATCGCGCTCGCGGCCCAGGTCAAGCAGATCGTCGATGCCCTCGACGCCGCGGTCGCCCTGACCGAGGCGGGCTCCGCGGTGGTGCGAGGGATCTCGGCGAGGCTGGCCAGCTTCGAGGGCATCAGCCTCCCGGCCGCTTACGACCACCCCTTCGCAGTGCAGCCCCAGGCGGTGCAGCCGTGACCCCGGCCGAGGACTATGCCGTGGGCCGGCCGGGCGACGAGGCCCAGGATGCGGCGGACATCCGGCCGCTGCTCGATGGCTTCGCGGTCGGCTCCGGGCCGGACCGGCTGTTCCGCGACTCGCTGAAGGCGTTACGCGACACTGCGCCCGACGAAGAGACGGCGGCGCTCTACGACGACATCCTGGCGGGCCGACGCTCTCCCCGTGACCTGCTGGAGAACGACGCTTTCCGAGACGCCGCGACCGTCGGCATTCGGCACGTGCGGGAGCAGCGAGCGCAGCTGAGCCCCGAGGAGCTGGAACGGGCGAACGCGGACGCGCTCAGTTTCTGGAACCGCCCGCAGGACTCGTAGTCTGGCGGACGAGCGCGTCGGAGGGTCCGATGATGCGCTCGACGCCTTCCTGGCGGCGGCAGGCCTGCCGGCCCGGACCGAGCAGCGCCTGAGGACCTGGCGGGGCTCGGTCGTCCTCGCCTCCTGACCGCATCGAGGCGCGCAGTACGATGCGGCCATCGCGCGGCGATGAGGCCCGGCGGGTGACCCCGGTAGGTGCGCGCCGCACAACCGAGGAGCACTCCATGGCCGGGCTTGACGACATCCTGAAGCAGCTGCCGATCGACGACATCGCGTCGACGCTCGGCGTGGACCGCAAGACGGCGCGGGCCGCGGTCCGCGAGGGCGGCCGCACGATCGTGACCGGCCTGCAGAAGGAGACCCAGAGCGCGGAGGGCAAGGCGGCCCTGTCGAAGGCGCTGAACAAGCACGTGGGCCACAAGAAGGTGGCCTCGACCTCCGACATCGACACCGCGGACGGGAACGCCATCCTCGGCCACATCTTCGGTGGTGAGCAGGACAAGGTGGCGGCGCAGCTCGGCGCCACCTCGTCCGGTGGCGGGATCGACTTCGGCAAGCTGCTGCCGATGCTCGCGCCGATCATCATGAACTACCTCGCGAACCGCAAGAGCGGCGGGGGCTCGGCTCAGTCCGCCGAGGGCCCGGACCTCGGTGACCTGCTCGGCGGTCTGCTCGGGGGCGGCAAGGGGTTCGACCTGAAGTCGATCGGGGACCTGCTCGGCGGTCTCTTCGGCAAGAAGTAGTCCGCCCGTCGCCGGACCGGACCACGCGGGTCCGGCAACCAGCCCACGACGCACGAGGCCCCGCCGTCCGGTCGGACGGCAGGGCCTCGTGGCGTCAGACGACCTAGGCGCCCGGGGTGAACGGCGGGGTGACGCCCTCGGCGTACTCCGGCGCCGGCAGCACGGTGTCGGTCGCGCCGTCCCGGATGGCGCGGATCGCGTCGGCGATCTCGGCGCTGTTGGTGGGGACGGGGATGCCGCACGCCTCGAGCTCGGAGGCGAACTCGAGAGTGAGGCGCGACTTGCCGGCCTCGATGGCCTCGGCGGTGGTGCCGGTGGACATCTCGGTGGTGGCGTTGGCGACGTCGGGGACGTCGGCGCACACGTGGTAGACGCCGCCGCCCGCAACCCACACGACCTCGTCCTCGCCGAGGATCTGGATCACCGTGGACTGGTCGGCGGTGTACTGCTCCACCGAGGCCGGGCTGAAGTCGATGCCGAGAGCGATGGCGACGACGGCGATGACGCTGCCGATCGCACCGGCGACGCCCTTCTGCGTCCCGGACATGTCCTTGTTGAGGAAGACGAGGATGATGAGCGGGACGAACGCGATGATCGCGACGATCGCACCGAGCTGGTTCTGCACGAAGAACTTGACGGTCTCGGAGCGCTTCGCGGGGTCGAGGCGGTTCGCCTTCTTCCAGAGCATCGAGCCCGTGATCGACAGTGCGCCGATGACGACGAACGCCACGATGAGCGTGATGAATGCCCACTGCGGGAACTCGTAGGAGACGCCCTGCTCGACGAGCAGCCCGGTGTCGTCGTCACGGACGAGGCCGGTGCCGCCCACCTCGGTGCGCTGTCGCAGCAGCCAGAAGATCGCGACGGCCTCGAGCGCGATCGCGACGATCCAGAGCACCCACGAGATCAGCCGGAAGCGCGAGGCCTTGGACCTCGACCCTTCGGTCGGCTTCCACTCAGCCGGAGCCTTCGGCTTGTCGGAACTCTTGGTGGCCATGGGATGCCTTTCACGCGCACTCGGAGGGGTCGCGCGCAGCGTACCGAAGGAGGTATCCCGGGAGGGCGAGCAGCGTGGTCACATTCGGGTGACGGGCCCGCCGTCCCTGGACTTCGCCGTGACCGACGCCGGACCGCGTCGCACCGCCGTGGAGGTCACCCCGCGGCGGCGGCGGCGCGCGCCACGAGCTCGCGGATCCGCGCATCCTCGGCCTCGCCGATGCCGGTGAGCGCGAACGCCGTCGGCCACATCGCGCCGTCGTCCAGCGCCGCGACGTCGTTGAACCCGAGGGTCGCGTAGCGGGCCTTGAACTTCTCGCCCGGCTGGAAGAAGCAGAGAACCTTGCCGTCGGCGGCGTACGCGGGCATGCCGTACCAGGTGCGCGGCTCGAGGTCCGGGGCGACGGACCGCACGATGTCGTGCACGCGCTGCGCCATCGACCGGTCGGGCTCGTTCATCTCGGCGATCTTCGCCGCGATCTCGGCCTCGCCGTCCCCGGGCTTGCGCTTGGCGCGGAGCTCGCGGGCCCGATCCTTCATGGCGGCGCGCTCGTCGGCGCTGAAGCCGTCCCCCTCCTCGCTCGTCCGGGCATCCTTCGTCGCCCGGCCGGTCGACCGCGTCTTCCGGGGTGTCTTCCCGGGTGTCTTCTCGGGCGTCGTCGCCATCTCGATCCCCTCCGTCTGCTCCGCTGCTCGCGGGTTTCCCCCGGACTTCGCCGGGCTTGGCCACCACTGTAGGAAGGGCGCCGTCGGACCGGCTTCTCGACTCCTGACCGATGACGCCCGGACCGCCCGCGAGGTCCGGGTGCGCCGCTGACCCGAGCGCTCCGACGGGCCGGCGGGTGAGATCCGATCGTCGTCGCGATTGCCCGTGCGTGCTCCCTTTCCTCGCCCACTCCCGCTGCCGATGGGAGAGGCATGACCACGACAGCGGCGCAGGGCCTCGGGACCGCGGGCGCGGCCGCGCGGACCGACGCCGTGCCTGCCCAGGCGACGGTCCAGGCCGCCACCGTCGAGGTCGCCGTGCTGCCGGCGACGTCCGTCCAGCCCCCGGCCCGCACCCCGGCCGCGCTCATGGGACTGGGGACCAAGGCGCTCGCCACCGCCATCGTCGTGCGCACCTGCCCGCCCGGGCACCTGAAGCCGGCGCTCGACGCGCTCGGCGGGTACCGCCAGACCTGACCCCGGCGGCAGGTTCTCGTTCGCAGTACCTGCGGACCGGTGCCCGGAACACCCGGTGCGTTCCGGATGCCCGGAACGTCCAGGGCGGCTCGACGCCGAACGGGTCGCGATGGAGGGACGGTGCCGGCAGACCTTGCAGCAACGCTTTCTGGCACCGGAGGGCCCCAGGTCAACGGATTACAGCGGGAAAATCCCACGTCAGCGCGCTGACCTGCAGCAACATTGAGAAACTGCGTCTCACCCCATGAGATGTACCGGCCAGTATCGAAAAGATAACGATGCCCGCGCGGTAAGCCTGTGCCGGTTTTGCCCGGTTGCCCCGCTGTACGGTTACGAGATCCAAGGGTGGATGACCTGGAACGACCGTGCCTGGGCGTGCGGACGTGGGGCCCCTCACCTCATCCGTCAGGAGGAACAGTGAAGAACAGACGACTGGGCGCCGTCGGCGCAATCGTCGCGGCGAGCGCGCTCGTCCTGAGCGCGTGCTCGACCCCGCAGGGGAGCGAGATCGTCGAGGACACCGCAGTGAACGTCGGCTGGAACCAGCCGTTCTACTCGCAGAACAACCTGACCTCGGTCGGCAACGCCACGACCAACTCGAACGTCCTGTACCTGACCACGTCCGTCTTCAACTACTACGACGGCGACCTCGAGCTGCAGAAGAACGAGGACTTCGGCACGTACGAGGTCGTGTCCGAGAACCCCCTGACCGTCAAGTACACGGTCAACGAGGGCGTCACGTGGTCGGACGGCACGCCCGTCGACGCCGCGGACCTGATCCTCTACTGGGGCCCCCAGAACGACAACTTCGACACCAGTGAGGGCACCTTCGACGAAGAGGGCAACCTCCAGGCCACCGAGGACGGCGTCTACTTCGACGGCTCGTCCGTCGCGATGACCCTCATCAGCGAGTTCCCGGAGATCGGCGACGACGGCCGATCCGTGACGCTGAAGTACGACAGCCCGCGCTCCGACTGGGAGGTCTCCTTCCAGCCGTCGCCGATCGCCGCGCACGCGGTCGCCAACCTCGCCCTCGGCATCGAGGACCCCGAGGAGGGCAAGGAGGCCATCATCGACGCGTTCCAGAACAACGACACCGCGGCTCTCGCCAAGATCGCGAACGTCTGGAACACCGGCTTCGACTTCACCTCGCTCCCGAGCAGCGAGCTGCTGTACCTGTCGAGCGGCGCGTACGTCATGAGCGAGTACGGCGAGAACCAGTACCTCACCGTCACCGCGCGCGACGACTACGACTGGGGCCCCAAGCCCAAGGTCGAGTCCATCACGATCCGCTACACCGAGGACCCGCTGGCCTCCGTCAACGCTCTGCAGAACGGTGAGGTCGACCTCATCCAGCCGCAGTCGTCGGTCGACGTCATCGAGACCCTCGAGGGCATCGACGGCATCGAGTACCAGGCCGAGGAGGAGGGCACGTACGAGCACGTCGACGTGATCTTCAACAACGGTGGCCCGTTCGACCCCGCCTCCTACGGTGGCGACGAGGACAAGGCCCGCGCCGTCCGCCAGGCGTTCCTCTTGTCGGTCCCGCGCACCGAGATCATCGACAAGCTGGTCAAGCCGCTGAACCCCGACGCCGAGATGCGCAACTCGCACACCGTCGTCCCCGGCTCGCCGGCCTACGACGAGGTCGTCGAGGGCAACGGCTCCGAGTTCTACAGCGCCGACGACGAGGCGAACCGCGAGAAGGCGATCGAGCTCCTGGCCGACGCCGGTGTCGACACCCCGATCGACGTCCGCTTCCTCTACGGTGCGTCGAACGTGCGTCGCGCCAACCAGTACCAGCTGATCGCGGCGTCGGCCGAGAAGGTCGGCTTCAACGTCCTCGACGAGGGTGACGACCAGTGGGGTGGGCGTCTGTCGCAGACCGACACATACGACGCCTCGCTCTTCGGCTGGCAGTCCACCAACACCTTCGCCCTCAACTCCGAGGCGAACTTCGTGACCGGTGGTCTGAACAACTTCGGTGGCTACGAGAACTCCGACATCGACGACTGGTACGAGGAGATGGCCTCCGCCAGCCCCGAGGAGGAGACCCAGCTCACGATCCAGATCGAGAAGCAGCTGAACGAGGACGGCTTCTCGCTCCCGATCTTCCAGTTCCCCGGCGTCGTCGCCTGGCGGAGCGAGCTGGAGGGCGTCGCGATGATCCCGATCTCGCCGACGATCTTCTGGAACTACTGGGAGTGGGAGATCTCCGCGGAGGACACCCTCGAGGGCCCGGCTCCGGCCGAGGACGCCTGAGGTCGATCCTCGCCTGATCAGGCACCCGCAGTACGGGTAGGACCGGTGGGGTACCGCTGACCGCGGTACCCCACCGGTGCGCCGGGCCGGCCCCGGCGACGCGCCGCCACGCCCCAGGTCACCCCGAGGGGCCGGCCGCAACCCGCCCGCGTAGACTCACGCCGACTCACCCACTCTGAGCGAGGTCCGACGCCCCATGGCAACCTCAGTCACGGGCACGACAGCCGACGACAACGCCGTCTCGGCCGTCCCTGCCAGCCCGGTCTCACCGCTCCGCCGGTTCCGTGCGAGCGCGCCGATGCTCGTCTTCCTCGGCCGGCGCCTGCTCTCGTCGGCCGTGGTGCTCGTCGGTGCGACGTTCATCGTCTACATGCTCCTGGCGTACGCGCTGGACCCCCTCGAGGACCTGTACGCGTCGAGCTCGCCCAACAAGGCCCAGCTCATCGAGGCGCGCATCCGGGCCCTCGACCTGGACCAGCCGCCGGTCGTCCGGTGGGGAATGTGGGCCTGGGGTGTCGCGGGCTGCGTCATCGGCAAGTGCGACCTGGGCGAGAGCTACGTGACGCACCAGTCGGTCGTCGACATGCTCGGGGGCGCGATCCCCTCGACCGTGCAGCTCATCGCGGCGTCGACGACCCTCGCGATCGGCCTCGGCATCGTCGTCGGCATCGCCTCGGCGCTGCGGCAGTACACGGGCTTCGACTACGGCGTGACCTTCATGTCGTTCGTCCTGTACTCGCTGCCCTCGTTCTGGGTCGCGGTGCTCCTCAAGCTGTGGGGCGCGATCGGCTTCAACGACTTCCTCAAGGACCCGACACTCTCGACGGGGACGATCGCCTTGTTGGCCGTCCTCGGCGGCCTCATCTGGCAAGCACTCGTGGCCGGCGACCGTAGACGCAGGTTGACGACCTTCGCGGTCGCGGCCGTCGCCACCGGCGTGGCCCTGTGGGGGATGTCCGAGACGGGCTGGCTGCTCGACCCCCAGCTCAGCATCGTCGGCGTCGCGGTGCTCGGTGTCGCCACCGCCTTCGCAGTGACGGCACTCTCGGCCGGCCTGCGCAACCGTCGCGCCCTCTACACGGCGCTGACGGTGACCGGCCTGGGCGTCGCCCTCTACTACCCGCTGCAGTGGCCGTTCGTGAACGCGTCGAACCTGCTCATCGCGGGCCTCGCGCTCACGGCGATCGCCGCGGGCATGGCTGTCGGCTGGTTCTTCGGCGGCCCGGACCGCGGCGTGTCCATGCGGGTCGGCGCGATCACCGCCGTCGTCGTCGGTGCGTTCATCTACGTCGACCGTGTGATGGCCGTGTGGGACGTCTACAGCCGCTCGTCCCGGATCGCCGGGCGCCCGATCGCGACCATCGGCTCGCAGACCCCGGGCTTCACCGGCAGCGACTACTGGGTGCGCACGCTCGACACGTACACGCACCTCGTCCTTCCGACGATCGCGCTCATCCTGATCTCGTTCGCCTCCTACACGCGCTACTCCCGCGCGAGCCTGCTCGAGGTGATGAACCAGGACTACATCCGCACCGCCCGGGCCAAGGGCCTGCCGGAGCGCGTGGTCACCGTGCGGCACGCCTTCCGCAACGCGCTCATCCCGCTGGCGACGATCGTCCCGCTCGACATCGCGGCCCTGTTCGGTGGCGCGATCATCACCGAGCGCATCTTCGCCTGGAGCGGCATGGGGACGATGTTCCTCGAGTCGCTCCGCAACAAGGACGCCGACCCCGTGATGGGTTACTTCCTCGTGCTCGGCACGATGCTCGTCCTGGCGAACATCATCGTCGACTTCGTCTATGCAGCCCTCGACCCCAGGATCCGGGTGAACGCATGACCGTCCCGACCCCCACCCCGCCCTACCACGGACCCGCCGAGGGTGACGACGAGACCGTCGAGAACGCCATCGAGCTCAAGGAGGTCGAAGGTCTCTCGCAGGGCCGCATCGTCCTGCGGCGGTTCCTGCGGCACCGCGGCGCCATGGTCGCCTCGATGTTCCTCCTCCTCATCGTCCTGCTCGCGACGACGTCGATCGGATGGGGCCTCATCCCCGGCTGGTGGAAGTACGACCACAACGCGTTGTCGCCGATCATGAACGCCGGCGGTGCGCCCACGATCGAGCTGTCCACGTCGGGCGTGAGCTTCGGCGAGCACCCGTTCGGCCAGGACAACATCGGCCAGGACGTCTTCGCGCGCGTCATGAGCGGCACGCAGACGTCGCTCATGGTAATGGTGGTCATCGGCCTGCTGGCCACGACCATCGGCATCCTCATCGGCTCCGTGGCGGGCTTCCTGCGCGGGCGCCTGGACAACGTGATCATGCGCTTCACCGACATGGTCATCACCATCCCGGTGATCATGATCGGCGCCATCCTCGGCGCGTGGGTCGGTCGGGCGGAGCCGCTGCTCCT
>JAEYXM010000200.1 GCA_023428465.1 Actinomycetes bacterium
ACTGCTCGCCGCTGCTCGCACCGCGGTAGCCGCCACCGACGACGTGCTCGGCGACGACGACATCCAGCTCGCCCTGTTCCTGCTCTACGAGCTGCACTACCGCGGCATCGACGGTGTGGACGAGGCGTGGGAGTGGTCCCCGGAGCTCATCGCAGCCCGCGGGGTGCTCGAGGCAGCCTTCGAGCAGGCGGTGCGCGTTCTCGTACCTGTGCCGGCGTCGGCGGACGGCGCGACGACCGCGGCGAAGGTCGCGGAAGCCCTCTTCGAGCTGACGGAGGCCGACGACGGTCCGAGCGTCTCCACGTTCGTCGCCAAGCGGGCCACGGACGCACAGCTCCGCGAGTTCGTCGTGCACCGGTCGATCTACCACCTGCGCGAGGCCGATCCGCACAGCTGGGCGCTGCCCCGGCTGTCGGGACGGGCGAAGTCCGCGCTCATCGAGATCCAGGCGGACGAGTACGGCGGCGGGCGGCCCGGTCACATCCACGCCGAGCTCTTCGCGGGCACGATGCGGGCCCTCGACCTGGACGACGCGTACGGCGCATACCTGGACGGCGTCGGTGCGCACACCCTCGCGAACGTGAACCTCATGAGCCTGTTCGGGCTCCACCGTCGCCTGCGGGGCGCGATCGTCGGCCACCTCGCGGCGTTCGAGATGACGTCGTCGATCCCGTGCCGGAAGTACGGAAACGGGTTCCGGCGCCTGGGTTACGGGCCGGACGTCACGTTCTACTTCGACGAGCACGTCGAGGCCGACGCCGTGCACGAGCAGATCGCCGGGCGTGACCTCGCCGGCGGGCTCGTCGAGGCCGAACCCGGGCTGCGGCACGACGTCCTCTGGGGCGCGGCGGCCTACCTTGCGGTCGATGGGCTCGCCGGGGCGCAGATGCTCCAGGCCTGGCAGGCGGGGCGCAGCGCCCTGCGGAGTGCGGCTGCCGTGCTCGACGTGGCCTGACCGGAGCGAGTCGGGTGGCCGCCAGAATCCGGGTGATGCCCCAAGGCGTCGCCCGATAGGTTCGCGATCATGGATCTCCGCGCCGCTGACGGCGGCTCCGCCGGGAGTCGGTCGACCGATGTCGGTGCGGGCGGCGACCTGACCCACAGCGACCACGTCGCCACCAACGCCGCCTACTGGGACGCCAACGCGCCGAGCCGGGTCGCGGCCGGCCGTGCGAGCTGGGCCGCCGACGAGCCCAGGTGGGGGATGTTCGCCATCCCGCAGTCCCAGCTGCCGGTGCTGCCGGACGACGTCGCGGGGCTCGACACCGTGGAACTGGGGTGCGGAACCGGGTACGTGTCCGCGTGGCTGGCGCGGCGTGGCGCCCGGCCGGTCGGTCTTGACGTGTCCGCCGAGCAGCTGGCCACGGCGCGTGCGCTGCAGGCCGAGCACGGTCTGGAGTACTCGCTGGTGCACGGCGACGCCGAGGAACTCCCCTTCCCTGACCGCTCCTTCGACCTGGCGATCAGCGAGTACGGCGCCGTCACGTGGTGCGACCCGTACCGGTGGATCCCTGAGGCTGCGAGGGTGCTGCGTCCGGGCGGGCGCCTGATCTTCCTGCGGACCGCGGTGCTGCTGTCGCTGTGTGAGCCGGACGAGGGCCCCGCGAGAGATCAGCTGCTGCGGCCGTTGTTCGGCCTGCACAGGCTCGAATGGGATGACCCGGAGGGTCGCTGCATCGACTTCAACGTGCCGCATGGCGAGATGGTGCGTCTACTCGCCTCGTGCGGGTTCGCCGTCGAGGACCTCATCGAGGTGCAGGTACCCGAGGGCGCGCAGACCTCGGTGCCGTTCGTGACCGCGGAGTGGGCGCGGCAGTGGCCGTGCGAGGAAGTCTGGTTCGCGCGGCTGAAGGGTTGACGCGGACGCGCCTAGAACGGTGGTGGCCCAGGGTCTGACCTGTCGCTCGGCAGGTCCGGTCCTCTGCTCGGCAGGTCTGGTCGTCCGTTCGGCGGGCCTGCGCCGTCGACCTCACCAGGGGGGTCCTTGTCGACCTCCTCGTCGACCTTCCCGTCGACCTTCCCGTCGACCTCCCCGTCGGTACCCCCGTAGCTGTGCCCCGTCGGAGCCGTCCACACGGTGACGCCCGTCGCGGTGTCCCGGCGCGTGGTCCAGCCGCCGTGCGTCTTCATCCGGTGGTGGTGCCGGCACTTCGCGTCCATGGCGTCGGCGACTGTCTGGCCCTCGGCGGGCGCCTCGGGGTCGAAGGGCGTGTTGTGGTCGACGTCGCTGCGCTCGGCGGGCACGCGGCAGCCGGGGAACGTGCAGGTCCCGTCGCGGTCCACGATCCAGTCCACCTGGTCCGACGCCGGCCGGTAGCCGCGGTGCCCGCGCGCGGCGAGCGAGCCGTCGGCGTCGAGCAGCAGCGGACGCCACGTCGATGCTGCGGCGATCCTGCGGACGGTCTGCGCGTCGATCGGCCCGTACCCGGCGAGTTCGCCGGGCAGGTCGGCCAACCCGAGCACGGTCCGGACGTCGGCGGTGACCCGCAGGTGCGGCCGTCGCCGTTGCCGGGCGGGCAGCGGGACGCCGTCGGGCGTGGTGCCCGCGTCGAGCCAGCGGGTCACGGTGTCGACGAGGGCGTCCGCGCGCCGCGCGTCCTGGCTCCGCGGGTCGTCCCGCCCCTGCGCGTCGGCCATTGCGGTGAGAGCCGTGTGCACGGCAACCGCCTCGGGCGCCGGCAGGAGCGCGTGGATCCAGGCCATGCCGTCCTCGACGGGCTGCAGCTCGACGTGCCGGTCCGCGACGGCCCGCCGGTGCGCGGCCTCCGCCGCTCGGGGATCCGCCGCGAGGGCCGCCCGCCGGATGTGGGAGCGCAGCTGCGGCCCCGTCTTCCGCTCGGCGATCTCGAGGGCGCTCGCCGTGGCCTCCTCCCGCGCGTCGGGCGGGACGGCGAGCAGCTCCGTCGTCATCACGCGTGCCTTGCGGGCGTCGATGCGCCCGGTGGAGAGCGCGTCCCAGACCTGCGGCACCTCCTGCAGCGCCCATGCGTCGCACACCTTCGCCTCGCCGACCGCGCGCGTCGTCGCCAGGCGCGCCGCGACCTCGTCGCCGACGTAGTCGACCCGTCGCTGCGCCTCCCGGCGCCGCCGCAGCTCGTTGAGGACGGTCGCCTGCTGGGCCGTCACCCATGCCGCCGCCCGCTCCCAGCCGGCCGTCGCCTCGACGAGCATCGCGTCGTTCATCACGGCGACGTCGAGTGACGCGAGCGTCGTCACCAGCTGTGGCCCGGGCGCGACGCCGGCCAGGTCGGCCTCGGCCGTCTGCGCGCGCCCGGTCTCGTGGGGCAGCGGGGGATCGAACATGTGTCCAGTATGTCAGGGAGGTCTGACAAATGCCGGGTGCCGCTTCGGCCTGTGGATCACCGACGACGTCGCCGCTCCCGACGCCGCCCGCCGAGCCCCGGCCTCGGTACGCCCCGCCGAGCCCCGGCCTCGCTACGCCCGCCGAGCCCCGGCCTCGCTACGCCTCGACGAGCCCCGCCCGCCACGCCGCCACGCGCTCCGGATCCTGCGCCCACCCTCGCGCGCCGCGCGCCGCGCACGACGCCGACGCCAGTCGCCCCGCCCACGCCATCGCGCCGCGCACGTCGTCGGGCCCACGCCTCGCCAGCCACGCCGTGAGCGCTCCGTGCAGCACGTCCCCCGCCCCGAGCGTGTCGACGACATCGGCGCCCGGCACCTCGACGTCGATCACCTCCGCGCCCACGAGGAGCCTGATCGGACCGGGCCCGTGCGACTGCGCCACGGCCCCGGGCCCGAGGCCACGCACCGCCCGCAGGACCACGTCGCCGGCCGAGCCCCCGC
>JAEYXM010000238.1 GCA_023428465.1 Actinomycetes bacterium
AGGTCGAGCACCGCGGGTTGCCACGGGTCGAGCAGGTCCGCGAGCCCGGTGAGCCCACGGTCGGCCGCCATCGTGTACTGGGCCAGGTCGTTGGTGCCGATCGAGACGAAGTCGACCTCGGCGAGCAGGTCGCGGGCCCGCAGCGCGGCGGCCGGGATCTCGATCATGACGCCGGCGCGCCGCAGCCCGGCCGCGCGGGCGAGCGCCACGAAGTGCGCGGCTTCCCCGGGCGTCGCGATCATCGGCGCCATGACCCACGGGTCGGTGCCCGTCCGCTCGGCGGCAGCCGCGAGCGCCGCGAGCTGGGTCCGCAGGACCGCCTCGGCCGTGCGCACCACGCGGTAGCCGCGCACACCCAGGGCCGGGTTGGACTCGCCAGGGCCCGTGACGAACGCGAGCGGCTTGTCTGCGCCCGCGTCGAACGTCCGCACGACGACGGGGCGCCCCCCGAGCGACGCCAGGACCCGGGCGTAGACGTCGGCCTGCTCGGCCTCGTCCGGCGCCGTCACGCGGCCGAGGAAGGCCACCTCGGTCCGGAAGAGGCCGACACCCTCGACGGCGACGCCCGGGGCGCCAGGGACGTCCGCGCCGCCCGCTCTCCCGGCGCTGCCGCCACCCCCGGCTCCCTCGGCGAGGCGGGCCGCGTCGTCGGGTGTCCCGATGTTCGCCAGGAGTGCGACGCGCCAGCCGTCGGCAGTCGCGCCCGGGCCGCGGCCTGCCGCGAGCGCGGCGAGAGCGGCCCGACGCGCGGCCAGGCGCGCCCGGACGTCGTCGCCCGGGTCCACGTGGACCTCCCCGGTCGCGGCGTCGACCGCGACGACCCGACCGTCGGTGAGCACGTCCGCGCCGACCACGCGCACCACGCAGGGGATGCCCAGCTCGCGGGCGATGATCGCGGTGTGCCCCGTCGGTCCGCCCTGCTCGAGGACAACGGCGAGCACCGCGCCCAGGTCCAGGCCTGCGAGGTCGGCGGGCGCCAGGTCGGCCGCGACGACGACCGAGGGCTCGGCCAGGTCCGCCGCGCCGGGCTCTGGCAGGTCGAGGAGCCGGGCGACGACGCGGTCGCGGATGCTCGCGAGGTCCGACACGCGCTCGGCGAGCGACCCGCCGGCCCGTGCGAACAGGTCGGCGTACGCGGCGACGGCCCCGTCGACCGCGACCACCGGCGGCTCGCCGGCAAGGACCCGCTCGCGCACCGACGCCGCGAGGTCGGCGTCGCGCGCCATGGCCGCCGTGGCGACCAGGACGTCGCCGATCGTCCCGCCGGCGACCGTCGCGCGCCGGTCGAGCTCGTCCGCGACAGCTACGAGGGCCGCGTCGACGGCGTCGGCCGCAGCAGCCCGGTCCGTCGGGTGGGCCGGTCCGGCGTCGGCCGCGCCCCGGCTCACCACCGGCGCCGGTCGCACGCGCACGACCGGCCCGACGGCACCGCCCCGCCCCACGCCCGTCCCTCGCAGCACGGTCATGGGTCCCCCACGTCCTGGTCGGTCAGTCGCTCACGTCAGCGGGGCTGGTAGGGCGAGACGACGACCTCGACCCGCTGGAACTCCTTGAGGTCGGAGTAGCCGGTGGTCGCGAGGGCACGCCGCAGCGCGCCGACGAGGTTGAGCGTGCCGTCGGCCTGGCGACCCGGCCCGAAGAGGATCTCCTGGAGAGTCCCAGCCGTGCCGACCTCGACCCGCTCGCCACGCGGCAGGGCCGGGTGGTGCGCCTCGGAACCCCAGTGCCAGCCGCCGCCGGGAGCCTCGGACGCACGCGCGAGCGCGGCGCCGAGCATGACGGCGTCGGCACCGCACGCGATCGCCTTGACCATGTCGCCCGACCGTCCGACCCCGCCGTCGGCGATCACGTGGACGTACCGGCCGCCCGACTCGTCGAGGTAGTCCCGACGGGCCGCCGCGACGTCGGCCACCGCGGTCGCCATCGGCGCGTGGATGCCCAGCGACACGCGCGTGGTGTGCGCGGCGCCGCCGCCGAAGCCCACGAGGACGCCGGCCGCGCCCGTGCGCATCAGGTGCAGGGCCGCGGTGTAGGTGGACGCGCCACCGACGATGACGGGCACGTCGAGCTCGTAGATGAACCGCTTGAGGTTCAGCGGCTCGGCGCGGCCCGAGACGTGCTCGGCCGAGACCGTGGTGCCGCGGATGACGAACAGGTCGACACCGGCGTCGACGACCGTCTTCCAGTACTGCTGCGTGCGCTGCGGCGAGAGCGACGCGGCGACCGTCACGCCCGCGCGCCGGATCTCCTGGAGCCGTGCCGTGATGAGCTCCGGGATGACCGGCGCCGCGTAGAGCTCCTGCATGCGGGGCGTCGCCTCCGCGGGCGCGAGCCTGGCGATCTCCGCCAGATGGGCCGACGGGTCCTCGTAGCGGGTCCACAGGCCCTCGAGGTCGAGGACGCCGAGGCCGCCGAGGTTGCCCACCGCGACCGCCGTGGCCGGGCTCATCACCGAGTCCATGGGCGCGGCGACGATCGGGATGTCGAAGTGGTAGGCGTCGATCTGCCAGCCGACCGACACCTCCTCCGGGTCCCGCGTCCGGCGCGAGGGGACCACCGCGACGTCGTCGAAGGAGTACGCGCGCCGCCCGCGCTTGCCGCGGCCGATGTCGATCTCGTTGCTCACGGCGCC
>JAEYXM010000296.1 GCA_023428465.1 Actinomycetes bacterium
GGCCCGTTGCAGCGAGCCGCGGGCCCTGGCGGTTGCCGTCCGCCGTCTGCACCTCGCCCGTGGCCGTGGACGTCGGGGTCGGCGTCTGGGCGGTGCCGCCGCCCGAGAGCACCTCGGTCTCGGGCTCGGGCTCGGGCTCGGGCTCGGGCTCCGGCTCGGGTTCGGGCTCGGGCTCGGGCTCCGGCTCGGGCTCCGGCTCCGGCTCGGGCTCGGGCTCCGGCTCCGGCTCCGGCTCGGGCTCGGGCTCCGGCTCGGGCTCCGGCTCGGTCTCGGGCTCGGGCTCCGGCTCCGGCTCGGCGACCGGCGGGATGGTGGCCGTCCGGTAGGCGTAGTGCGAGATCGCCTGCGGAATGCCCTTGTGGTTCGTCGCGGGGGTGTGGATCGTCACGCTGGCCTGGCCCGGGTCGATCGTCGCGTACGCGATCGACGTGGCCGCCTTGACGCAGGTCTCGACGATGACCGTCCCCGCCGGGGCGGTGATCGTCAGCGAGGTGAGCTCACCGTCGGACTCGTCGAGGTCGACCTTGGTCCAGCCGCCGCTGTTCGGGCAGACCTCGGCCGCGGAGGCCATCGGGGCGACGAGCACGACGCCGGCGGTGGCCAGCAGGCCGGCCGCGAGCCCGGACAGGGCGCGTCGGAGGATGGGGTTCATAGGGGTCCTTGCCTCGGGGGGATGTGGGCCTGCCGGGCAGGCAGGCCCGTCTCGCACCAATCGTCCGGCATGTCCGGTATCTGACACAATCGGCCGAACGGGGCACACCTGCCCGGCGACGCCGGCCGCACCCCGGCTCCTGGCCGGTCGGTCGCGGTCGCGGCCGGATAGGCTGGGGCCACAACTCAGCTCATGGTCCGCGCCCCTGCGCCCGGCCCCGACACCGCAGAGGTCTCATGCCCACCGGCAAGGTCAAGTGGTTCGACGCCGACCGCGGCTTCGGCTTCATCGCCGACGACGACGGCGGCGAGGTGTTCCTGCACGCCTCCGCGCTGCCGGCCGGCGTCACGGCACCCAAGCCGGGCACCCGGGTGGACTACGGCGTCGCCGACGGCCGCCGCGGTCCGCAGGCCCTGTCGGTGCGGGTCCTCGACCCGGTCCCGTCGGTGACGCGCGCGCAGCGCAAGCCCGCTGAGGACATGGCTGTCATCGTGGAGGACCTGATCAAGCTGCTGGACGCGGTGGGCAACAACCTGCGCCGCGGCCGCTACCCCGAGCCCAAGCGCGCCGGCCAGGTGGCCACCATGCTCCGCGCCGTCGCAGACGACCTCGACGCCTGATGGCCGCCAAGGACGCGGTGCTCATCGGTGCCGTCGAGATCGCCCGGTCGGCAGCCGAAGAGGTCGCCGAGGTCCCGGGTCTCGTCGGCGACCACCTTGGCGCCGTCGTGGAGGGCGAGCGCCTCGTCGCGCACCGGTTCGCATCGAACGCGCCCGGCTATCGCGGCTGGAGCTGGACCGTCACGCTCGCGCGCGTGCCGCGCGCGCGGCGGGCCACGGTCTGCGAGGTCGACCTGCTGCCCGGTGACGGCGCGGTTCTCGCGCCGCCGTGGGTCCCGTGGGCGGAGCGTCTGCGTCCCGGCGACGTCGGGCCCGGCGACACCCTGCCGTACCTGCCCGACGACGACCGGCTGGACCCCGGCTACACGGCCACGGGCGAGGAGGACGCGGACCGCGTCGCGATCGGCGAGCTGGGTCTCGGCCGTCACCGCGTCCTGTCCCGCACGGGCCGCGCCGAGGCCGCCGAGCGCTGGTACACCGGCTCGCGCGGGCCGACGGCGCCGGTCGCGGTCGCGGCGGAGCAGCCCTGCTCGACGTGTGGCTTCCTCATGCTCATGGCCGGCTCGATGCGGTCCGTGTTCGGCGTGTGCGCCAACGAGTGGTCTCCCGACGACGGCCGGGTCGTGAGCATGGACCACGGCTGCGGCGCGCACTCCGAGACGGATGTCGCCCACATCAGCGGTGACTGGCCCGCGCCGACCCCGCCGGGCGAGCCCCTCGAGATCGTGCTGCACGAGCAGGCGGAGGAGGAGCAGCCGGAGGCCGGCGAGGCGGTGGAAGTGGCCGAGGTGGCCGAACCGACGGAGCCCACCGAGCCTGCCGAACTGGCCCAGCCCGCCGAGGCCCCAGCTCCTGACGAGCCCGCCGACGAGGGGTGAGCGACCCGCTGCGCACCGGGGAGCTGCGTGACGCGGCTCTGACGGCCTGGGCGCAGCACCCCTCCCGGTTCCGGGAGGACGCGAACGCCGAGGAGGACCACGCCCGGGGGTACTACCGCGACCGGGTGGTGATCGAGCTCGCCCAGAACGCGGCCGACGCCGCCGCGCGTGCGGGCGTCCCGGGCCGGCTCCTGCTGCGGCTGGTCGAGACGGACGACGGCGCCTTCCTGGTCGCGGCGAACACCGGCGCGCCCCTGGACGCTGCCGGGGTGGCGTCGCTCGCATCGCTTCGCGCGTCGTCGAAGCGGGATGCGCGCGCCGTCGGGCGCTTCGGCGTCGGCTTCGCGGCCGTGCGGTCCGTGAGCGACCGGGTGTCGGTCGTGTCCTCGACGGGGGCCGTGCACTTCGACCTGACCGCGACGGCGCACGTGCTCGAGCAGGTCGCGGCGGAGCGTCCCGAGCTCGCGGCGGAGGTCGCCGGGCGCGGCGCGTGGCTGCCCGAGCTGCGCCTGCCGTGGTCCGGGCCGGCGGGCGAGCACGCCGGCGTCGTCCCGCGGGGGTGGGACACCACCGTCGTCCTGACCCTGCGTGACCCGGCGTCCGCGGCCGGCGTCCGCGCGCAGCTCGACGCGGTCGACGACGGCCTGCTCCTCGCGCTGCCCGCGCTGGCCGAGGTGAGCGTCGAGGTCGACGGCGACGCCCGGGTCCTGTCCGACCTGGCGGCGCGCTGGGTCGTGGCCCGCCGCTCGGGGGTCGCCGATCCGGCGCTGCTGGCCGACCGTCCGGTCGAGGAGCAGGGCCGCACGGGCTGGGAGGTCACCTGGGCGGTGCGCCGGGGCGGGCCGACAGCGTCCGGCGTCGTGCACGCGCCCACCCCCACGGACGAGCCGTGCGCCGTCCCGGCGGTCCTCGTCGGCACGTTCCCGCTGGACCCGACCCGGCGGCACGTGGCGCCCGGGCCGCTCACGCGCGCGCTGGTCGCCGAGGCGGGCCGGGCGTGGGC
>JAEYXM010000017.1 GCA_023428465.1 Actinomycetes bacterium
GGTTCGAAGGCAACAACGGCTCGATCCGAGCCCACTGCTCGTCAGAGAACACCCGATACCGCGAAGACGACGTCACCCACACAGACTCCCGCGAGCCCCACCATCCATATGGGAGACACGCCCTAGTCCGTGACCACGGGCCGCCCGTCGGACGCCCACGCCTGGATGCCGCCCGAGAGGTCGGCGACGGCGCTGAACCCGGCGTCCCGCATCGCGGCGATCGCCGTCTGCGAGCGGTTCCCCGAGCGGCAGTAGACGGCGTACGTCGCCTCCGGGTCGAGCTCGCCGAGGCCGGCGGTGAAGTCGGGTGAGGTGACGTCGAGGTTCACCGCGCCGTCGAGGTGCCCTTCGGCGAACTCCTGCGCGGTGCGGACGTCGAGCAGGACGACGTCGTCCCCGGCGGCGAGGTCGGCGAATGCGTCGACGTCCAGGCTCTGGCCCGTGGCCTGGACCTGGCCGGGTGCGGCGTCGTCGGTGCCGGCCGCGTCGTCGGCCGCATCGGAGCAGCCGGCGAGGGCGACGACGAGCGCGAAGGCGAGGGCGAGGGGACGGGCGATCCGGTGCGTGCGCATGAGAAGAGCATACCCCCTGGGGTATCGGGACGACGGCGTCGTGATCATCGTAGGACCGCCGCCGGACGAGCGGAGGGCCCGGGGCGCCGCCACCCCGGGCCCACCTGAGGGCGGCGCTCAGATGAAGAGCAGCTGCGCGCCGTCGGTCATCTCGATGAAGTCGCTCGCGCTGATGATGCCCTCGACGTCGTCGCGCAGGTCGACCTCGGTGAACTTGTTCATGTCGGCGCTCATGCGGCAGCCCCACAGGTGCCCACCCGCGGCCACGATCTGGTCGAGGAAGTCCGGCACCTCGGGGACGCCGAGGTCGGCGATCTGCTTCTTCAGCATCTTCGTGGCCACGGCCTGCATGCCGGGCACGGGCGCGAGCGCCTGTGGGACGCGCAGGTCGCCCACCGGCATGTGCATGGCCGTGTTCCCGGTCGGGGAGAACTTCAGATCGTCCATGCGCTTCTTCGCGATCATGTCGAATCCCCAGAAGGTGAAGAACAGATGCGTCTCCACGCCTTCGCCGAGCGCGGCGTTGGCGAGGATCAGCCCGGGGTAGGCCATGTCGAGGTTGCCCTTGGAGCAGATGATGGCGAGCTTGCGCCCGGCGGCGGCGTCGTCGTCGAAGTTGGGGACGATGGGGGCGGTCATGGTCGTGTCCTGTCCTCTCGGGCCGTCAGACGCAGCCGCGCGGCTTGGGCAGGCCGGCGATGTAGGCCATCTTCTTGGCCGGCTTCTTGGGGAAGAGCTCGAACTGCTCCTTGACGCCGAAGCCGCCGACCGTCTGGACGCGGCGGCTCGTCGCGGTCTCGCCCTGCGTCGCGAAGTCGGCGCGCAGGAACTCGATGACCTTCCAGTGCTCGGCGGTCATCTCGATGCCGATCGCCTCGGCGAGCGCGACCGCCAGGTCGCGGTCCCACTCGGCGGGATCGGTGAGAAAGCCCTCGTCGTCGACGTGGACGTCGCGTCCGGCGATCGTGGTGACGGGCATGGTGGGTCCTCTCTACAGGCCGGACGGGATCCGCACGGCGTCGGTGGTGGCGGCGGGGCCGGCGGGCGGACGGGGCGGCCGTCGCTTGCCGGTCATGGACATGTGCGTCGGTACGGGCAGGCGGCGGCCGGGCAGCAGCATGTGCCAGTACAGGTGGCGGAACGCGAGCTTGCCCCAGTGGTTGAGGCGGCTCTCCTCGAGCAGTCGCATGGGCCCGACGACGGGCAGCGGGTACGTGCCCGGGAGCGGCTCGGTGTCGTAGTTGAAGTCGATCAGCAGGGCCTTGCCGTCGCCGCTCTCGACGAAGCAGTTCGCGTGGCCGTCGAAGCTCTCGGGCATGGGCTTGCCGGCAACGTGCGCGAGGAAGTTCGGCACGAAGACGTCGGCCTCGAAGTGCGCGACCGACCCGGCCTTGGAGGCCGGCGCGTCGGTGGCGTCGCCGATGGCGAAGATCCGGTCGTCGGCCTTGGCGAGGAGGGTGTGCTTGTCCACGGGCACGTAGTTGAGCTCGTCTCCCAGCCCGGACCTTGCGACGTAGTCGGCGCCCATGTTGACGGGGACGGTGACCAGCAGGTCGAAGGGGACCTGTCGCTCGTCGTACGACTCGAGCGTGCCCGCTTCGCCGTCGACGCTCGCAACGACGAAGTCGGGCTCGAGGGCGATGTCGCGGCGCTCGAGCATGTCGCCGAGGCGGGCGGCGGACACGGGCTTGGTGAAGGCGCCTGGCAGCGGGGTGGCGTACGTGAGCTCGACCTTGTCCCGGATGCCACGACGCCGGAAGTAGGCGTCGGCCAGGAAGACGAACTCCAGCGGCGCCACCGGGCACTTGATGGGCATCTCGGCGACGTGCACGACGACGCGGCCGCCCTCGAACTCGGCCAGGGCGGCGGCGAGCGCCGTGGCGCCCTCGAAGGTGAAGAACTCGTGCACTGTCGTCCCGAGCGCCTCCGCGAGGCCCGGCGTCTCGTCCGGCCGCGGCGTCGTCCCCGTCGCGATGACGAGGTAGTCGTAGGTCAGGGTGGCGCCGTCGGCCAGGTGGACCGTGCGGGCGGGTGCGTCGACGCGCTCGACGGCTTGCTGGACGACCTCGATGCCAGGCCGGATGGTGGGCCGGACCGGCTTGGCGACCTGGTCGGGGGAGTAGATGCCGAAGGGCAGGAACAGGAAGCCGGGCTGGTAGTAGTGCGTCGTGGCGGGATCCACGACGGTGACGGTCCACTCCGTGCGAGGCAGCTTGCGGCGCAGCTTGTTGACGACCATGGTGCCGGCGGTGCCGGCCCCGAGGACCACGAGGCTCTTCATCGGGCACGCTCCTGGCGGAGGTGGTGGTGCCGTGTGGTGCGGCACCGGACGGCGACGCCCTCCAAGATCGACGGTAGACCCCTGTCTCGTCATCTGGACAGGGACGAAGGTCGCATACGCCGGGGGGTATTGGGAGGCCTGCCGGGCTGCGTGGTTCCCCTGGCGACGGCCGCCGGCGCGCAGCCCGCTCGAGACGCCGAGCCGGTCGTGTCGGTGGTCGGCGCGAGGATGGGGCCATGACGCGAGGACGGGCAGCGGGGGCATTCCGCAGAGGGCTGGACCTGGCGGGCTGGTCCCTGCGGTCCCAGTGGGGTTTCGACCCGGAGCTGGAGTGCTACTGGGCTGAGCTGTGGCGCGCGGACGCCGACGCCCGCCCCGCCGTGCGGATCTCCCCGGCGCACCTCGTGCCGACCATGAGCGGCCTGGCGCGCGCGGTCGCGTCGGCCACGGGCGCGGGGGTCGACGAGGCGTTCCTCGGCCTCACCGCGACCGCCGGCGCGTCGCGCGGTGCATCGTCGGTCGTCGGCCCGCGCTTGTGACGGCGGTCAGTGCAGGGCGGCGTCGGGCGGGCCGACCCGCCAGGACGTGAAGCGGACGGTGAGCCCCGGACGTGTCGGGGCGCAGCAGTAAGGCCCGGCCTGGGCCGGGATGCCGGCCGGGAACGGCGCGACGCGGACGAGCTCGAAGGGTGCGTCGTCGACCCGCGCGCGAATGGTGACCGCGTCGCCGGAGCGGCTGAGGCGCACCGTGACCGCCCGACCGGACCATGCGGGGACGGGCCGCACCGACCAGTCCGAACGGCCGAGGGTCACGACGGCGCCGACGTTCGGGCTGCCGTCGGCAAGCTCGACGCCCGCCTTGACCCAGGTCTGCTCGTCGGCGCGCAGCAGCACACCCGCCTGGTCGAACTGCTCGCTCAGGTCGGCCACGAACGTGACCTCGACCGCACCCGGGTCGGCCAGCGGAGCGAGGAGGCCGTGCGCGTCGTCGTGCACGAAGCCGTACGATGTGTGCCGCCATGCGTCGCTGCCCTCGACCGCGGTGACCAGCAGGTCCGCCCCGGACTCCGTGACGCGGACCGGTGGGGCGGTCCAGCGACCGGCCGACCAGGGCACGGGGGTGAGCGCGTCGTCCACGGCTCAACCCTATGGCTAGCCTGGCCCGATGAGCGTGGCTGGTGCGGGGCCCGTCCGTACGCCGGCGCGTGCGCCGGCGGCCTGGACCTGGTGGCGTGAGGCGTCGGGCGCCGTCGCCGACCTGGGCGTCCTGGTACCGATCGCGATCGCCCTCGTCGTCGTCAACGGGGTGTCGCTCACCGCGGCGCTGCTGCCGGCGGGACTGGCGTACCTGGTCGTCTCGGTCGTGTACCGCGTCCCCGTCGCGGTGCAGCCGCTCAAGGCTTTCGGCGCAGCCGCGATCGCCGCGGGCGCGGGGGTGGACGTCATCGCCGCGGGCGCGCTGGTCATGGGCGTCGTGTTCGTCGGCCTCGGCGGGCTCGGCCTGCTCGGCCGGGTGGCCCGGGTGTTTCCCGAGCTCGTGATCCGCGGCGTCCAGCTCGCCGTGGGGCTCACGTTCGTCCGCATCGCGTGGGGCCTCGTCGTGGACCCGCCCGCGACGTTCACCGACCAGGCGCCCCGCCCGGTCGTGGTCGTCCTGACGGCGGCGGTCGTCGCCGTGCTGCTGTGGCGGCCCGGCCTGGTGCTCCCGGTCGTCGCGATCGCCGTCGGGGTCGCCGCGGTCCTCGGCGGGCACGCCGACGCCGTCGGCCCGACGCCGCTCGCCCTGCCGCACCTCGACGGGTCCGCGCTGGCGACCGCGGCCGTGCTCCTCGTCCTGCCCCAGCTCCCGCTGACACTCGCGAACTCGTGCCTGGCACCGGCCGACGCCGCGCGGCAGTACTTCGGCCCGACGACCGTGACCCCCGACCGCCTCGCACTGACGCTCGGCGGCGCGAACGTGCTCGCCGGTGCCGTGTCGGGCATGCCGGTCTGCCACGGCGCGGGTGGCATGAGCGCGCACGTCGCCGCCGGGGCGCGGACGTGGCGTGCGCCGGCGCTCGTCGGCGGGCTGCTCCTGGTGGCGGCGGTCGGTGTCGGCCGAGGGCTCGCGGACGTGCTCGCCGCGTTCCCGTTGCCCGTCCTCGCGGGGCTCCTCGTCGTAGCGGCGGTGGCCCACGTGCGGCTCCTGCGCGGCGTCCGCGGGTGGTGGGCCTGGCTCGTGGTCGGCGTCGTCGGCGTCGTCGGTGTCGTGTGGAACCTGGCGATCGGTGTCCTCCTCGGGCTGCTGCTCGCCGCCGTCCGGAAGGAACGCCCGTGATCCTCGCCCCCCTCGTCGAGCCCGGCCCGCCGCTCGACGCCGCCGAGCGTGAGCGGTACGCGCGCCACGTCCTCCTGCCGCAGGTGGGGGAGACCGGGCAGCGCCGGCTGCGCGCCGCTCGGGTGTGCGTCGTCGGCGCCGGCGGGCTCGGCGCGCCCGTGCTCCAGTACCTCGCGGCGGCGGGCGTCGGGCGGATCGGGATCGTCGACGACGACGTGGTCGAGACGAGCAACCTGCAGCGCCAGGTGGTGCACGGGACGAGCGACGTCGGACGCCGCAAGACCGCGAGCGCGGCCGACGCCGTGCGGGCCATCGACCCGGGCGTGGATGTCGTCGTGCACGACGTGCGCCTCACCGAGGCGACGGCGGACCTCCTGGCCGGGTACGACGTCGTGGTCGACGGGACGGACAACTTCCCGACGCGGTACGCGGTCAACGACGCGTGCGTGCGCCTCGGCCTGCCCGAGGTGTGGGGCTCGGTGTTCCGGTTCGACGCACAGGTCTCGCTCTTCTGGGGACGGCCCCCGGCGGGCGTGCCGTCGGTCCAGCTCAGGGACCTGTTCCCGGCGCCCCCGCCGGAGGGGACCGTGCCGTCCTGCGCCGTGGGCGGGGTGCTCGGCGCGATGTGCGGGATCGTCGGGTCGGTCATGGCGGCAGAGGTCGTCAAGCTCGTGACGGGTGCCGGGCGGACACTGCTGGGTCGGGTGGCCGTGCTGGACGTGCTCGGCGGGACGTGGTCGGAGGTCCCGCTCCGGGGCTCGTCGGCACGGTCGTCGGCACGGTCGTCGGCACCGTCGCTGTCGTTGTCCGGGCGGACGGGCGACAGCGGCGTGGGTGCCGCGCCCCCGGCCCCCGCGCGGCCGCCGGGCGGCGACGGTCGCCCGGTCCGGACCGTGACCGCCCCCGAGCTCGCGGGGTGGCTCGCCGAGGGGTCGGTCACCCTCCTGGACGTGCGTGAGCCCGCCGAGCGGGACATCGCCACGATCGACGGCGACCTGGCCATCCCGCTGGGCCGGCTGCCGGACCGGTGGGCGGAGGTGCCCGCCGGCCGCCCGGTCGTCGTCTACTGCCACAGCGGAGTGCGGTCCGCGCGCGCGGCGGCGTTCCTCGCCGAGCGGGGCCACGATGCGCTCAACCTCGAGGGCGGCGTGACGGCGTGGGCGACCCTCGTCGACCCCCGCCTGCCGCGGTACTGACATGGCGGCCCGAGGGCGCACGGCCCGGCCTTTGTCACGGCCCTCGGGCGGCGGCGAACAGATCATGACCGGCGATACTGGCCCCGCCCGCAACCACCGACCCGCCCGACCGGAGCCGTGATGCCGACGCCGCACCCGACGCGCACCGTCCTCGAGCACCGCATGGCCGTGCTCGAGCTGGTCCGGCCCGCGCCGGAGGTCGTCCTGCCGGTCGGGGAGGCGGACGGGCTGGTGCTCGCCGCGGACGTCGTCGCGGCGACGCACGTCCCGCCGTGGGACAACTCGGCGATGGACGGCTACGCGGTGCGGGCCGACGACGTCGCCCCGGCCGGGGACGCCCCCGTGCGACTGGCCGTGGTCGCCGACCTCCCGGCGGGGTCCGGCGAGCAGGTCGAGGTGGCGCCCGGGACGGCGGCGCGGATCATGACCGGCGCGCCCGTCCCGCGCGGTGCGGACGCCGTCGTCCCGGTGGAGCTGACCGACGGCGGGACCGACGCGGTCGAGGTGCGCGAACCCGTCGCCCGCGGTGCGCACGTGCGCCGGGCGGGCGAGGACGCGGCGGCGGGCGGCGTCGTCCTGCGCGCGGGCACCCTGCTGAGGCCGGTGCACGTCGCGGCGGCGGTCGCCGCGGGTGCCGGTCAGGTGCTGGTCCACCGGCGGCCCGTGGTCGCCGTGCTGGCCACCGGCTCGGAGCTCGTCGCGGCCGGGACCGTGCCCGGTCCGGGGTGCATCCCCGACTCCAACTCCCACCTGCTCGCGGCGGCGGTGCGGTCCGCGGGTGGCACGGCACTGCGCCTCGACCCGGTGCCGGACGACCCGGACGCGCTCCGCGAGGTCCTGGTCTCGCTCGACGGCACCGTGGACCTCGTGCTGACGTCGGGGGGCGTCAGCGTCGGCGCGTACGACGTGGTCAAGCAGGTCTTCGTGGCCTGGGGCTCGGTTGGGTTCGCGCGGGTGGCGATGCAGCCGGGCAAGCCGCAGGCGCTGGGCACCCTGCCGGGCGGGACGCCGCTCGTCGGCCTGCCGGGCAACCCGGTGAGCGTGCACGTGTCGTTCGAGGTCTTCGTCCGGCCCGCGCTGCGCCGCCTGCGCGGGCTCGTCGACGAAGATCCTGCGTCGGGTGCCGGCACCGTGACGGCGGTCGCGCTCGAGGACTGGCGGTCGCCCGCCGGGCGCGTGCAGTACATGCCGGTCGCGCTGTCCCGGGCCGACGGCGGGCTCGGTGCGCGGCCGGCGAGCCGAGGCGGTTCCGGCTCGCACCTGGTGACGGGGCTGGCCCGCGCGGACGGGCTCGCGGTGGTGGCGGCGGAGGTCGACGCGGTCCGCGTCGGCGACGTGGTGACGGTGATGAGGAGCGACCTGTGGGACTGACCCATCTCGACGACGCCGGCCACGCCCGGATGGTCGACGTCACCGGCAAGCAGCCGACCGTCCGGGAGGCCACGGCCGCGGGGCGCGTCGTCTGCTCGCCGGCGGTGATGGCGGCGCTGCGCGACGGCACGGTGCCGAAGGGCGACGCGCTCGCCGTCGCGCGCCTCGCGGGGATCGCCGCCGCGAAGCGGACGCCCGACCTGCTGCCCCTGGCGCACGTGATCGGCGTGCACGGGGTCGTGGTGGACCTGGCCGTGGTCGCCGACGGCGTGGAGATCACCGCGACCGTCCGGACCGCGGACCGCACGGGCGTCGAGATGGAGGCGCTCACGGCGGTCACGGTCGCCGCGCTGGCCCTCGTGGACATGCTCAAGGCGCTCGACAAGGCGACGTCGATCACCGACGTGCGGGTGGTCGCCAAGTCCGGTGGCCGCTCGGGCGACTGGGTGCGTGAGGCATGAGCCCCGACACCATCGACACCTTCGATGCCGTCGTGCTCGCGGGCGGGGAGGGGCGGCGCCTGGGCGGCGTCTCCAAGCCCGACGTCATCGTCGCCGGCCGGCGGATGCTCGACCGCGTGCTCGACGCGGTTCGCCACGCGCACGACGTCGTCGTGGTCGGTCCGGCGTCCGTGGTGGGGCCCGGGGTGCGCAGCACGCTCGAGGACCCGCCCTCGGGAGGCCCGGCGGCCGGCATCGGCGCAGGTCTCGCGGCCCTCGGGGCGGAGGGGGACGTGCCGGTCGTCGTGCTCGCGTGCGACGCGCCGCTCGTCGGCACGGCGCTCCCCACGCTGCTCGCCGCCCTGGCCACGCACGCCGATGCCGACGGCGCCACGCTCGTGGCCGCGGACGGTCACCGTCAGCCCCTCGCGGCGGTCTACCGCCGCCCGGCGCTGCGGGCGGCCCTCGACGCCCGTGCCGCCGACGGTGGGCTGCACGGCTGCTCGATGCGCCGCCTGCTCGAACCGATGCGGCTCGTCGACGTCGCGGACACGACGGGGGCGGCGCGCGACGGCGACACCTGGGATGCTGTGGCCGAGCTGGACGTCGCGCTGGGCGGCTCCGGGGTCGTCACGACGCCGGAGCCGAACCCCGGGCGGCCGTGGGCCGACGGCGAGGATCGAGGAGGAAGCATGAGCGACGCGAGCACCAAGCAGCCGGTCGGCAGCGAGCTCTACCAGTGGGTCGCGGAGCTCGTCGAGGAGCTCGGCGTCGACCCGGACGTGGTCGACGTCGACGCCGTGCTCGACCTGGCCCGGGAGGCCGCGTCCGGCGTTGCCCGCCCGGCCGTGCCGCTGACGGCCTTCCTGGTGGGCTGCGCGGTCGGTGCGCGCGGCGGCGGTCGCGCCACGTTCGACGAGATCGCGGCCCGGGTCACCGACCTGGCGCGGGACTTCGGGGAGCCGCGGTGATCCAGGTCCGGCTGTTCGCGGGCGCGGCCGAGGCCGCGGGCGCGGCGGTGACGCGGGTCCAGGCACGCACGGCGGGCGAGCTCCGCACGGCGCTCGTGGCCGCGCACGGTGCGGCGCTGGCCGAGGTGCTGCCGCGGTGCGCGCTGCTGGCGGACGGCGTCCGGCTCGACGGCGACGCCGCACCGCTGGTCGCGGGCGGCACGGTCGACGTCCTGCCGCCTTTCGCCGGCGGGTAGCCACCCGGCGCGCCAGGGTTCCGGCTCCACGAGGCTTCGGGCAGGCTCCGGGCAGGCTCAGCGGAGCTCACGGCAGGCTCAGCGGAGCGAGCCTCAGCCGCCGATCGCGCTCATCGGCCGGTCGGGCTGCAGGAAGCGCGGGTCGTCGATGTCGTGCCCGGCGCGCTTGCCCGCCAGGCACGTGCGGACCGCCGCGGCGAGCGTCTCGTCGTCGGCGCCCTCGCGCAGGAGCGTGCGCAGGTCCGTCTCGGTGCGCGCGAAGAGGCACGCGCGCAGCTGGCCGTCCGCCGTGAGCCGCAGGCGGTCGCACGCGCCGCAGAACGGTGCGGTCACGGACGCGATCACGCCCACGGTGGCCGGGCCGCCGTCGACGTACCACCGCTCCGCGGGGGCCGAGCCGCGGCCGGGCACCTCCGTCAGGTCGAACGCGGTCCGCAGCCGGGCGAGGATCTCGGCCTGCGTGACCATCGCGGTCCGGTCCCACGTGTGGCCGGCGTCGAGCGGCATCTGCTCGATGAACCGCATCTCGTAGCCGTGCGCGACGGCGAACCGCACGAGGTCGACCACCTCGTCGTCGTTCACGCCCCGCATGACGACGGCGTTGAGCTTGATGGGGGCCAGGCCCGCGGCGTCGGCCGCCGCGAGACCGGCGAGGGTCTGGACGAGGCGGTCCCGGCGCGTGAGCGCGGTGAAGCGCTCGCGGTCGAGGGTGTCCAGGCTCACGTTGATGCGGGTCAGGCCCGCGTCGCGCAGCGGCTGCGCCAGCGCGGGCAGGCGCAGCGCGTTCGTGGTCAGCGAGATCTCGGGGGGTCCGTCCGGCCCGCGGAGGGCGACGAGCCGCCGCACGGTGTCGACGGCGTCGGGCCGCAGGAGGGGCTCACCACCGGTGAGGCGCATCTCGGTGACGCCCAGCTGCACGGCGACGGCGGCGATCCGGACGAGCTCGTCCGTCGTGAGCATCGTCGCCCCGGGGAGCCAGGGCACGCCCTCGGCGGGCATGCAGTACGTGCAGCGCAGCGAGCACCGGTCGGTCAGGGAGATCCGCAGGTCGCGGTGCACCCGGCCGAAGCGGTCCACGAGGGTGCTCACAGGCCCACCCACACGTGGGACCCGTCCGCGAGCAGCTCGCGCTTCCAGACGGGCAGCTCGGCCTTGACGGCCTCGACGAGGTCGGCGCACACCGCGAACGCGAGCTGACGGTGGGCCGTGGCGACGGCAGCGACGACGGCCGTCTCGCCCACCGTGAGCCTGCCCGTGCGGTGGCTGATCGCGACGCCGAGCACGCCGTCGCGTGCGGCCGCACCGGAGGCGAGCCGCTCGAGGACTGCGGGCGCGTCGGGGTGGGCGCTGTACTCCAGGCCGACGACGGTGCCCTCCACCGCGGGGTCGTGGTCGCGCACGCGCCCGATGAACGTCGCGACGGCCCCGGCGCGGCTGTCGTCGACCGCCGCCACGTGGTCGGCGACCGACAGCGGCTCGGCGCTGAGCTGCGCGATCAATGGTCACCCCCGGCGAGCTGGTCGAGCAGGTGGGGGAGCAGCGGCACGAGGACGCCCAGGCCCTCCTCGACCCCGGAGGGGCTCCCGGGCAGGTTCACGACGACCACGCCGTCGGCGGTCACGCCCGCCAGGGCCCGCGAGAGCACGGCGCCGGCGTGCGCGGACGCACCCCGGCGCCGGATCGCCTCGGCCACGCCGGGCAGCTCGCGGGCAAGGAGCGGGCGGGTCCCCTCGGGGGTCGCATCGCGGGGGCCGACGCCGGTCCCACCGCTGGTCACCACGACGCGCGCGCCGTCGGCGATCAGGCGGCGGAGCGCAGCCTCGACGGAGGCGGCGCCGTCGGGCACCACCACGACGTCGGCGACGTCCAGCCCGGCGTCCGCCAGGAGGGCGGCGGCGCGCGGGCCGGACCGGTCCTCGGCCTCGCCGCGGGCGCAGCGGTCCGAGACGACGACCACGGCCGCCGGTGCGAGGGCTCCGGTCATCGTCCGAGACTAGCGACCGAAGTCCCGGGTGACGCCTGTCGGATCCGTGAATAATCCCGGGCATGCCGTCGAGCCGGAGTGCCGCGCGGGCCCTCGGCTCGGCGATGCGGGTCGAGATCCTGCACGCCCTGCAGACCGCCGGCCGGCCGCTCCTCGTCACGGAGCTCGCCGAGGCGGTGGGCCGGCACACGAACACCGTGCGCGAGCACCTCGACCGGCTCGTGACGGCCGGCTTCGCCGTCCGGACCGTGGAGCGGCGCACCACGCGCGGACGTCCCCGGATCCGGTACGAGGCGGTCGCGCGCGCCGCCGGCGCGACGCTCGACGAGCGCTTCCGTGCGTCCCTGACCGCGCTGTTCCTGGACGAGGCCGGCGCGATCGAGGAGTCGGTGGCGCAGGCACCCGGCGGTTCGACCGCCGACGCAGCAACCAGGGCGATGACCGGCGGGTTTGCCGGCTCGGCGCCGGCGGGAGCAGGGCCCGGACCCACGGGCGCCGACGCCGACCCGGACGACGCGGCAGCGGAGCGGCGCCAGATGGCGGCCCTCGGCGTGCACCTCGAGGACGTCGGCTTCGCCCCGGAGCCCGACCCGGCCGCCCGCTGCGTGCACCTGCGGCGGTGCCCGTTCGCCACCCTCGCGCGGGAGCGCACGGAGACGACCTGTGCGGTGCACCTCGACGTCATCCGCGGGGTGCTCGAGCGGGAGGGCGGCCCGCTGACCGCCGAACGCCTCGAGCCGTTCGTCGGGCCGGAGCACTGCGTCCTTCACCTCGCCCGTTCCTGAGGTCGACTCGGGGTACCAGCTCTCTCGCGCCCACCCCGCGGATTCGCTAGGTTTCGAGCCACCGAGGGGTTTTTCACGGAAGTCACCGCCGCGGCGCACACCATCGCCCGGACACACTGGGCGGTGACCACGCCAGGGGCCGTGCGAACCGGAGGAACGATGGCGATCTTCAGTCCGCGAGTCGACCTCGCGCGGTGGGACCCCGAGGACCCGGAGCGCTGGGACAGCCGTTTCGCGTGGCGGACGTTGTGGATCACCACGTACAACCTGACGCTGGCGTTCTGCGTCTGGTACCTGGTCAGCGCCATCGCGCCCCGCCTGACCACGATCGGCTACGACCTGACCGACGCCCAGCTCTACTGGCTGGTCGCTGTGCCCGGACTCTCGGGCGGTCTCATGCGGCTGATCTACATGTTCCTGCCGCCCATCGTCGGCACGCGCACCCTCGTGGGTGGCTCGGCGACGCTGCTGCTCCTGCCGATGATCGGCTGGACGGCGGCCGTCCGGAACGTGGACACGCCCTTCTGGGTGCTGCTGCTCCTGGCCGCGGCGTGCGGCGTCGGCGGTGGTGCCTTCTCCGGGTTCATGCCGTCCACCAGCTACTTCTTCCCGCGGCGGATGGCCGGCACCGCGCTCGGGCTCCAGGCGGGGCTCGGCAACTTCGGCGTGAGCCTCATCCAGTTCCTGACGCCCTGGGTCGTGGGCTTCGGCCTGCTCGGTGTCACGGCGCTGACGCCGCAGGAGAAGATCGACGGCGGGCAGATGTGGCTGCACAACGCGGGCCTGGTCCTCATCCCGTGGGTGCTCCTCGGCATGGTCCTGGCGGCCGTCTACCTGCGGCGGGTGCCCGTCGAGGCGAACTTCCGCCAGCAGCTCGACATCTTCCGTGAGCGGCACACCTGGTACATGACGGCGATCTACCTCATGACCTTCGGGGCCTTCTCCGGCTTCGCCGCCCAGCTGGGCCTCATCATCAAGAACGAGTACGGCAGCTTCGCCGACGCGCCCGACCCCTTGAAGTTCGCGTTCCTGGGCCCGCTCATCGGCTCGGCGACGCGGGCGGCGTGGGGTCCGCTCTGCGACCGCTTCGGCGGCGCCGTGTGGACGTTCGTGGCGGGCGTCGGCATGACCGTGAGCACCGCGTTCACGGCGTTCTTCCTGAGCCCGACGTCGCGCGGGCAGTTCGGCTGGTTCCTGGCCGGCATGCTCACGGTCTTCTTCTTCGCCGGCATCGGTAACGCCGGCACCTTCAAGCAGATGCCGATGATCTTCCCCCGCCGTCAGGCGGGCGGCGTGATCGGGTTCACCGCCTCGATCGCCGCCTTCGGGCCGTTCCTCGTCGGCGTCGCCCTGTCCGCCATCTCGCCCCGCGCGTTCTTCGTCGGCTGCGTCGTGTACTTCGCGGCGTGCACGGTGCTCGCGTGGGTCCAGTACGCCCGCCCGGGGGCACCCCGGCCCAGCTGAGCCGCGACGAAGGAGCTGTCATGACGGACACCCGCACCGAGGGCGCGACCCCCGGCTTGGACGGCCCCGCCTCGGACGTGATCCTGCGGCTCGGGCGGCACCTGCGCCGCGGCGAGGTCTCGGGCGACCTGCGCACGTTGCACCAGCAGGGCGGCCGCGAGGCGGACGCGTTCTACCGGGACCGGTGGAGCCACGACAAGGTCGTGCGCTCCACGCACGGTGTGAACTGCACGGGCTCGTGCTCGTGGAAGGTGTACGTCAAGGACGGGATCATCACCTGGGAGGCGCAGCAGACGGACTACCCGTCGGTCGGTGCCGATCGCCCGGAGTACGAGCCCCGCGGCTGCCCGCGCGGCGCGGCGTTCAGCTGGTACACGTACTCGCCGACGCGGATCCGCTACCCGTACGTGCGGGGCGTCCTGCTCGAGCTGTACCGGGCGGCCCGCGCCCGGACCGGTGACCCGGTCGCCGCATGGGCGTCGATCGTCGACGACCCGGACGCGGCCCGGCGGTACAAGTCCGCGCGCGGCAAGGGCGGTCTGGTGCGCGCGACCTGGGACGAGGCCGTCGAGATCGTCGCGGCCGCGCAGGTGCACACGATCCGGCGGTACGGGCCGGACCGCGTCGCGGGCTTCTCGCCGATCCCGGCGATGTCGATGGTCTCGCACGGTGCGGGGGCGCGGTACCACGCGCTCATCGGCGCACCCATGCTCTCGTTCTACGACTGGTACGCCGACCTGCCCGTGGCGTCGCCGCAGGTGTTCGGCGACCAGACGGACGTCCCGGAGTCGGGCGACTGGTGGGATGCCGGCTACCTGGTCATGTGGGGCTCGAACATCCCGGTCACCCGCACGCCCGACGCGCACTGGATGACCGAGGCCCGCTACCGGGGTCAGAAGGTCGTCGCCGTCTCCCCGGACTACGCGGACAACGTGAAGTTCGCGGACGAGTGGCTCGCGGTCGCGCCGGGCACCGACGGCGCCCTCGCGATGGCGATGGGACACGTCACGCTGCGGGAGTTCTTCGTCGAGCGGCAGGTCCCGTACTTCACGGACTACGTGACGCGGTACACCGACCTGCCGTTCCTGGTGCACCTGGAGGCCGGGCCGGACGGCGCGTACCGGCCCGGGAAGTTCGTCACGGCCGAGGACCTGGGCGGCCGTGCGGCGAAGGCGGAGAACGCCGCGTTCAAGACGGTGCTCCTCGACGCGCGCACAGGCAAGCCCGTGGTGCCGGGCGGCTCCCTCGGCTTCCACTACGGCGCCGACGGCGCCGGGCGCTGGAACCTCGACCTCGGCGACGTCGAGCCCCTGCTGAGCGCGGGCGGTACGAGCGTCGGACAGCCGGCCGGGGACGCCGTCGAGGTGGACCTGCCGCGGTTCGACGCGCTCGACGGCAGTGCCGGCGTCATCCGCCGCGGCGTGCCCGTGCGGCGCGTCGGCAAGCACCTGGTCACGACGGTCATGGACCTGCTGCTCGCGCAGTACGGCGTCGGGCGCACCGGGCTGCCGGGCGAATGGCCGACGGGGTACGACGACGCCGCCCACCCGGGCACCCCGGCGTGGCAGGAGCAGTTCACCGGCGTACCTGCGGCCAAGGCGGAGCGCATCGGCCGGGAGTTCGCGGCGAACGCGGAGGAGTCCCGCGGGCGCTCGATGATCATCATGGGCGCCGGGACGAACCACTGGTTCCACTCCGACACGATCTACCGCACGTTCCTCACGCTCACGACCCTCACGGGCTGCCAGGGCGTCAACGGCGGGGGCTGGGCGCACTACGTCGGCCAGGAGAAGGTGCGCCCCGTCACGGGCCACTCGATGTACGCCACGGCGAACGACTGGGCGCGGCCGCCGCGCACGATGATCCAGACCGCCTACTGGTACCTGCACACCGACCAGTTCCGCTACGACGCGTTCGATGCCGGCACGCTCTCCGCGGCGCAGTCCGGCGGCCGGTTCGCGGGGCGGTCGACCGCGGACGTGATCGCGCAGTCCGCGCGACTGGGGTGGATGCCGTCCTACCCGACGTTCGACCGCAACCCCCTCGACCTCGCCGACGACGCCGCATCCGCCGGCGTGAGCGTGGACGAGTACGTGCCGGCCGAGCTGACCGCGGGTCGGCTCCGGTTCGCGGCCGAGGACCCCGACGCGCCCGAGAACTTCCCGCGCGTCCTGACGATCTGGCGGGCGAACCTCCTCGGGAGCTCGGCCAAGGGCAACGAGTACTTCCTGCACCACCTGCTCGGCACGGACTCCAACCTCCGCGCCACCGAGGCGCCCCCCGAGGCGCGCCCCCGGGACGTCGTCTGGCACGCCGAGGCGCCGACGGGCAAGCTCGACCTGCTCCTGTGCCTGGACTTCCGGATGACGAGCACGACCGTCTTCTCCGACGTCGTGCTCCCCGCCGCGACCTGGTACGAGAAGCACGACCTGAACACCACGGACATGCACCCGTTCGTGAACTCGTTCAGCCCCGCGATCGCGCCGCCGTGGCAGACGCGGACGGACTTCGACATCTTCCAGACGCTCGCGCGGCGCTTCAGCGAGCTCGCGGGGACCCACCTCGGCGTCCGGCGGGACGTCGTCGCGACCCCCCTGCTGCACGACACGCCCGACGAGCTCGCGACCCCGCACGGCCGGGTGCTCGACTGGGCGGCGGGGGAGTGCGAGCCCGTGCCCGGGCGCACCATGCCGCGCCTGACGGTGGTCGAGCGGGACTACGCGGCGGTCGCGGCGAAGATGGCCACGCTCGGGCCGCTCGTCGACACCCTGGGGCTCACCACGAAGGGCGTGACCTTCCAGGTCGACCAGGAGGTCGCCTACCTCGGCCGCAAGAACGGGGTGGCCACGGGGACGGGCGGGAGCGTCGTCGAGGGCCGGCCCCTGCTGACGCGCGACACGCACGTGTGCGAGGCGATCCTCGCGCTCTCGGGCACGACGAACGGCCGGCTCGCCGTGCAGGGCTTCCACACCCTCGAGAAGCGGACGGGCACGCAACTGGCGGACCTCGCCGCGGAGCACGAGGGCAAGCAGATGACCTTCGCGGACACGCAGGCCGCACCCGTCACGGTCATCACGTCGCCCGAGTGGTCCGGCACCGAGCACGGCGGCCGGAGGTACTCGCCCTTCACGGTCAACGTCGAACGGCTCAAGCCGTGGCACACGCTCACGGGGCGCCAGCACTTCTACCTCGACCACGACTGGATCACCGAGCTCGGCGAGGGCCTGCCGGTGTTCCGGCCGCCGCTGAACATGCAGGCGCTCTTCGGTGAGTCCGTCGTGGGGGACACCGCGCAGGTCCCCGGCTCGGGCCGGCTCGGCGTGACCGTGCGCTACCTGACCCCGCACAACAAGTGGTCCATCCACTCCGAGTACCAGGACAACCTCTTCATGCTCTCGCTGTCCCGCGGCGGGCCGCAGATCTGGATGAGCGACCGCGACGCGGCCAAGATCGGCGTCGCCGACAACGACTGGATCGAGGCGCTCAACCGCAACGGCGTCGTCGTGGCGCGCGCCGTCGTCTCCCACCGCATGCCGGAGGGGACGGTCTACATGCACCACGCGCAGGACCGCCTCATCGACGTGCCCCGCTCGGAGACCACGGGCCGACGCGGCGGGATCCACAACTCGCTCACGCGCCTGCTCATCAAACCGAGCCACCTCATCGGTGGGTACGCGCAGCTGTCGTATGCGTTCAACTACCTCGGCCCGACGGGGAACCAGCGTGACGAGGTCACCGTCATCCGGCGGCGGAGCCAGGAGGTGGAGTACTGACATGCGCGTCATGGCTCAGATGGCGATGGTGATGAACCTCGACAAGTGCATCGGGTGCCACACGTGCTCGGTCACCTGCAAGCAGGCGTGGACGAACCGCACGGGCACCGAGTACGTGTGGTTCAACAACGTCGAGACCCGGCCCGGGCAGGGCTACCCGCGCACCTACGAGGACCAGGAGACCTGGCAGGGCGGCTGGACGCTCAACCGTCGCGGACGGCTGCAGCTCAAGGCCGGCGGGCGGCTGAAGAACCTGCTCACGATCTTCGCCAGCCCCAAGCTGCCCTCGATCGACGAGTACTACGAGCCCTGGACGTACGACTACGAGAACCTCACCAACGCGCCCCTGCAGGAGCACACACCCGTCGCGCGTCCGAAGTCGCTGATCAGCGGCCAGGACATGCAGGTGCGGTGGAGCGCGAACTGGGACGACAACCTCGCGGGCGCCCCGGCGCTCACCGCCGCCGACCCGGTGCTGGCCAAGGTCTCGGACAAGGTTCGGCTCGAGTTCGAGCAGACCTTCATGTTCTACCTGCCGCGCATCTGCGAGCACTGCCTGAACCCGTCGTGCGCGGCGTCGTGCCCCTCGGGCGCGATCTACAAGCGCTCCGAGGACGGGATCGTCCTGGTCGACCAGGACAAGTGCCGTGGCTGGCGCAAGTGCGTCACGGGCTGCCCGTACAAGAAGGTCTACTTCAACCACCGCACCGGCAAGGCCGAGAAGTGCACGTTCTGCTTCCCCCGCGTCGAGGTGGGCCTGCCGACCGTGTGCTCCGAGACGTGCGTCGGGCGGC
>JAEYXM010000090.1 GCA_023428465.1 Actinomycetes bacterium
CCGACCTCGCCGGCCTTGATCATGTTGATCATGAGCGGCGGGAAGGTGTCCTTGTGCTTGGCCAGGGACGAGGACAGCGCCGAGCCGGTCTCGACGTCGCTGCGTACCTGCTGGAGGATCTTCGCGAGCGCCTGGTTCTCCGTCTGGTCCGCGAGGATCGACAGAGCACGCAGGATCGACAGACCCGCGGTGATCATCGTGGCGAGCTGGCGCGCCATGACCGCGAGATCCTTCAGCGCGATCCGGTTCGACAACCCCGGGATGCTGATCTCCTTCTGGAGCCCGGAGACCTGAACCTCCGTCACGGAGATGGGCGCCATGCCCATGGTCTTGAGCCGGTTCGCGACAGCCGTGGCGTTGTTGGCCTCGATCCGGCCCTTGACGACCTTGCCGGCCTTGTCGCGGACCGCATACTCGTACGTCTTCGTCGCGGCGGCCATCAGCCCTGACCCCCCTGATAGCCGGGGAGCGCGCCGGGCAGGGGCTCGCCCATCCCACCGCTCATCGCGCCGAGCGAGGAGCCACCACCCGAGCCGCCGGCCGTGCGGCCGGTGAGGCGGTTGTAGTCACCGACGTGATGGCACTTCTCCAGACCGGCCTCGTAGGTGAGCTTGCCGACCTTCACGAGCTCCGCGAGGTGCTGGTCCATCGTGTGCATGCCCTGCTTCGCACCGGCCTGCATCGACGAGTAGATCTGGTGCGTCTTGCCCTCGCGGATCAGGTTGCGGATCGCGGGGGTCGCGAGCAGGACCTCGGTCGCCACGACGCGGCCCGGCCCGTCGGACCGCTTGCACAGCGTCTGGCAGACGACGCCCTGGATCGCGCCGGCGAGCTGAGTGCGCACCTGCGCCTGCTGGCTCGAGGGGAACACGTCGATGATGCGGTCGATCGTCTGCGCAGCGTCCTGCGTGTGCAGCGTCGCGAAGACGAGGTGGCCGGTCTCAGCCGCCGTGAGCGCGACGGAGATCGTCTCCAGGTCACGCATCTCGCCGACCAGGATGATGTCGGGGTCCTGCCGCAGCACGTGCTTGAGCGCGCTCGCGAAGGACAGCGTGTCCGCACCGACCTCACGCTGGTTGATGAGCGACTTCTTGTGCCGGTGCAGGAACTCGATCGGGTCCTCGACGGTCATGATGTGGTCGTTCCGCGTGCGGTTCGCCAGGTCGATGATCGACGCGAGCGTCGTCGACTTGCCGGAGCCGGTGGGACCGGTGACGAGCACCAGACCACGGGGCATGCTCGCGAAGTTGGCCACGACCGGCGGGACGCCGAGCGCCTCGAGCGGGAGGATCTCGTACGGGATGACACGGAACGCGGCACCGAGGCTGTCGCGCTGCTGGTAGAGGTTCACCCGGAAGCGCGCAACCCCCCGGACCGCGAACGCGAAGTCCAGCTCGAGGTGCTCCTCGAACTGCTCGCGCTGCCGCTGGGTCAGGATCGAGTAGATCGTGCGCTGGATCTCGTCCGGCATGAGGGACGTGAAGCCCTCCAGCGGCCGCAGGCCCCCGTCGAGGCGAACCGTGGGCGGCGCGCCCGACGTGATGTGCAGGTCCGACGCACCGGACTCGATCATCTTCCGCAGGGCCGCCTCGAGGTCGAGGTCGTTGTCCCCCGGCTGCTGGCTCATGCCGAGGCGCGCCGAGCGCGTCGCGGGCTTCGCTGCGGCGGCGGCCGCCGGGGCCTCCGAGCGCACCGGCGCACTCTGCTGGGCAGGGGCCGCCGGAGCCTGCGGCTGGTGCGCCGGGGCGGCCGGCTGGGCGTACGTGGGGGCCTGAGCGGGCGCGGCCGTCGGCGTCGGCGAGTACGTCACCCCGGGGCCTGCGGGCGGCGGCGTGTAGGGCGGCGGCTGCGGGACGTACCCGCCGGCACCCGCGGCGGGCGGCTGGTACGCCGGGGGCGTCGCACTCCCGGTCGGCGGCTGGTAGGGCGGCAGGCCCGCGGAGGCGGCCTGCGGTACGTACGCCCCGGGACGTTGCTGGGCCGCACCACCGGCCGACCCGTCAGGCAGGAAGGAAGCGGCACCAGCGGACGTCGGCAGTGCCTGCCGGGTGGGGTCACCGCCCTGGGCCGGGTAGAAGTCGCTCACAGTGACCCTCTCGATCGTGATGACGGATGCCTGCTGTATCGGCGGCGCGCGCGCGGCGCTTGAGCGCAATCGCGTCGTAAAGCGGACAACTCCTCACGCGACGACGCGCAGGATCTCCTCCACCGAGGTGTCCCCGAGGAGCACCTTCGTCCAGCCGTCGTCGCGGAGGCTGACCATGCCCTGCCCGCTCGCGCTGCGCTGGATCTCGGCGGCCGAGGCGTGGCCCACCGCGAGCCGCTCGATGTCCTCCGTCACACGCATGACCTCGTGCAGCGCCATCCGGCCCTTGTAGCCGGTGCGCGAGCAGGTGGAGCAGCCGCCGGGACGGTGCAGGGTGGGAATCTCCTCCCCCGGGCTCCACGGGAAGCGGGCGGCGATGAGCTCGACCTCGGACGGGGTGTACGGCTCCTTGCACTTCGAGCACAGCCGCCGGGCGAGCCGCTGGGCCACGACGCAGTCGAGCGCGGAACCGACGAGGAACGGCTCGATGCCCATCTCGATGAGCCGGGTCACCGCGGACGGCGCGTCGTTCGTGTGCAGCGTCGACAGGACCAGGTGGCCGGTGAGGGCTGCCTCGATCGCGATCTGCGCGGTCTCATGGTCACGGATCTCACCGATGAGGACGACGTCGGGGTCGGACCGCAGGATCGAGCGCAAGGCGCTCGCGAAGGTCAGTCCGGCCTTCGGGTTGACCTGCACCTGGTTGATCCCGGGCAGGCGGTACTCCACCGGGTCCTCGACGGTGATGACGTTGATCTCGGGGCGCGAGACCGCGTTGAGCGTCGCATACAGGGTGGTCGACTTGCCGGATCCCGTCGGGCCGGTGACCAGGATCATCCCGTACGGCTTCGTGTAGGACTCGCGGTACGTCTGGTAGTTGTCCTCGAGGAAGGACAGGTCCCGCAGGTCCAGGCTCGCCGTGGAGTTGTCGAGGATACGCATGACGACCTTCTCGCCCCACACCGTCGGCAGGGTGGCGACGCGCAGGTCGATCTTGCGGTTGTTGTGCGTGACCGACATGCGCCCGTCCTGCGGCTTGCGGCGCTCGGCGATGTCGATGTCGCTCATGATCTTCAGGCGGCTCGTCACGCCGGAGACGATCTGCTTCGGGGCCCGCTGCATCTCGTGCAGCACGCCGTCGATGCGGTACCGGACCAGGAGGTCGTGCTCGGTGGGTTCGATGTGGATGTCCGACGCGCGGTCCTGGATCGCCTGCGTGACGAGGATGTTCACGAACCGCACGATGGGCGCGTCGTCCTCGACGTAGTCCCCGAGCCGGGACAGGTCGATCTCGATCTCCTGCGCCTGGGTCTCCTCGATGGCGCTCTTGAGCTCGTCGATCTCGTCGTCGGCGCGGCAGAAACGGTCGATCGCCACCGACAGGTCGTCGTGCGTCGCGACGACCGCCTTCATCGACAGACCCGACACGGCGCGCGCGTCGTCGAGGGCGAGCACGTTGCCCGGGTTCGCCATCGCGAGGACCATCGCGCCGTCCTGGAAGCCGAGCGGCAGGACCGTGTACCGGCGGCACAACGCGCCGGGCAGCATCGCGACGGCGGCGCGGTCCACCGGGTAGTCGGCCAGCTCGACGAACTCCATGCCGACCTGGCGCGCGAGGGCCTTGACGAGCTGCGACTCGGTGAGCATCCCGATCTCGACGAGGACGCGGCCGAGCGACTCACCCCGGGTCGCCTGCTCGTCGAGGGCGGCCATGAGCTGGCCCTCGGTGACGAGGCCTTCCTCGAGGAGGATGTCTCCGAGTTGCTTCACGCCGCCGTCCTTCCGCCCGTGTCAGCGGCGCGGGGGCGCCACCAACGGGTCTATCGGCACGGCTCGGCGGCCTCTGAAGGGCCTGATCGACCTGGTCAGACCAGCGCTTCGGCGAGGGCCGCGGCCATGGCCTCGACCGGAGGGCGCGCACCCGTCATGAGGCGGACCTGCTCGCCGGCCTGGTGCAGGAGCATCCGCTCCCCCGTCACCGCAACGCCGCCGGCCTCCTGCCACGCCGCGACCAGCGCCGTCGGCCTCGGGTCATAGGCGCAGTCGAGCACGACACCGTGGACCGGACGGGCGGCGCCGATCCCTGCACCGGGCCCGACTTCGCCGGACGCGGACGCACGAAGGGCGTCGGCGATGCCGTCCGCCGCGCGCGGGGGCAGGGTCGACAGGACCACCTCGGCCTCGTGCAGCACCTCGACGACGGACCGCTCGTCGAGGACCCGGAACTCCGCGTCGAGTCCCATCCGGTGAGCCGCCCGCATCGTCGACCCGGCGCGCGCCATCGACCGCGCGAGCACGAGCGGGTTCGTGCAGCCGAGGGAGCCGAGCGCGGCGAGTGCCGACGCCGCCGTGGCACCTGCCCCAAGGACGACCGCACGCCGTACCGGGTGACCGTCGCTGCCCGACGCCATGACCCCGGCCTCCGCGAGGGCGGCCACGATCCCGTGCACGTCCGTGTTGGCACCGGTCAGCTGGCGCCCGGCGCCCTGCCCGTGCACGAGGACCGTGTTGACGACGCCGAGGACCTCCGCCTGCGGCTCGACGTGGTCGAGCAGCGGCAGGATCGCCTGTTTGAGCGGCATCGTCAGACTCAGGCCGGCCCAGGACGCGTCCAGCGAGCCCACGAACGCGGCCAGGCCGTCCTCGGTCACGTCGACCGCGTCGTACCGCCACCCGTCCAGCCCCAGCGCCGCGTAGGCAGCGCGGTGCAGGACGGGTGACAGCGAGTGCGCGATCGGGTGACCGAGGACGGCGGCCCGCCGATCAGCCATCGTTGGAGTGCGCGGCCTCGTACTCCCTCAGGAGGGCGACGTTGCGCAGGTGCTCCGGGTAGTCGACCGCGAAGAGCGTCTCACCGGTCTCGAAGTTGACGGTCACCCAGTACATCCAGGGCCCCTCCGCCGGGGCGAGCACCGCGTCGATCGACGCCGTGCCCGGAGAGGCGATCGGCGTCGGAGGCAGACCGGCGTGGATGTAGAGGTTGTACGGGGTGTCGACCGCCTTCACGTCGGCGGTCAGCGGCGTGCCCTTGGGCAGGCCCGCCCCATAGATGACGGAGGCGTCGATGTCGAGCTTGTGGTTGATGGCCAGGCGGTTCTCGATCGCCCGGGCGATCATCGCGCTCGTCTCGCCACCGGGCGACTCCCGTTCGACCAGAGACGCCTTGATGAGCACGACGTGCCGCTGGTCCGGGGCCACCCCCCGCTCGTCGAGCACCGCGATCGTCTGGGCGACCATCGCCTGGATCATCGAGGTCGGTGTGTCGTCGGGCTGGTAGGTGTACGTCGCCGGGGCGAGCCAGCCCTCGAAGTTGCCGCCGGCCTCGGCCGGCAGACCCACCGACGCGGGGTCGGCCAGCACCGCGTTGAACTCCTCCGCGGGTACACCCGTGACGGACGCCAGACGCTCCACGATCTCGGTGAGCCGGAAGCCCTCGGGAATCGTCACCTTGAGCTCGACCTTGTTCGCCGTGTTCAGCAACGCGTTGACCGCGTCCGCGGCACGCATCTCGAGGACGAGCCGATAGGTGCCCGGCTGGATGCTCGGGGCATTCGGGTTGGCGCGGAAGGCCTCGATGAACGCGCCCGTGCTCGCCACGACGCCCGCGTCCGTCAGGATCCGGGCCATGTCCGTCCCGGTGGCACCGGCCGGGATCACGACCTCCACCTCACCGGAGCCCGGGCCGGGGAAGTCGGTCACGGCACCGCTGCTGTCGCCCAGTCCGTCGAAGAAGGGCAGGACGACCTTGACGACCGCGAACGCGCCGCCGGCGAGGATCGCCAGCACGATGACGAGAGCGGTGAGGTTCTTGCGGCGGCGCTGGCGACGGCGGCGGTTCCGCTCCGCGCGCTCGCTGCGCCGCTCCGAGCGGGTCGCGACAGCCTCGGACCGCGCGTCCGGCTGGACGATCTCGTCGAGGAAGAGGTCGTTCACTGGGGGGCCTCCCGTCGCTGGGGTCCAGCGCTGCGGTCCATGCGGTCAGTTCCTTCCACGCCTGTCCGGTCCGGTTCTCCCGATCCGTGTCCGACGTCGGCGCTGCGGCCGGGAAGATCCACGATCTCCCCCACCCGTCCCCCCGCCGTGCGCTCAGCGTCGATCGCGGTCTGCAGGATCACCACAGCGGCCGCCTGGTCGACGACCCGCCTGTGCTGGCGCCCGGGCCGGCCGGACGCTCTCAGTGCCTGGTGCGCACTGACGGTGGTCAGTCGCTCATCCACGAGTCGCACCGTAACCGGGTCGACAGCGCGCGCCAACACCCCACAATAGGTGCGAACCACCCCGGATGCCGACCCCTCGCGCCCCGATAGGTGCTTCGGGAGACCGACGTACACGACCGCCGCACCGGACTCTTGCACGATCTCCACGAGTCGCTGTAGGTCGGACGCCGCGGCGGGCTCGCTCGCGAGGTCCCGGGGCACGGTCTCGACGGGTGTCGCGAGGAGCCCGTCCGGGTCGCTCCGGGCGACGCCGACCCGGACCTGGCCGAGGTCGACGCCGATCCGCACCCCGCGGGGAAGGCCCGCGGACGCGGCCTCAGCCGGCATGCGCCGTCCCGGCGACGACGGCTCGCACGGCCGCGAGGGCGTCCGGCAGACGCGAGGCGTCGGTACCGCCACCCTGCGCGACGTCGTCCTTGCCTCCGCCGCCACCGCCCAGAACCTTCGCCGCGGCCCGGGCGAGGTCGCCCGCGCGGAGCCCGGCGTCGCGGGCCCCGCTGTTCGTCGCCACGAGGACGACGGGGCGGTCCTTCGCGACGCCGCCCAGGGCGACGACCGCGGAGTCCTCGCCGAGCCGCCCACGCACCTCGAGAGCCAGGGAGCGCAGGTCGTCCACGGAGGCGACCGCACCGGCGTCGTGCGCGACGAGCCGCGCCCGCCCGGCCTGCTCCGCGGCGTCGGCGAGCGTGCCGACCGACGCCAGCAGGCCGGCCCGGCGGATGCCGGCGAGCTCGCGCTCGGCGTCCCGCAGGCGCGACACCAGCGAGGAGACGCGCTCCGGGAGCTCCTCGGGTCGCGCCTTGAGCGTCTCCGTGAGCGTGTTTACCAGCGCGCGCTCCCGCGCGAGGTGGTGGAACGCCTCCAGGCCCACGAGCGCCTCGATCCGGCGCGAGCCCGAGCCGACGGACGACTCGCCCGTCAGGGCCACGATGCCGATCTGGCTCGAGTGGTCCACGTGCGTGCCGCCGCACAGCTCGCGCGACCACGGCCCGCCGATCTCCACGACGCGAACCTGCTCGTCGTAGGTCTCGCCGAAGAGCGCGATCGCGCCCCACTCCTTCGCCTCGGGGAGCGTCATGTACTGCCACTTCACGCGCAGGTCCTCGCGGATCGCACGATTGGCGACGTCCTCGATCTCGGTGCGCGCCGTCACGGACAGCGCCTGGTTCCAGGAGAAGTCGAGCCGCAGGTAGCCCGGCTTGTTGTAGGAGCCGGACTGCAGGGCCGACGGGCCGAGCACCTCACGGAGTGCCGCGTGCACGACGTGCGTGCCGGAGTGCGCCTGGCGCGCACCGATCCGCCACTCCCGGTCGACCTGGGCAAGCACGTCGCCGCCGCGGCGTACCTCGCCCTGCGTCACGCGCACGGTGTGCACGATCAGGCCCTTGACCGGCCTCTGGACGTCCAGCACCTCCAGGACCGCGCCGTCGGCGGTGATCACCCCGGCGTCGGAGTCCTGCCCGCCCGACTCCGCGTAGAACGGCGTCCGCTCGAGCACGACGTCGACGACGTCACCCTCGACGGCGGCCTCCACCAGGGAGTCCTCGCGGATGATGCCGCGCACCGTCGACGACGTGCTCAGCTCGGTGTAGCCGGTGAACTCCGTGGCGCCTGCGTCGCGCAGCTCGCGCAGAGCGGTGCCCGCCTTGTGCGCGCCCTTCTTCGAGCGTGCGTCGGCGCGCGCCCGGTCCCGCTGCGCGGTCATGAGGGTGCGGAAACCGGCCTCGTCCACGCGCAGGCCCTGCTCCGCAGCCATCTCGAGCGTGAGGTCGATCGGGAAGCCGTAGGTGTCGTGCAGGGTGAACGCGTCGGCACCGGTGATGGTGGTGCTCGCGGACTTCTTGGTGGCGGTCGCGGCGTCGGCGAAGAGCTTGGAGCCCGCGGCGAGGGTCTTGGCAAAGGAGGTCTCTTCGCCCACCGCGACCTTCACGATGTCGGCACGCCTGGTCTCGAGCTCCGGGTACGACGGGGCCATCAGGTCGATGACCTTGCCGATGATCGTGCCCATGGTCGCCTGGTTGTCCCCCGCTCCCAACAGCCGCATCGACCGCACGACGCGGCGCAGGAGGCGACGCAGCACGTAACCGCGGCCGTCGTTGCCGGGCAGCACGCCGTCGCCGATCAGCATCGCCGACGTGCGGGCGTGGTCGGCGATCACGCGGAAGCGCACGTCGTCGGCATGCGAACCGGCGCCGTAGGCGCGGCCGGTGAGCTCGGCGGCCAGGTCGATGATCGGCTTGAGCAGGTCGGTCTCGTAGACGTTGTCGACGCCCTGCAGGATGCAGGCGACGCGCTCGACACCCATGCCGGTGTCGATGTTCTTCTTCGGCAGGGGCCCGAGGATCTCGTAGTTGTCCTTGCCGCCGCCCGGACCGCGGACGTTCTGCATGAACACGAGATTCCAGATCTCGATGTAGCGGTCCTCGTCGGCCTCCGGGCCGCCCTCGACGCCGTAGTCGGGGCCGCGGTCGTAGAAGATCTCCGAGCACGGACCGCAGGGGCCGGGGACGCCCATCGACCAGTAGTTGTCCTTCAGGCCTCGACGCTGGATGCGCTCGGCGGGCACGCCGATCTCGTCCCGCCAGATCGCCTCGGCCTCGTCGTCGTCGAGATAGACGGTGGGCCACAGCTTCTGCGGGTCGATGCCGTAGCCGCCGTCGGAGACGCTGTTGGTCAGCAGGGTCCAGGCGAAGTTGATCGCCTCGCGCTTGAAGTAGTCGCCGAAGGAGAAGTTGCCCGCCATCTGGAAGAAGGTGTTGTGGCGGGTCGTGATGCCGACCTCGTCGATGTCGAGAGTGCGCACACACTTCTGGACGCTCGTCGCGCGGGCGTACGGCGGGGTCTGCTCGCCCAGGAAGTAGGGCTTGAACGGAACCATGCCGGCGTTGACGAACAGCAGGTTGGGGTCGTCGAGGATCCCCGAGGCCCTGGGCACCTCCGTGTGGCCTGCCTTCACGAAATGATCGAGGAAGCGCTTCCTGATCTCGTGTGTCTGCACGTTGCTCGTGTCCTCGTGTTCGTGGGTGGCTGGGGTTGCGCAGGCAACTACCAGTTAGACCGCTTTACATTACCGTTCTGCGCGTTCACCCCGAAAAGGCGACGAACGTCACGCCCCCAGAAAGCTCAGCCACACGTGGCGTTGCGGGTTGTCGCGGTTCAGATCGACCAGCACCACGCTCTGCCAGGTTCCCAGCAGCGGGCGGCCCGCCTGGACCGGCAGCGTCACCGACGGTGACACCAGCGCAGGCAACACGTGATCTGCGCCATGGCCGAACGAGCCGTGGCTGTGCCGGTAGCGGTCATCGCGCGGCAACAACCGTTCCAGGGTATCGAGTAGGTCGTCATCCGAGCCGGCACCCGTCTCGATGATGGCCACCCCCGCGGTGGCGTGCGGCACGAACACATTGCACAGGCCGTCGCGGTGCGCGCCGCAAAACTGCCGTACCTCGTCGGTGAGGTCGACGATGCGACGCCGCGAGGTGTCCACGTCGATCACGTCGGTGTCCATCTGCCCAGCCTACGA
>JAEYXM010000104.1 GCA_023428465.1 Actinomycetes bacterium
AAGTCCGCGCGGTACAGCGTCGAACGGCCTCTCGTGCTGGGGGCGGCGCTCGCCGCCGCCGACGACGAGGCGCGCACGCGCATCTCGCGCATCGGGCTGCCGCTGGGCGAGGCGTTCCAGCTGCGCGACGACGTGCTGGGCGTGTTCGGCGACCCGGCCCGCACGGGCAAGCCCGCCGGGGACGACCTGCGGGAGGGCAAGCGCACGGTGCTCGTCGCGCGGGCGCTGCAGCGCGCCGACGCCACGGACGCCGCGACGCTCTCGGCGGCTCTCGGTCGCCGCGACCTGACTGACGACGACGTGGCTTGCCTGCGCGACCTCCTGCGGCGCACGGGGGCGCTCGACGGCGTCGAGTCGCTCATCCGCGAGCTGGCGGACCCGGCGCTGACGGAGCTGGCGGGCGCGCCGCTCGTCGAGCCGGGCCGCAGCGTTCTGCTGGACCTTGCGCACGCGGCGGTCGACCGGGCGGCCTGACGCGTCAGAGCGCGAGTGCCTGCGCGCGCCTGCGCACCTCGGTCTTGTGGCCGGCCACGAGCGCGTCGACGGGGGCCGGCACCGTGGCGGGGAACCAGCCTTGGACCGCGAGGGTCGCATCCGGGGTGAAGAGCCACCGGATGGCCTCCTCGTCGGTGAATCCGGCGTCGCCGAGCAGGACGAGCGTGCCCTGCAGCGCCGGCGCGATCTCCCACCCGTCCCCGGTGGGGACGAGGAACCGCTCGGGCACGGAGAGGATGCGGCGCTCGCCCTGTCGGACGGCGATGAACCGGCGTTCCTGGAGGAAGCGGCGCACGCGCCCGACGTCGGTGCCGAGCCGTTCAGCGACGTCGGGCAGGGTCAGCCAGGAGTCGACAGGGAGGTCCGCGGGGACGTCTGCGGGGAGATCGGTGCTCACGCCGCACAGCCTAGGGGCGGGACGGCGGGGTTCCGCAGGCGCTGAGCCTCAGGTAGCGTGCCTACTGTCAGGTGAGTAACACCAGCAACATCCTTCACACCCTGGGACGGCATCATGCCCACCACCGCCGCTGGATCGTCCTGCCTGCGCCGCCGCGTCGGCGCGAGCATCGCCCTGGCCGCCGTCGGCGTCGGGACGTCCGCCACGACCGCCGCGGCGGAGGACTACGTCGTCCAGCCCGGCGACACGGTCAGCCACATCGCACTGCGCACGCGCACGCCGGTCGAGCAGATCGTCGCGGCGAACGGCCTCGACGCGCGCGCGACGATCCGGGCCGGCCAGGTCCTGACGATCCCGACCGCCTCCCCCGCCCCCGTCGCCACGCCCGCCACCCACACGGTCGCGGCGGGCGACACCGTCTGGCAGATCGCGCGCGACACCGGCAGCACGGTCGACCAGATCGTCGCGGCCAACGGGCTCGACGCACGGGCCACGATCCGCGTGGGCCAGGTCCTCACGCTCCCCGGTGGGACCACCACGGCCTCGACGGCGTCGGCCCCCTCCCCCGGCCCGGCCGCCGCGACCGGCTCGCACGCCGTCGTCGCGGGCGACACCGTCTCGGGTCTCGCGCTCCGGTACGGCACCACGGTCGCCGCGATCAGCGAGGCGAACGGCCTCGACGACCGCGCGCTCATCCGCATCGGGCAGACCCTCGCCATCCCGGGCGGCGCGACGCCACGCGCGCAGGGCCTCGTCGGCAACACCTTCGCCGGCCGGACCTACCCCGACGCCGTCGTCGACGCCGCGAACCAGAACAAGGCGACCCTCCTCGCCGCCGGCGTGCCGAGCACGTCCGAGATGCAGGCGCTCGTCGCCGCGACCGCGCGGGACATGGGCGTCGACCCGGCGCTCGCCCAGGCGATCGCCTACCAGGAGTCCGGGTTCAACCAGGCAGCGGTCTCCCCCGCCAACGCCATCGGGACCATGCAGGTGATCCCCAGCTCGGGCGACTGGGCCTCGGACATGGTGGGACGCCACCTCGATCTCCTCCACCCGCAGGACAACGTGGTCGCGGGTGTGGCCATCCTGCGCCGGCTCCTCGAGACCAGCCCGGACCTGCCGACGGCGATCGCCGGCTACTACCAGGGCCAGCGCAGCGTGCGCGAGAACGGCATGTTCGACGACACGCGCCGCTACGTCGCGAATGTCCAGACACTCATGTCGCGGTTCGCCTGACGGGATTCCGGCCGGTCGAAACGTAGACTGCGCACCGTGGCAGCCACTCTCACGGACCCGCTCCTCGGCCATCTGGTCGACGGTCGGTACGAGGTGCTGTCCCGGATCGCCCGCGGCGGCATGGCCACCGTGTACCTCGCGATCGACCGCCGGCTCGACCGTGAGGTCGCCCTCAAGGTCATGCACCCCCACCTCGCCGAGGGCACCTCGGGGACGGAGTTCGTCGCACGGTTCCGGCGTGAGGCGCGCGCAGCCGCACGCCTGACGCACCCCGGCCTCGTCGGGGTGCTCGACCAGGGCGTCGACGGCGAGACGAGCTACCTCGCGATGGAGTACGTCGAGGGCACCAACCTGCGCCGGCGCCTGACCGACGGCGGCCCGCTCACGGTGGGCGCGGCCCTGCGCACGATCGAGGCCGTGCTGGAGGCCCTCGCGGTGGCGCACCGCAGCGGCCTCGTGCACCGCGACATCAAGCCCGAGAACGTCCTCATCGCGACGGACGAGCGCATCAAGGTCGCCGACTTCGGTCTGGCGCGCGCGGTCACCGAGGTCACGTGGACGACGACCGGCACCGTGCTCGGTACGGTCGCCTACCTGGCCCCGGAGCTCGTCGCGCACGGCCGCAGCGACGCGCGGACCGACATCTACGCCGTCGGGATCCTGCTGTACGAGACGCTCACCGGCCTGCAGCCCTTCACGGGTGACACGCCCATCCAGGTCGCGTACCAGCACGTCAACTCCGACGTCCCCGTGCCGTCGGCAGTCGTCTCCTGGCTCCCGTCGGAGATCGACGAGCTCGTGGAGGCACTCGCCGCGCGCGACCCCGCCGACCGTCCCGCCGACGCCGCCGCCGCGCTCCAGCTGGTGCGCCGGTCCCGCGCGGTCCTGGACCCCGAGCTCCTGGAGCGGGCCGCCGACGCTCCCCCACGCCCCGCCGCCGAGGACGCGGACGACGACGTGGACGAGGCCCCGACCGACCCGGACGCGACGGAGTCCCTGGCCGTCCGCGCCGAGCGCGGGTCCGACGGCCTGCGGCGCACCATGGCGCTCAAGATCAGCGATCAGGTCCCGCCGCCCCCGCCGCCCGCGCCGGTGGAGGCGCCGCGCCCGGCGCACCGTCTGCGCAGGCTCATCGTCGCCGCGGTGCTCCTGGTCGCGCTCGTGGCGGTCGGGTCGTGGTGGTACCTGACGTCCGGTCCCGGCGCGTTCCGCGACGTCCCCGGCGGCCTCGTGGGCGCCGAACGGGCCGTCGCCGAGCAGCTCCTCACGCAGGCAGGGCTCGCGGCCACCGTCACCGAGGCGTTCGACCCCGAGGTTCCCGTCGGCCTCGTCGTGTCCGCGGACCC
>JAEYXM010000253.1 GCA_023428465.1 Actinomycetes bacterium
GCCCCCGGGCCGTCCCGTGCACGCCGACCCCGGCTACGCGATGCCCGGGGAGCCCGCGCCCCCGGGCCCGGCGCTCTGGATCACGGACGGGCCGGTCGCTGACGCCCCCCTGGTCTGGCAGCGGCTCGTCGCCGTGTTCCCGACCACCGGCCTGTGGCCTCTTCTGTGCGGAGGGATGTCACATGAACCGGGTCGCCCGTGGGACGACGGCGAGCTCGCACCGGTCCCGGAGGCGGCGATCGGCGACGACGTCGAAGGCGTGCTCAGTGAGCAGTGGGAGGTGGGCGACGAGGCGCTCGCGCCGTTCGACGCGGACTTCCCGCGGCTCGCGCGGCGGATGCCGGAGCCCGCTGAGCCGGTGCGGGTGGCAGCACTGCGGCTCCCGGCGAAGGCGCGGATCGGCCTCGTGCCGTGCCGTCGTCCGGCGGACGCCCCGGCGCTCGTCGGATGGTTGGGCCCGGTGAACGTGCTGGACCCGGCTCGCCTCTCCACGGTGCTGCGCTCGTGGGAGGAGCGGATCGGCGCACTCGTGGTGGGCCTGGACTTCGACGTCGCCACCCTCGTGCTCACGCGGCCGCCAGTGACCGACGACGACGCGCTCGCCTTCGCGGCGGAGGTCGCCGCGGCGTGCCCCGACGCCGTGCAGCAGGGGACGGGGACACTCCGTCGGCTCGCCGACGGGCTGCGCGGCGAGCGCATCATCCCGCTGTGGTGGGACTGACGACGGCCGTCGCACCGGGGTAGGGCGCCGCGGCGCGCAGCCGCTCGAGGGAGGACGCGCGGGCGGCGCCGCCGTGTCGGTGGGGTGCGGTAGACATGTGCCCGGTCACGAGGTCCGGCACCAAGCCCCCCAGCTCGCCGGCCGGCAACCGCGCATCGCGCACGGTGCCCCTGGGGGAAGACCCGCCCGCGCCGTCGGCCCGGGAAGAGCGAGCGGCCGCGCGTCGTCGTCGGCCGGAGTGAGAGGGGTGCCCTCATGGATGCCGTCGAGACGTGTGCGTGGCAGTTCCGGATTGAAGCGGTGAACCTGTCGTGCGTCGGTCATGACGCGGAGGCCCCGATGCAGGGCGAGGCAAGGAGGTGCGCGTTGCCGCGCGCGACGGTGTGCCACGTCTGCGTGCGCGAGGTCCTGCGCTTCTACCCGGGCTCCTCCCGGCCCTGGATCTGCGGGCGGTGCCGGCGGCTCGACCGCGCCCTCGGGCGCGCGTTCGGCGCCTCGTCGATGACGCCGCACGACAGCCAGCTGTCCTGGAGCCGGTCGTCCCTCCTCGGGCGACTGTTCCCCGACCGCGTGCCTCAGGAGGTCGAGGAGGTCGTCACACGAGCCGACGGATCGACCGCGACCGCCCGGCTGGTCATCCAGCCGGAGCACCACCCCCTGGCGCTGCTGACGGAGCACGCCGTGGCGCTCGGGCTGGCGATGGTGGAGGCGGCGGTGGAGGTGGACGGTGGCCCGGCGTCTCTGCGCGGCGCCGCGGACGGGGAGCACCTGGTGCGGTGGGACGAGTGGGCGCAGTGCTTCCCGGCGTCGGACGAGGCGAGCGCACGGGCGTACCAGCGGTACGTGGCGCAGGCGCACCCGTGGATCGAGACGGTGGAGCCGCGGGTCGCGGACCTCGGGTGGCTGGTCGGGGTCCTCACGACGTCGTGACATCGTGCGATCGCGCGCAAGGTTGGCCCGTCACCGTCCGGGCTCCGGACCAGGGTGTGGTGGACCTCGTGCGAGGTGTAGCTGTTCCAGTCCGTGCGCTCCGGCGGTGCCCTGGTCGTGCGTCATCGCGTCCCCCTGCCTGGACGGCCGTCGTCGGGAACGACGGTGGGGATGCGGACGCCCGCGGCCTAGGGCCGAAAGGGTCATCGGGGCGGACGCGCGGGTCCAGGTGCCTTGGCGTGGGCTGCGGATCCGGGCCGACTCCGCGACCTGTGGATAACGCCGACCGCACACCGACCGCCCGTTACGGTTCGAACCGGGCAGGCGGACACGGAGATCGGAGGTGGCGCGTGGCGGGCTTCACGATCGATCTCACCGCTCTGAGCGACACCACCCAGGCCATCCTCGACGTGATGGACCACATGGCGACCAGGCGTGTCAGCGAGCTCGCACCAGAGCCGTCCACGGTCGGCCACGAGCAGCTGCATCGCACCTTCGCCGACTTCTGCCGCCGCTGGGACGTCGGCGTCGACAACCTCCAACGAGATGTCGCGACCTTGGCCGACCGTCTCGCAGAGTGCCTGGGCACCTACGCCGCGACGGACGAGGCACGCGCGGCCGGGTTCCGCGGCGTCATCGAGCGCCCCACCGGATCGGACCCGGCGGTGACGCAGTGACGGAGCTCGGGTCGACGAGCGACCCGCTCGTCCTCATCCCCGGCTCTGTCGCCGCGTTGGCCGAGGTCATGTGGCAGCTGCAGGAGTACGCGGATGCCCTCGACACCGCAGGAGACGGCCTCGCGCGCATCGACACCGATGCCGGGTGGCGTGGGGAAGCGGCGGACGCCTTCGCGGAGGCGTACCGCCCCCAACCGGCGCGCTGGAGGGAAGCCGGCAACTCCTTCGCGAACGCCGCTGCGGCGATCGACCGCTACGCGTCGACCCTCCTGTGGGCGCAGGCGCGAGCGGCTGATGCGATCGACACGTACGCGCGTGGCGACCTCCAGACGGCGTTGGCGCTCCACGAGCACGACGCGCGCCTCACGCGCTACCGGGCTGCCGACGCGGCGGCGTGCCGGTGGGGTACACGGCGACCGCCGCAGGTCCCACCCTTCGTCGACCCAGGGGAAGCAGCGCGCGAAGAGGCGCGCCACCTGATCGAGCACGCCCGGGAACAACTGCGTGACGCAGGCGACCGCGAAGCGCGCACCATCGCCGCTGCGCTTGAGGTGGCGCCGGAGGATCCGACCTTCTGGGAGTCGGTCGGCTCGGCCGCCGCCGACGCCGGGACCTGGCTCTGGAACGGTGTGCAGGACGTCGGCGTCGCAGTCGTGAACGGAGCCGCCTCGTTCGGGAACGCGATGGTTCAGCACCCCGCCGACACCGCGCTGATGCTCGGCGGCATCATGCTCGCGACTATCAGCACCTTGGGCGAGGTCGGAGGAATCGCGCTGGACGCCACCGGCGTCGGCGCCGTCGCCGGGGTGCCCCTGAACATCGTTGCCGCGGCAGGAATCACCACCGGCGTCGCCATGGCCGCGACGGGCGCCGTCTCGCTCGCCGGTCACGCCTCCACGGACTCGAGGGTCGAGGTCCTGGAGTCTCGTGCGACCGAGCCGTCCCCTCGCTCACAGGGGCGCGTCGGCACCAAGACGGACCGCTGCAAGGAGCACCTGACCGAGCGCGACCTCGACGCCGCCCGACGCGAGCTGAACGGTGAGACCGTCGCCACCAAGGGCGACGGGACCCCGTGGGACCATGTCGCCGAGGTGCGGGACGCCCAGCGCGGCCTGGTCAACCGGATCGAGCAGCTCAAGCGCATGCTGAGCGACACCCGGCTGTCGTCGGAGGCTCGGGGGGCTGCGCAGTCCGAGCTGTCCGAGGCCAGCCGCCTGCTGGACTACTCGCACCAGTTCGTTCCGCCTGGTCCATGAGGCGAGACCAAGCAGAGGAGCACCGCATGATCCACGCGTCGCACGACGCCGACCCGTACGGCGGTCAGGTCGCACCTGAGGTCGCCGCGCTCGCGGCGAGCACTCTGGACGAGCTCGACCCGCCGGCGTGGGGACCGCCTCCCCCGGAGGCGAGCTCCCTCGTGCGGAGGACGCACGCCCTGCGGTCCGTGCCGATCGCGCAGCTGGGGATCGGCGACCTGCGACTCCTCATCGCCCAGGGCGTTGCGCGCGCGACCCTCGTGCCGATCGCGCTCGGCATGCTCCGCGTCGAGCCTCTGCTCGAAGGGGACTACTACCCGGGCGACCTGCTCTTCGCAGTCATGCGCGTGCCAGACGCGTACTGGGCGGCGCACCCGGACCAGCACGGCCTGCTCCGCGAAGCCATCACCCGGCTCGATCCCGCCGACGCTGCGTACCCGTCGTTCGACGACGGGGAGTTCGGTGCGGCGGTCGCGCGACACGTGCCGGTGGTGTGAGGGTCCGGCGCCACCAGACATCTTCGGGCTGACCGATGCGGCATGGGCGCGCGGACCGGCTGGGCGTCGTCGTCGTGCTCAGCGCCGTCCGCCCAGGAGGGCCGCGAGGCGCTGGCGACGGGCGGCGATCCACGTGGCGTCCGCCCGGGCGATGATCTCGCCCCGTGTCGACCGTGGCCGCGGACGTCTCGTAGCGGCGCCCGACCTGCTCGCGGGTCCAGCTGTAGACCACCACGCGCTCGCCGACGCCGGGACGCCGGTCGACGCGCGCCGTCATCGTGCCGAGCAGGCAGAACACGGCGTCGTGCAGGGCAGCGGCCGGGTAGCTGGGGCAGTCCAGGGCCGCCCAGACGGCGGAGAAGACGGCGGCGCCGTGGGTAGAGACGTTCGGCGCGACCACCCAGGGGGCGGCGAGCAGGTGGGGCCTGCCGGGGACCGGTCCGGGCGTGACGTGCATGCCGTCGCGGCGGTCGGGGCCGCAGACGACGCACGCCGAGAGCAGGTGCCGGACGCCGTAAAGAGGGTGCGCGTCGCGGGCGAGGAAGGCGTCCGTGAGGGTGGGTGTGGGGTCGGGGAGTGGGTGGTCGCTGAGCTCGCCCGGGTGGGCGGTCGCGATGCGGCGCGCGCCCTTGGTGACGACGACGGCGCCGGCGCCCATGTCCGTAGCGGTGAGGCGGGTGCCCAGGGGGACGCGGCCGTGGAGCGTGACGGTGACGGTGTCCGCGTCGACCGTCCGGGCGATGGCGCCGGCCGCGAAGCCGCCGTTCGCGGCGCGGCGAGGACCGTTGAGGTGCCGGTCGATCGCGAGGGTGCGGATGCGCGAGGTGATGGGGAGGGTCGGGACTTCCGTGGCGGTGGGGTACATGGCTGCGAGTCAACGCCGGGGGTGCGGGGTGGCGCGTCGCTTGAATCGGCCATGTCGGGGTGGCCCGGATGGGCCAGTCGCCGCAGCCTGGACGGCATGGGCGGCGACCCGAGCGTGCGGTCAAGGTGCCGCTGGGCGTTGCCGATCTTCTCCACATGCGAGGTGACGAAGTGGAGGTCGTCCGGGCGTTCCGCGGCTGGCTCGAATCAGCCGGATGGACCGTCGAGACGGAAGTCGACCATTGCGACGTCGTCGCCACTCGCGGGCCGGAGCGACTCTACGCAGAGGCCAAGGGGGAGACCGCGTCACGTGGTCTCGATGTGGACACGCTCTACGGCCAGCTGCTGCGGCGCATGCGGGACGAAGATGGAGAGGAGACGCGTTACGGCGTCGTGGTGCGCCCCGACTGCCAACCGCACGCCTTGCGAGTACCCGAGGCGGTGCGGCGCGTCCTTCGGATCGACGTCTACTCGGTGGCCCGAGACGGAGGCGTCGAGGTCGCGCGGGCCAAGGGCCTCTGAGCGGATCCACTGCTCATTGACGAACGCGCGGCGCCTTCCCCGTGTCGGCGTCATCGTCCAGGCTGATCCCGCGGCGGCGATGGAGGCCACATGAAGTACGACCGGCCGGTCAGTGAGCTCCTCGAGGAGTGCGCGCGCTCCTTGCACGAGCCGTTCACGCGCGCGGAGATCTTCGCCTGGTTCCGCGAGAACTACCCCGACATCCAGCCGAACAC
>JAEYXM010000188.1 GCA_023428465.1 Actinomycetes bacterium
GCCGTAGTCGTCGACGGAGAGCAGCACGCCCAGGTCGGCGAGGCCTTCGAGGACCTCGAGCGAGCGCTCCGGGTCGACCATGGCCATGGTCTCGGTGATCTCGAGCTCGAGCGCCTCGCGCGGCAGGCCGTGGCGGTCCACGGCGGCGGCGACCTCGGCGACGAAGCCCGGGTCGAGGAGGTCGCGGACGGACAGGTTGACGGACACGCTGAGGTCCCGGCCGTCGGCCCGCCGGTGCGCGATCTCCGCGAGCGCCTGGTCGAGGACGTGCAGGGTGAGGGGCCGGATGAGGCCGGTGCGCTCGGCGGCGGGGATGAACGCGACGGGCGGGAGGAGCCCGTGGACGGGGTGCTGCCAGCGGACCAGCGCCTCGACCCCGACGACGTACCCCGTGGTCACCAGCACCTTCGGCTGGTAGTGGACCACGATCTCGCCGGCGGACAGCGCCTGCTGGAGCTCGCTGACCAGGTGCGGTGTAGCGGAGCCGCCGAAGGGCATGCGCCCGGTGTAGCGGGCGACCCGGTCGGTGCGGCTGCGGGCGACGGACACGGCGACGTCGGCCCGCTGCATGAGCTCGTCGACGGTGGCCCCGTCCTCGGGCCCGATGGCGACCCCCACGAGGGCGTCGACGGACACGGTGACGTCGGAGAGCGCGAAGGGCGCGACGAGCTCGTGGCGGAGCATGGTCGCGCAGCCCATCGCCCCGTCGGTGCAGTGCTGGAGCTCGGTCACGACGATCGCGAACGTGTCGCCGCCGACGCGCGCGACCACGCCGCGGTGCGCGACGACCTCGCGCACGCGGTCGGCGACCGCGCACAGCAGCTCGTCGCCGACGCGCTGGCCGAGGGTCTCGTTGATCTCGTTGAACCGGTCGAGGACGACGAGGAGCAGGGGTACGGCTTCGACACGCTCGTCGATCAGGCGTTCCTCGAGCTCGTCGGAGAGCCGGCGCAGGTTCGCCAGGCCGGTGAGCGCGTCGGTGTCGGCCAGGGTGGCGAGACGCTCGGCCTGCAGGGTCATCTCGGTGGTCATGCCCAGCATGCGCTGGTACACGATGACGACGATGAGCACCGCGGCGATGGCCGCTTCGAGGGTGTGCGGCTCGCGGCCGGCCAGGATCTCGGCGATCAGGACCACGGGGAGGGCTGCGACGGCGATGGCGATGACCACCAGCTGTCGTCGGTGGTTGGTCACGCGCCCGGGGTCCAGGAACGTCGCCGCGGTGGCCCGCACGATGGACGGGTGCAGGAGGCTCGCGCCGAGGAGGACGTACGCGATCACGAAGACCCCGTCGACGAGTTCGGCGCGCGCCTCGAGCCAGGGCAGGTAGGGCGCGGCCTGGAAGGTCAGGTCTGCGACGGTCGTGACGGCGATGGATGCGGTGAGCAGGCGCAGCGTCGGCGTGCCGCTCCGCCCGGAGCTGCGCAGGTGGGCGAGCTGGACGAGGAGCATCACGTCGCCGACGGGGTACGCGGCACCGATGATGCGCGCGAGCAGCGTGTCCTCGGCGTGCCACGTGGGCTCGATGAACGCGACGGTGAGCACGAGGGTCACGACGACGCCGAGGAGCAGCGCGTCGAGGACGGCGCGGCGGTCGACCCGGGGCTGGCGGGCGCGGGCGAGCTGCCCGATGCCGATGGCGATGACGACGTACCCGGCGAGGTAGACGCCGTCGGCGACGGAGGGGAACGGGTCGAGACCGCGCAGCTCGAGCACGCCGCGGAACAGGTCGCCGAGGATCCACAGGCCTGCGCCGAGGGCGATCACGACCCAGGGCCGGGACGGGAAGGGCCGGTGGGCCCGCAGGCCCACCGCGATCGCCAGGAGCGCGGTCAGGGAGATGACGAAGCCGAAGGCGTCTCGCCCCAGGCCCACGGGCACGACGGCGTGGATGGCGACCAGTACGGCGCCACCACCCAGGTACCAGGCCCATGCGTGGGCCTTCACGTCCGCCTCACATCCGGCACATCGGCCGTTCCCGATGCAGGGTGAAGGCGCGCATGGGGTGAAACGCCCCGTTCGGCCGCGAACGGGGATGACGTCCTCAGCCGGGCGTGGGCGGGCCCCTCAGCGGGGCGAGCGCAGGGACGTCCTCGGGGCTGCGGCGGCGTTGCGGGCACTGGCCTCGCGCAGCGACGGGACGCCGACCATGACCGCGAGCGCCACGGGGACGGCGAGCGCGAGGACCTGGTCGAGGAGGCCGACCTCGAGGACGTCGTCGGCGGCGAGCACGGCCAGGTGCACGAGGCCGAGGAGGAGCAGCGCGGACGCGACGACGACGGTGACGGCCCGGCCCTGCGGCTGGTTCTGCGCGAGGGCGCTGCGGGCGATGAGCGCACCGAGGGCGACGAGGACGCTGAGCACGAGGGACGTGATGAGCGTGCCGCGCTGGTCCTCGAGGCCGACGCCGTCGGCGAGCTGGACGACGCGCACACCGGCCCACAGGAGGGCGGCGCCGACGACGACCGTGGACAGCTGGACGGCGGCACCGATCCACCGGGCGCGCGGCCCGTGGTCGAGCATGGCGCGGCGGACGACGGGTGCGGCGGCGATCGCGGCCGCGGCGGGCCACAGGATGTAGCCGAAGCCGAGGCCGTGGAAGGACTCGACCTTGAGTCCGGGCAGGTGGGAGTCGTCGGCGCCGAGGAGCAGGACTGCTGCGGAGCTGCCGAGGCCCAGGAGCACGAGGCGCCAGGACGCGTCGCGCACGACGGCCCCGGCGATGGGCGCGAGGACGAGGACGGCGGTCACCAGGGTGAGGAGCAGCGCCCAGATGATCGTGGAGGTGCGGATGCCGTCGTCGCTGCGCACCAGGGTGGTGACGAGGCCCATCACCGTGCCGATCGTGATGACCGAGCCGAGCCCGGCGAGGCCCCACAGCCAGGGGCCGCCGACGCGGTCGGTCTCGGCTTCGCGCGGCTGCGCGGCGAGCAGGGCGCCCGCGAGTCCGAGCCCCAGCCCGACGCCGATGCCGCCACCGTCGAGTCCCAGGTCACCGCCCTTGACGACGTCGATCACCAGGTACACCAGGACCATGACCAGGTAGGGCACGTTGAGCAGGAACCGGACCAGCGGGATGCGCCCCAGGTCCCATCCGGACCCGAGGGCGCCGAGGCGTGCCAGGTAGGCCACCGCGAGCGAGAACACCGACAGCACGGTGATGAGGACGACGTCGACGCGGTCGCTCGCGTCGTGCGCGGCGTCCCACTGCTGGCTGAGGGCCACGAGCAGGAGGGTCGCGGCGACGACGTCGCGCACGTAGTCCCACGCGGGCACACCGGTGAAGGGGTTCACGGCCGGCCCGGTCGGCGCGGTCGCGTAGGGCGGCACGGGGCGCGGCTGGCGGACGGGGTACGGCGTGGCGTCGGGCTGCTGCCGGGGCTGCGTCCGGGTGTGCGTCTGCTCGGGCTCCGGCTGCGGCTGCGGAGCGGGCTCGGCGGGCAGGCCCGGCGTCGGCAGGTCCGGCTCGGGCTCGGGCTCCGGCTCGGCGGGGACGGGCGGCATGGTCTGCGTGGGGGTGTCGCTGGGGACGGCGTCGTCCTCGTCCAGGGGGACGACGGCGGGCAGCGGCGA
>JAEYXM010000254.1 GCA_023428465.1 Actinomycetes bacterium
GGCCGTGGCCGTCGCCGCGGCGGCGGGTCGCGGCGCACTCGTGGTCGTCCCCACGGCCGCGCAGGTCGAGGAGGTGACGGCCGCGCTGGCGGACTCCGTGCCCCCGTGGCAGCCGGGGCGGCCTGGCTGGGTGGCGCTGACGGCCGACGACGGCCCGGCCGCCCGGTACCGGGCGTTCCTCGCGGTCGCGCGCGGCCAGGCCCGCGTGGTCGTCGGGACCCGTGCCGCCGCGTTCGCCCCCGTGGCGGACCTGGGCCTCGCCATCTGCTGGGACGACGCCTCGGACCTGCACGCGGAACCCCGGGCGCCGTACCCGCACGTCCGGGACGTCCTCGCGCTGCGCTCGGAGCTCGAGGGCTGTGCGCTGCTCGTGGGTGGCCACACGAGGTCGGTGGCCGCGCAGCGGTGGGTGGCCCAGGAGTGGGCCAGACCTCTCGCCGCGCCGCGCGACGTCGTGCGCGCGCACAGCCCGCGCATCGTCGCCCTGACGTCGGTCGAGCTCGCCAGGGAGGGTCCGGCCGCGGGTGCCCGACTGCCCGGGCCCGCGTGGCGTGCGGCCCGCGACGCCCTTGCGCGGGGACCCGTGCTCGTCCAGGTACCGCGTGCGGGCTACCTCCCGGCGGTGGCCTGCGACACGTGTCGCGAGTCGGCCCGCTGCGGCGCCTGCGCGGGTCCGCTCGAGGTCGGGGCGGCGGGTGCCGCACCGGCGTGCCGGTGGTGCGGGCGGCTCGTGGTCGGCTGGCGCTGCACGGAGTGCGGTGGGACGCGGCTGCGCTCGGTCCGGGTCGGCTCGGACCGGACGGCCGAGGAGCTGGGGCGTGCGTTCCCCGGCGTCCCGGTGCGGGTCAGCGGCGCGGCGACCGGCGTCGTCGGGACCGTGCCGGACCGGCCCGCGCTCGTGGTCGCGACGTTCGGCGCGGAGCCGGTGGCCGTCAACGGCTACGCGGCCGCGCTGCTGCTCGACGCGGCGGTCGCGACGTCGCGGCCCACGCTCGACGTCGCCGAGCAGGCCCTGCGCTCCTGGGTGGCGGCCGCAGCGCTCGTGCGCCCGGCCTCCCGCGGCGGGACCGTCCACCTCGTGGGGGACGGGGACCCGGTCCCCACGCAGGCCCTCGTGCGCTGGGACCCCGCGTGGTTCGCGGAGCGGGAGCTCGCCGAGCGTGCAGAGCTGGCGCTGCCGCCTGCCGTGCACGTCGTGGCGCTCGACGGACCGCGGGACGCCGTCGTCGCCCTCCTGAGGCTGGCCGGCCTGCCCGAGGCGAGCGACGTCGTCGGGCCCACGCCGCTGGCCCGGGCGGAGGACGACGCCGCCGACGACGTGCTGCTCACGCCGGACGGCGAGCGGGCGGTACGGGCCCTCGTCCGCACGCCGTGGGAGCATGCCCGCGTGGTGACCGAGCGCCTGGGGGCCGCCGTGGCGGCGCGCAGCGTGCGGCGCGAGCCCCCCGTCCGGATCAGGACCGAGCCCTCGGAGGTCTGGTGAGCACTCCGTCGAGCATCGACGCCGTGCTGTTCGACCTCGGCCGCGTGCTGGTGGACTGGGACCCGCGCAGGCCCTACGTCGGGCGCCACGCGCCGGCCGCGGTCGAGCACTTCTTCCGTGAGATCGACTTCATGGCGTTCAACCACCTGCAGGACGCGGGCCGTTCCTGGGCCGACGCGCGCGCGAGGCTCGCCCGCACGCACCCCGAGCACGTGGCGATGCTCGACGTCTACGTCGACCACTTCGCGGAGTCCGTGACCGGTGAGATGCCGGACGCGAGCCGCGTCGTGGCCGACCTGCAGGCGCGGGGCGTGCGCACGTTCGGCCTGACCAACTGGTCCGCCGAGACCTTCCACGTGGCGCTGTCCGCGACCGACGTCGTCGGGCGGCTCGAGGACGTCGTGGTGTCGGGGCGCGAGCGCGTCGCCAAGCCCGACGCGGCCATCTACCGCATCGCGATCGAGCGGTTCGCGCTCGACCCGGCCCGCACGCTCTTCACCGATGACGGGCCGCACAACATCGCCGCGGCCGCACGGCTCGGCTTCCGCACCCACCTGTACACCGGGCCGGAGGGCCTGCGGACCCGGCTGCGCGAGCTCGGGGTGGACGTCCCGCCCGCCTAGGATCGACCCATGCGCCTCCTCTTCGCCGGCACCCCCGAGGTGGCGTTGCCGTCGCTCGCTGCCCTCCTCGCCTCGCCCCACGAGGTCGTGGGTGTGCTGACCCGTCCGGACGCGCCCGCGGGCCGCGGCCGGACGCTGCAGCCCAGCCCCGTCAAGGTCGCTGCCCTCGAGGCGGGCCTGCCGGTGCTCACGCCGAGCACCCTGCGGACACCGGAGGCGGTCGCCCAGATCGCGGAGCTGCGTGCGGACGGCGCGGCCGTCGTCGCGTACGGCGCGCTGCTGCCCCCCGCTGTGCTCGAGCTGGCGTCGCACGGGTGGATCAACCTGCACTTCTCGCTGCTGCCCGCCTGGCGCGGGGCTGCTCCGGTGCAGCACGCCGTGCTGCACGGCGACGAGGTCACCGGCGCGACGACCTTCCGCATCACCGAGGGCCTCGACGAGGGCCCCGTGCTCGGCACGCTGACCGAGACCGTTCGTCCCCGCGACACGTCGGGCGACCTGCTGACGCGCCTCTCCGCGGCGGGCGCCGGGCTGCTCACGGCGACGCTCGACGGCCTCGAGGCGGGCGTGCTCGTACCCGTGCCGCAGCCCGCCGAGGGGGTCAGCCACGCCCCGCGGCTCACGGTCGACGACGGCCGCGTGCGCTGGGAGCACCCGGCCATCGCGGTCGACCGGCGCGTGCGTGCGTGCACCCCCGCGCCGGGGGCGTGGACGACGCTGCCCGACGGCGCACGGCTCAAGCTCGGGCCTGTCCGGCTGCGGCCGGACGTGACGCTCGCCCCCGGGGAGGTCCGCGCGGAGCGCCACGAGGTGCTCGTCGGGACGGCGACGCACGCGGTCGAGCTCGGCGACGTGGCGGCTGCGGGCAAGCGCCCGATGGCGGCGGCGGACTGGGCGCGCGGCGCGCGACCGGAGGCCGGGCTGCGTCTGGGGGC
>JAEYXM010000256.1 GCA_023428465.1 Actinomycetes bacterium
ACGGCCAGCACGACGACGTCGCCCGCCAGGGGCTTGCCGGCGTCCTCGCGGCCCAGGAGCTCGGCGGTGTTGCCGCCGTCGGTGACGACCTTCGCGATCGCCTGGCCCATGTTGCCCCTGCCGATGATGCTCACGTGCGTCATGTCGTCTCCTTCGGGTGGCCGGCCGGGGTACCGGCGGCGGCTTTGCTTGTCGCTACAACCACGACTCTAGAACGGATTGGTTGTAGCGTCAACCTTTGCGCTAGGGTGGGGGTGTGCCCGAGGGACCCCGCTGGTTGACCGACCGCGAGCTCGACGCCTGGATCCGGTTCATCGCCGTCGTCGAGCTGCTGCCGGGCGTCCTCGACTCCCAGCTGCGCCGCGACTCCGACCTCACGCACTTCGAGTACCTGGTGCTCGCGATGCTCTCGGAGGCGCCGGACCGCACGCTGCGCATGACCGGGCTGGCCGCCCGCACGAACGCGACGCTCGCGCGGCTGTCGCACGTCGTCAGCCGGCTCGAGGGGCGCGGCCTCGTCGAGCGCGCCCCGTGCCCGGAGGACCGCCGGGCGACGAACGCGCGCCTGACTCCGGCAGGCTGGGACGTGATCGTCGCGGCCGCGCCCGGTCACGTGGCGACGGTGCGCGACGCCGTCATCGACGTGCTGAGCCCCGAGCAGGTCGACCACCTCGGCGAGATCGCGAGTGCGATCCTCACGCGCGTCGACCCGACGGGCGCGATGACGGAGCCCTACCGGCGGCCGGAGGCCTGAGCGGGCCCGGGCTACTCGGGGCCGCCGATGTCGTCGACCATCGTCAGGAACGTGATGGAGCCGGCGGCGTCGAGGCACTCCTCGGGCGGTTCGGGAAAGAGGCTCTCCGTTGCCTCCTCGAGGGTATGGAGCTGACCGCGGGAGTGCGTGAGGTCCGTGCCGACGGGCACCGATCCGTTCGGCAGGTCCACGGCGTTCTGCTCGGCGTCCCACCGCGCACCGGCCGGCCACACCACGAGGCTCGGACGCTCTCGCCAGCTGTGGAGCAGTCCGACGCACCGGTCGACCACCATCACCGTGCCGGTGATCGTCTCGTCGCTCGTGACACCCTCGACGGCTCCGTCGAAGAAGAAGACGACGGGGTCCGACGTCGGGGTCTCGTCGTCGTCAGGCGGCGTCGCGCGGGACGAGCACCCGCCCACGACGGCGACCGCGACGGCCACGCCGACGGCGACGACCGCACACGGTCCGGAATCCCGCTGCATGGAGACGCGCCCCCCCTTCACCTCGACGATCATGCTCGCGCGTCTCGCCCTCGGGCAACGGCCTCTGGTCCGGTCTGCGGCCCGGTCCGGCGGCCCACGGTCCCACCGGGCCGTCCACTCGCCCCGCCTCGTGCTGCCACCATTGCGATGGCCGAGTGCACACCGACGAAGGGGCAGTCCATGTGGCGGGACGCGAATGGCGACGTCCACACCGTGTCGCCGGGGTGCGATCCTCGCGACCTCGTCCCCGGCGAGCTTCTGAGCCGACTCACCTCAGCCACGGAGACCGAGCTGCACGAGTGCGCGACGCGCCTCGGTGACGTCTACGACGATGTGCTCGGCGAGGCGTTCGCCCTTGACGACGCGCGAGGCGAGGCGGAGTTCGTCGGGGCGGCACCGCCGCGGGTGCCTGCGGGCGAGCCGTCGCAGAACAGCTCGCCGGCGGACCTGGTGATGGCTCTGCTGGCATCGTCGGAGCCGCGCTGGCGGCTCGACCACCTGGAGCTGCTGGACGAGGTCCGTCGATGACCTCCTGGCGCACCGGAGGTCGAGATGAGCCGGACGGGAAGGACGACGTCCGAGGTCAACCGCCTGCGCTGGCGGATCACGGCGGAGTTCGCCTCGTGGCGGGCGGCCCACACCGCGCGGAGGCTGATCGGGGCTCTGCCACGTGAGCTGGCGCCGCAGCGGCCCGCGGTGGTCACGGACGTCACCACCGAGTACGCCCTCTACCTGGATCCGGCGACTGCCGCCTGGTGGGTGGCGACGGCGCGTGGCAGCGCGGACCCCCGCGAGCTCCTCGGCCTGGTCGTGGAGGACATGGAGGAGTGGTTGGACGTCACCGACCCGACGTGGCGTACCACGTACCTGGACGACGGTGGCCACCCGCGCTTGCCCGACGACTACTGACGTTCGTGCGGATCTCGGCGTCCTGCGACTACCCGCCCGACGACGCCGAGCGCCAGCACGCCCACTCCGCCGACGACCGACTGCCACGGCAGCGTCGCGGCGAGCACCGTGCACCCGGCCGCCCCGACGGCCTGCAGCACCCGCGGCCAGCGGCGGTGTGCGGCGTCCTGCGTCCAGGCGGACGCGTTCGCGACCAGGTAGTACACGAGCACCCCGAACGACGAGAACCCGATCGCGCCGCGTAGGTCCGCGACCAGCACGATCACCCCGACGACGACGGCGAGCGCCACCTCCGCGCGGTGCGGCACGCGGTGGCGCGGGTGCACGGCCGCGAGCCAGGCGGGCAGGTCGCGCTCGCGGGCCATCGCGAGCGTCGTCCGCCCGATGCCCGCCATGAGTCCGAGCAGCGCGCCGAGCGCCGCGGCGGCCGCGCCGACGCGCACGACGGGCCCGGCCCAGTCCCAGCCGGCGTGCCGGACGACCGCGGCGAGCGGCGTCGTCGTGCCCGCGGCACCCGACGCACCGATGGTCACGAGCAGGGTCACGGCGACGACGGCGTAGATCGCCGTCGTGATGCCGAGGGCCAGGGGGATGGCGCGGGGGATGGTGCGGGCCGGGTCGCGGACCTCCTCGCCGAGCGTCGCGATGCGCGCGTACCCGGCGAACGCGAAGAACAGCAGCCCCGCGGACTGCAGGACGCCGTAGACGCCGCCGTGGTCGTCGCCGAACGGCCGAGCGCCCACCCACGCCGGGTCGCCGCCGACGAGCCCCGCCACGATCACGACGGCCAGCGCGGCGAGCACCACCGCGAGCACGACGCGCGTGACCTGCGCCGTCTTCGTGATGCCCCGGTAGTTCACGGCCGCGAGCGCCACGACCGCCGCCGCGGCCACGGGTCGTTCCCAGCCGGGCGCGGCGTAGGCGGCGAACGTCAGCGCCATCGCCGCGCAGCTCGCAGTCTTCCCGACGACGAACCCCCACCCCGCGACGAACCCCCACCACGGGCCCAGGCGCTCCCGCCCGTACACGTACGTGCCGCCCGACGCCGGGTACTGCGCCGCGAGCTGCGCCGACGACGTCGCGTTCGCGTACGCCACGAGGGCGGCCACGGCGAGGCCGACGAGCAGCCCGGACCCGGCGGCCCGCGCGGCCGGCGTGAACGCCGCGAACACGCCCGCCCCGAGCATCGACCCCAGCCCGATGACGACCGCGTCGCCCGTCCCCAGGCGGCGGGCGAGCGCCGGTGCCGGCTCCGTCGAGGTCATGGCGCTCCGTCCGGTCGTCGGGCCGTGCGGCCCGCGCGGATCATGTCCGCGGCCGGGCCGGTGCAGCGAGGGCGCCATCCGCGGCTTCCGCGACAACGGCGAGGGCCTCCGGGGTCGGGGGCTCCGCCTCCGCGGCGGGTGCGCGGCGCGAGGCGAGCGCCGACCCGGCCAGCACGAGCACGAAGCCCGCGCCCGTGAGCCACGTGATCGGCTCGCCGAGGACGATCGCGCCCGCGGCCACCGCGACGGCCGGGTTGAGGTAGGTGACGAGCGTGCTGCGCACGGGCCCGACCTCCGCGACCAGCGCGAAGAAGAGCATGAACGCCACGGCCGTGCAGATCAGCCCCAGCCCGACGACGGACGCCGTCACGCCCGCGGACGGCCAGCGGTCCGGCGCGTGGAGCACGCCCGGGACCGCGTAGACCGCGGCCGACACGAGCAGGCTCAGGGCGATGACGCCCGTCGCGGGGGCGTCCGCGAGGTGCCGCGCCATGATGACCGGTCCGATCGCGTAGCAGACGACGACGACCGCGAGCTCGGCCACCGCCTGCGCCTCGCCGCCCCCGCCGGCCGCGCCGCTCTCGAAGCCCACCAGCAGCGCGACCCCCGCGAGCCCGACGCCGAGGCCCAGCGCGCCCGTCGCCCCGAGGTGCTCGCTGCGGCGCGTGACCAGCGCGATGAGCACGCCGATGATCGGCACGCCCGCGATGAGCAGGCCCGTGAGCGAGCTGGACAGGTGCTGCTCCGCGCGCGTCAGGAAGAACCACGGGACCACGATCTCGATCACCGCGTAGACCGCCACGACGCGCCACCTGCGCACCGCGGCGGCGAAGGCTCCGCGGGATGCCGCGAGCGGCACCATCACCAGGCAGGCGATGGCGACGCGGCCGAGGACGAGCGTCGTCGGATGCAGCTCCTCGACGGCGATCTTGATGAGCAGGTACGGGACGCCCCACGCAACGCCCAGCCCTGCGAACAGCAGGAGCTTGCGCGTACCGCGGGAGCCGGCGGGGATCACCGGCCAACCTTCGGACCGCCGTCGAGGCGAGTCAAGCCAGATCCGGCCACGGCAGTGCCGGGCCGTGCGCCGCCCTCGTCGGCACGGGCCACCGCCCCGCCGACGTCCGGGCGTGGCGGTAGCGAAAGCGGCGCCATGCGACGGTTTCGCTCCATCGAAGGAGCGACATCGGCCGTGGCGGCGATGTTGGGCCGGGCATGTCGGGCCGTGGCGGCGATGTCAGGCCGGGCGGAGGGCCACCACGCGGGCGTCCAGGGCGTCGGCGTCGGCGCGGTCGTGGGTGATGAGGAGCATCGTGCGGCCGCCGTGGGCGTCGCGCAGGTGCGCCAGGACCTGCTCGCGCGCGGCGACGTCGAGGCCCTTGAACGGCTCGTCGAGCACGGTGAGGTCCGCGCGCGTGAGCAGCGCCCGGGCGATCGCGACCTTGCGCTGCTGCCCGCCGGAGAGCTCGCGCACGGGCTTGCGCAGGGCGTCGTCGTCCAGCCCGACGGCGTGCAGCTCAGCCACGACCTCCGCCACCGGGACGCTGCGGTCGAGCACCAGGCGCACGTTGCGCACGGCCGTGAGCTGCGCGCACAGCCGGTCCTCCTGGAACGTCGCCGCGAGCCGCCGGGGCACGCCGGTGACGCGGCCGGCGTCGGGCCGTTCGAGGCCCAGGAGGAGGCGCGCGATCGTCGTCTTGCCGCAGCCGTTGGGGCCCATGAGAGCCGTGACGTGGCCATCGGCCAACCCGAGGTCCAGGCCGTCGAGGACGACCTGGGTGCCGTAGCGCTTCGTGACGCCTTCGAGCCGCGCGGTCATCGGGCCCTCCCGTGCGACATCCGCCGCTCCACCAGCGCCAGCCCGGCGACCACGGCCCGCTCGAACCCGAAGCTCAGGGCGATGATCACGGCCGTCCAGGCGAACAGGTCGGCCGTCTCGAGGAACACCTTCGCCTGGTAGAGCCGCTCGCCGATCGACCCGTCCGCCAGGCCGATCACCTCCGCCGCGATCCCCGACTTCCACGCCAGCCCGACGCCGACGCGGCAGCTCGCGGTCAGGTACGGCAGGACGGCCGGCACGTCCATCGCGGGCAGGCGCCGCCAGAACGGCACGCGGAACACGGTCGCGACCTCGAGCAGCGCACGGTCCCGCTGCCGGATGCCCTCCAGCACGGTCGTGTACGTGATGGGCAGCACCATGAGGAAGCTGATGACGAACGCCAGCTCGCCGCTGCTCGCCCAGATGAGCACCAGGATGATGAAGCTGACGACCGGCGTCGTGCGGATCGCGGTGAGCGCGGGCGTGAGCAGCGCGTCGACGACGCGCGACGCCGCGGCCGCCGCAGCGGCCAGGACACCGGCGAGGACCGCCGTCGCGAACCCGCCCGCGATGCGCGCGAACGAGTGCCACACGGTCACCCAGAAGTCGCCGGTCACGACCAGCTCGGCCAGACGGCCGAGCGCGCCCGCGGGCGTGACCAGCAGAATCTCCTGGTCGACGACGATCGCCGCGACCTGCCAGACCGCCAGCCAGAACGCGACGACGAGCACCGGGCGGGCGACCCTGCGCGCAGCGGCGCCCGCGGCACCCGCGGCGGGACGGGGCGCGTCGCCGCCCCCCGCCCCGCCCGTGGGGACGGAGCCGCCTGCGTCAGCCGCCGAAGTAGAAGTCATCGCCAGGCATGGTCCCACCGACGGCGGCCGGGTCGGCGTCGAACAGCACCTGCAGGTACCCGCTGAACGCCGCCTTCATGGGCGCGCCGTCGATGAACACGATGTGCGACGCCGGGATCGCGGCCTCCGCGACGGGCGCCGCGGGGACGATGCCGGCGTCGGCGATGAGGACCGCGGCGTCGGCGGGGTTGTCGTTGGTGAAGGCGGTCGACGCCTCGTAGTCGGCGAGGAAGTCCGCGAACGCCTCCGGGTAGGCCTCGACGAACGCCTTCTGCACGACGACGACGCCGGTCACCAGCTGGGAGTCCTCGGCGACGGCGTCCCACTCGTCAGTCAGGTTGAGGGCGGTGCGCACGGACGCGTTCTGGGTCTTCACGACGGTCGCGAAGGGCTGCGGCAGCATCCCGACGGCGTCGGGCGTGCTCGCCAGGACCGCGGCGACCTCCGTGTGCTCGCTGCGGTACTCGACGGTCACGTCGACGCCGGGCTCCAGACCGTTGGCGCGCAGCACGTAGTTGAGTGCGTACTCCGGCGAGGCGCCCTTGCCGGACGCGTAGACCGTCCTGCCGCGCAGGTCCGCCACGGACTGCACGGACTCGCCGGCCTCGAGGATCTCCAGGACCCCGAGCGTGTTGATCGCAGCGACCTGGATCGCGGCACCGTCGTCACCGAGCGTGCGGTTGTAGATGACGGCCGCGAGGTTCGCGGGCAGGAGCGCGATGTCCGCCTCGCCCTGCACGACGAGCGGCACGACCTCGTCGGGGGAGCCGTACATCGTCACGTCGTAGGCGTGCGCGGCCTCGCCCGCCTCGACGTCCTCGATGAGGCCCACCAGGCCCATCGTCGTCGGGCCCTTGAGCGAGGCGATCCGGATGCTGTCCGGCTCGGCCGGGGGCGTGGTCGCCGTCTCGGTCTCGGTGGCCGACGTCGTCGGGGCGGGCGTGCTCGACGACGTCCCCTCCGTGCCCGAGCTGCACCCCGTGAGCAGGGCGGCTGCGGCAAGGAGGGCGGTGGCCGCGGTGGCGAAGCGCTTCACGAGGTACCTCTTCTCGGGTGCGGCCGTCCGACCGGCGGGTCGGCAGCCGGCGGTGGCGTGGCGAGCGTGGCGGGCGACCCGGATGCCAGCCGGACGACGTCCGACCCCATTGCACCGAGAAGCACCGACGAAACCGACGGTAGGCCCCACGGCCGCGCAGCACCGCGGACTTGGGGCCCACCCGGGCCCCGGAGCGCCGACGGCCGAGCCGTCGGGCCGCCGCGTAGCGTGGGGCCGTCCCGTCCCGCGTGAGCGGAGCTGCCGTGAGCCGACCGTCCGCCGTCGTGCCCGCCGTCGTCGGCGCGGCGCTCGCGGCCCTCCTCGCGCTCGCGGCATGCACCCCGCCCGGGCCGACGCCGTCGCCCACCCCCGCCGGCACGTCCGCCCGCGCGCTGCCACCCGACCCGGCCACGCCGTCGCCGTCGCCGTCACCGACACCGTCACCGACTTCCACGCACCAGCCGCCGGCCGCCGCGGACGCGCTCGAGCGCGCCGTCTGGGTGCACCTGTTCGATGCGTCGCTCAAGACACGCGACGGCATCCGCCGGGTCGTCGCGGACCTCGTCGCCGCGGATGCGACCGCGGTGGTCGCGGAGGTCGTGCGGCGCCACGACGCCTACTACGACTCGGCGGTCCTGCCGCGGACCGCGGACCCCGAGCTGGAGCCCGGGCTCGACGTGCTCGCCGCACTGCTGGAGGAGGGGCACGCCGCGGGGCTCGAGGTGCACGCCTGGGTGCCCGTCGCGCCGACGTGGCACGAGTTCTACACGGACCTGCCGGCGCCGGCGGGCTGGGTCGCGACCGAGCACGGGCCGACCGCGCCCGAGGCCGACCGCTGGGTGACCCGCACCCGCGCCGGGGTCTGGGAGCCCTACCTCGACCCCGCCCTGCCGCAGGTACGCGATCACGTGGCGGCCGTCGTCGGCGAGATCGCCGAGCACTACGAGGTGGACGGCATCCACCTCGACTACGTGCGGTACGCGTCCGCCGAGCACGGCTACCACCCGGCGGCGCTCGCCCGGTACGCCGCGGAGACCGGCGCCACAGGGACACCGGCGCCCGACGACGCCGCCTGGTCGCACTGGCGGCGCGCCCAGGTCACCGAGCTCGTGCGGACGGCGCGCGACGCCGTGCGCGCGACCGGCAGCGAGGCGGTCGTCTCGGCCGCGGTCATCGCATGGGGGGACGGCCCCGGGGGGCCGACGACACCGTCGTTCGCGGACACCCGGGCCTACCGGGAGACGCTGCAGGACTGGCCGTCGTGGGCCGAGGGCGGCGTCGTGGACGCGCTGGCGCCCATGGACTACTTCCGCGAGGCCAACGCCGAGCAGGCGGGCTGGCTACGCACGTGGCTCGCGTTCGAGGCGGACCTCGCGCAGCGTACCGGGACGCGCGTGGTCCCGGGCGTAGCGGGCTACCTCAACGCGCCCGACGCCGCGTTGGTGCAGGTCAGCGCCGCGATGCAGGCCGTCGGCGCGGTCGCGCTCTACTCCTACCAGGGCTCCACGGACGACCCGGCGCACCCCTTGTGGGCCGACCTGGCGGCGTCGGGCTGGGGCGGGACTCCGGGCTGAGGCCCACCCGCCCGTCCGGGTCAGCCCTCGGCGAGCCGGTCCAGCGCGAGGCCCGCGAGGACGGCGGCGGCGACCGGGAGCGCCGAGTCGTCGAACCGCGCCTTCGAGGCGTGGTTGTACGGCGCGGTCGCCGGGTCCTCCCCACGCGGCGTGGCGCCGAGGAACAGGTAGGCGCCCGGGACCTCCTGCAGCACGTAGGAGAAGTCCTCGGCGCCGGACAGCGGCTGCTGCAGGGCCTCGTAGCGTCCGGCACCCGCGACGGCCTGGACGACGCGCTCGACCCGCGCGATCTGCGCGGCGTCGTTCACGGTCACGGGGTAGCCGCGCTCGTACTCGACCTCAGCCGTGAGGCCGTGCGCGGCCGCGACGTGCTCCAGGACGCGCGTGATCCGCTCGGGGACGGCGGCGTGCTGCGTGGGCGAGAAGGTGCGCACGGTCGCGGCGAGCTCGGCCGTGTCGGGGATGACGTTGTCCGTGGTTCCGGCGGTGATCCGGCCCACGGTCACGACGACCGGGTCGTGCGCGTCGAACTGCCGCGTCACGGCCGTCTGGAGCGCGAGGACCATCTCCGCGGCGACGGGCACCGGGTCCGCGGCGAGGTGCGGCATCGAGCCGTGGCCGCCGCGCCCGCGCACGACGACGCGGACGGTGTCGTTCGCGGCCATGAGCGTGCCGGCCCGCGCGGTGACGACACCCGTCGGGATCATCCCGGACGCCACGTGGATGCCGTACGCGGCGACGACGCGCGACCCGGCGGCGTCGAGCACGCCCTCCTCGATCATGATGCGCGCGCCGTGCGGCCCCTCCTCGCCCGGCTGGAACATGAGCACGACGGACCCGGCTATCTCGTCGCGGTACTCCGCGAGCAGGCGCGCGGCCCCGACCAGGCCGGCCACGTGCAGGTCGTGCCCGCACGCGTGCATGAGGCCGGGGTGCTTGCTGGTGAACGGCTCGCCGGAGTCCTCGGTGACGGGCAGGGCGTCCATGTCGCCGCGCAGCAGCACCGCCGGCCCGGGCCGTGCGCCGCGCAGGACGGCGACGACCGAGCTCAGCCCGGCGCCCGTGGTGATCTCGAGCCCGAGCCCCTCGAGCGCCTCGAGCAGCCGGGCCTGCGTCTTCGGCAGGTCCAGGCCGAGCTCGGGGATGCGGTGCAGGTCGTGGCGCAGCGCGGCGAGCTCGGGGCCCATCGCCCCCGCCTCCGCGAGAAGGGTGTCCAGTGCGACGGGTGCCTGAGTCATCCCCCGAGTATCCCGCCCGGGTGGGCTACTGGTGGATGGCCGTGCCGCTCTCGCCGCGCATGGCCAGCGGCGCCTTCTCCAGCGAGCAGATCACCGCGCGGCGGGCCGGGCCGCTCGCGGCGGCCGCCAAGGCGGCCGGGACCA
>JAEYXM010000003.1 GCA_023428465.1 Actinomycetes bacterium
CAGGCCAGCAGCGACTTCGCGACCAGCGAGAGCGTGATGTACGTGCGCTCGCCCACCAGGTAGTCCGCCCAGCGACCGACGCGCTTGTACTGGAGCCACTGCACGATCGCGAACACGTTGAAGAAGACGAAGAGCGACACGACGATGCCGTACACGAACCCGGGCACCTCCGCCGTCCCGTCGTAGCCCGGCCGGACGACGACCACCAGCAGGATCAGCAGCCACGGGACGGCCCCGGCGAAGCACCCGAACCAGAACGGCAGGAAGCCGCGCTCGCCGGGCATCTCGTACTTCTCCTGGAGCCAGCCGAACAGGATCATGCAGGCGTTCACGGCGAAGATCGCGACGAGCGCGACGACGTCGGTCACCGAGCAGATCTGCGCGATGAGCCAGATCATCACGGAGGACGACAGCGCGTACTCCACCCACCGGGCGTAGTTGCGCTGGAGGGCCAGGTCCGCCCCGTAGCGCCCCCACCCGGGACCGCTCACCCACGCGTGCGCCAGCGCGCTGAGGACGAAGAAGAGCGCCACACCCCAGGCGAGCGGGACGTCCCACAGGACCGTCGAGGTGTACGCGTCCGTGCCGGGCGGGCCCTCGATGTAGGACGCGGTCACCGGGATCGAGAAGTCGTTCGCGAGCGCCACCACCGCCACGGCCGATGCCGCGTGCAGCACCCCGGCGACGATGTTCCAGCGCCGCAGGGTCCGGAGCCGCCCGGCCGGGATCTCGAGTGCCTGACGCGTCGCCATCGTGCCTCCGCTCGTCACCGCCGCCGCGCGTCGGAGGCCGGACGGCGTCCGGCACCCACCGCGCACCTGACCGCACTCTGCCACCGCGGCCCGGCGGGCGACACCGGAACGGCGCCACGGGTTTCACCCGCTCCGAGGGTTTCTCCCGGCCCTCCGTCCCAGGCCGTGCCCGTCGGGACTGGGCAGACTTGACCGATGCTGCTGACCTTGGTGCGCCACGGCGAGACGGGCGCGAACGTCGCCCGTCTCCTCGACACCGGCGCACCGGGCGCCAACCTCACGCTCGCGGGTCGCACGCAGGCCGCGGCGCTCGTCGGTGCACTGGACGGCATGCCGGTCGACGCCGTGTACGCGTCGACCCTGGTCCGCACGCAGCAGACCGCGGCACCGCTCGCGACCAGCCGGCGTCTCGACGTGCAGGTGCGCGCCGGCATCCGCGAGATCAGCGCGGGCCGGCTCGAGATGCGCGGGGACACCGGCGCCGTCGACCACTACCTGGCCACGAGCCTCGCGTGGGCGGCGGGCGACCTGGCCGCCGAGATCCCCGGCGGCGAGTCGGGTGCGGACGTGCTCGACCGGTTCGACGACGTCGTCGCGGAGGCCGCAGCGAGCGGCGCCCGGTCGGTCGTCATGGTGAGCCACGGCACGATCATCCGGACGTGGGCGACGGTCCGGTCCCAGGTTCGGGTGGACTTCGCGTCGCGGTCGCGGCTGGCGAACACCGACACCGTCGTGCTCGACGGCAGCCCCGCCGACGGCTGGCGCGTCCTCAGCTGGGCGGGCCGGCCGGTTCCGGAGGACGAGCGGACCCCGGTCGGCGCCGGGTCGACGCCGTGACCGTGAACTTCGGGTTGCGTCCCGCCTGACGGGTCGGGCCGACCGTGCGCTCGAGCGCGGGCCGGTAGCGCAGGTGCGAGTTCCACACCGACCACAGCTCGCCGCCCGGGCGCAGGACGCGCGCAGCCTCGGCGACGAGGCGGTACGCGATGCCCGCGTGCACGGTCGCGCCCTGGTGGAACGGCGGGTTGAGGAGCACGACGTCGACCGACGCCGGCGCGAGGCTCGCGGCGCCGTCGTCCTGGCGGACGTCGACGCGGTCGGCGACACCGTTCGCGGCGGCGGTCGCGCGCGCCGACGCGACCGCGGACGCCGACACGTCCGTCATCGTGACGTGCACGTCCGGCCGGGCGAGCGCGACCGCGACCCCCAGCACGCCGCTGCCGCACGCCAGGTCGAGGACGGCGCGTGCGCCGCCCGGCAGCTGGTCGCGGTGGGCCAGGAGGAAGCGGGAGCCGATGTCGATCCCCGTGCCCGCGAAGACGCCACCGTGCGCGCACACCGTCAGCCCGACGTCGTCGTGCCGGGTGCGGGCGGGTCGCTCGCGCCGGGGGCGCTCCGCCTCGGGGCGGGGTCCGCGCGCGAGGACGACGCGCGACTTCTGCCGGGCCAGGTGCGCCTCGACGTGGCCGAACCAGCGCGCGAGGACCTCGTTCTGGGCGGGCGTCATGTGCTTGACCCGCCCGCCGGCCAGGACGACGACGTCCGGGTCTGCGTACGCCGCGACGGCCTCGGCGATCTCGTCGAGCTCGTCGAGCGATGTCGGTAGCTGCAGGAGCACGACGTGCGCGCCGGCGACGGCCTCGGCCAGGGGCAGGGCGCGGTAGGTGCCGTCGAGACCGCACCTGGCGGCGTTGGCGGCGAGCGCGCGCTCCCCCGTGAGGAGGTCCTGGTGGGTCCGCACGCCGACGACGCCGTGCAGCGCCACGGCGCCGAGCGTCAGGGCCCCGAACCGGTCGCCGACGACCGCGACGGTCCCGGGCGGCGCGGCCGCCAGGTGCCCGGCTGCCTCGTCGAGGAGCAGGCGGTCGGTCGCGTCGGTGGCGGCGAGCCCGGGGACGTCGATGTCGCGCCGCAGCGCATCGAACGAGAACCCGGTCATCCGGTCATCCTCGCAGGCGGCCCCGGTGCGACGCGGGCGTGACTGCCCTGTGACGGGTGCGGTCGGACCATCGTGCGGCAGAGCCGGCGGCGCCTCCGCGGCCGACCTGCCCATCGCAGGGGAGATGACAGTGCCATGCCACGAGAGATCGAACCGTCGCGGAGCCGATTCCGCACCCTGATCACCGCCAACCCGAACCACTTCGGGACGCTCGCCGACGTCAACCTCGCGACGTTGCTCCCGGTGGTCGAGCCGAAGAAGGCCGACACGGGGTACGAGGAGATCGGCTGTGTCTCCTACAGCCCCGAGCGGGACCGGCTCGAGGCGACCATCGTGATCAAGCGCGCCGCCGGGTACAGCGGCGGCCCGTGTACGAAGGGCTCACTGGAGTGGGTCCGGTTCTACGTCGACTACGGGTCCGGGTGGGTCGACGTGGGCGTCGCCACCGCCCAGGTGTTCGACATCCCGATCGGCAAGGACTGCGCCGGGCAGCCCGACCACCCGTACGTGCTGGTGGCCGGGGTCCCGCTCGGTGCGATCCGCAGCTTCTGCCTCCTGCCGAAGCTGCCGCGGGTCCGCGCGATCCTGTCCTGGGAGGCCGAGCCGACCCCCGGCGACCCCGGCTACGTCCCCGTGTGGGGCGAGGTCCAGGACGACGTCGTCCAGATCCGCTCGCGGCGCTTCCTGTTCCCGTGGGACGTCATCGACGTGCTCGACGGCTGGAAGGTCGACCAGGGCCTGATCGACCAGCTCAAGGCGGACCTGGACCTCCCGTTCGCCGGGGTCGGCACGTCGCCCGGTGCCATGCCCGACGCCGCCTGGTCAGTGGCGCCGAACACGCAGCCGCTGCCGCCTGCGGCGCCCGCGCAGGTGCCGTTCTCCGTCGACAAGCTCGCCCGGCTCTACAGTCCGGACAAGCTCGAGGTGCTGTCCGGACGTGCCGTCGACCGCACGGTCGCCAAGCTCGTCCAGGAGCCGGTCACGCCGCAGCGGTTCGCGTTCGGCGTGGTGCAGCCCGCGCTCAGCGGCGCCCTGTCGCCGACCGCTCTCGCCGACCTGGCGGTGCAGCTCCAGGGCCTGGACATCGACTGGGGCTCGATCATCGGCCTGGTCGACGACGGCAAGGCCGACACCAGCTTCGAGGAGCTCGAGTGCCTCGGCCTCGACGACCGGGCCGGCCAGCTCGTCGCCACGTACCGCGTGAAGCGACCGACCGGCTTCTCCGGCCCGCCGTGCAGCGCCGGCTCCACCGAGTACGTCGCGTTCTGGGCGGACTTCGACGACGACTGCCGCTACACCTATCTCGGCACGGCGACCGTCGCGGCGCACGACTACGTCACCATGCCGGCGTCGGGCCTGTCGTACGCGGCGATCCTGCCGCTGGACCTGACGGCGTACCGCAGGCTCTGCGAGGAGCCGGGGCTGCACAAGGTGCGAGCCGTCCTGTCGTGGAACACCCCGCCGTCGACCACCGACCCCGACGCCTTGCCGCACTGGGGCAACCGGCTCGACACGCACGTGCACGTGCTCCCGGGCGACCGGTACGACGGGACGGCGAAGCTCACGATCGTCGGCGGCGTCGCCACGGGCGAGATCGACCCCGTCACCGGCGTGACGACGCCGGTGGCGCACATCGCCTCCAACGGCGTGACCCTCGACCCGCGGGGCTGCCCGTTCGCGGGCCTGGTCACCGTGCACGGCCCGACGGACCCGGCGCTGGCCGGCACGTCGTACCGGCTCCTCGTGCGCGATGTCACCACCGGCGGCACGGCGGAACCGGTGACGAGCCCGTTCTACGTCGTCGACAAGGACGGCGTCGGGTCCTGGGTGGCGCCCGGCGCCGGCGGGTGGTTGCCGTGGCCCGTGTGGACCACGAACACCCTCGGAGTCCTGGGGTACATCCACTCCACCGGCGACGACCTGTGGGAGACGACCCTCGAGCTCGCGGGCACGGGCGCCGTGGACGCGCAGCGGTTCCAGCTGGACAACACGCTCAACGCTGCGTCCCTGGACCCGGCGAACTCGGCGCACCTCGCCTTCGACCCCGATCAGGTCGCGGCCACCAACTGCGGCAAGTTCACGCAGGGCATGACGATCCAGGGCACCTTCGACGCCCGGGACGTGTGGTTGCGTTCGTGGACGTTCTCGCTGCTGCCGTTCGGGCTGCCGGCGGGGGCACTCACGACGTCGGTGGGACCGAGCACCTCGGAGGCGCCGGTGGGCTCCACGTGGTCGCTCGACACGACGGGCCTGCAGCCGTGCGGCTACGTGCTGCGCCTGCGGGTGTCCGACCGCGCCGTCGTGAACTCGAGCTCGGCCACGCGGAGCGTGCCGGTCGACATCGGGTTCTGCCTCGAGTAGCGCGGCGCCGGCAACGGGGCCCGGCCCTGGGTCGTCGCACGGTTCGCCGCGCGCGGCCCGGGGCCGCGGCCCGCGACGCCGCGGGGAGCCATCGACGCCCCTCGGCGCGGTCGCGGCTCGCTACCTCACATGCCGTGGGGCATGTTCACGAACCGTGAGTAGTGCAGCTGGCTCGTGACGACGATCGTGTCCGTCGGACCGTTGCGGTGCTTGGCGACGATGAGGTCGGCCTCGCCGGCGCGCGGCGACTCGCGCTCGTACGCGTCCTCGCGGTGCAGCAGGATGACGACGTCCGCGTCCTGCTCGATGGCGCCGGACTCGCGCAGGTCCGACATCTGCGGCTTCTTGTCCGTGCGCTGCTCGGCGCCACGGTTGAGCTGGGAGATGGCGATGACGGGGACCGAGAGCTCCTTGGCGAGCAGCTTGAGAGCGCGGGAGAACTCGCTGACCTCCTGCTGGCGGGACTCCACGCGCTTGCCGGAGCTCATGAGCTGCAGGTAGTCGATGACCACGAGCTTGAGGTCGTGGCGCTGCTTGAGCCGGCGGCACTTGGCCC
>JAEYXM010000062.1 GCA_023428465.1 Actinomycetes bacterium
CCGACGACGAAGGGCCCGCCACCCACGTCACCGCAGGTCACGGGCCCTTCGCTGTGCTTCCGAGAGCGGAGGATGGGGGATTCGAACCCCCGAGGGTGTTACCCCAACACGCTTTCCAAGTGGCCTGAAGGGGTGTCGGGCGGGTGTGGGTGGATACGTTCGGGCAGGTCAGCGGCGTGCGCGGACGGAGGCGGTAGCGCGCGGCGGGGTCGGTCTGGAGGCAAACTGCTACCGAAACTGCTACAGGCTCACCGGTGCGTCCTAGCCGGGACTACCGTCGCCCGACGTCGCCAGAGGCGGGTGATGTCGCGCGCCGCGCGTACCGGCCCGCGAGGTACTCGTCGACCCAGGTGCGGCTGCTGCGCCACTGGCCGTCGTCGCCCCGCTGGGCTCGTAGGCGGCCGCGCTGGGCGGCGTTCCGCAGGGCGATCCGGCTGACCTGCGGCGTCTCCAGTGCGGCCAGGGGCACGAGGCGGGCAGGGCCGGCCAGTGCGGGAACGACGAAGCGGTAGAGATTGTCCAGGACGGCGCGCGCGATGAGCTCGGCCAACGGACCGTCGTTGCCCTCGTCCGCTTTCCGCAGCGCCTGGAGATAGCGCGGTCGTTCGCGCTTCTGAATGATCGCCGGGGCGTACCCGAGCCGGGCGAGGATGAGGTTCAGCAGAAGCCGTCCGGTCCGGCCGTTCCCGTCGAGGAACGGATGTACCTGCTCGAAGCCCACGTGAGCGCGCGCCAGTCTCTCCATCAGGTGCCCGTCGGCCGAGGGGATGGCGTTCACCTGGTCGAGCCAGTCGCGGAGCTTGGGCTCCACCAGGGCGAAGGACGGAGGGCGCATCCCTCCGGGGAACGGGTGGATGTCGTGGCGGCGGAAGCTGCCGGGGGACTCCTCCGGCAGGGCATCCGGGTGCGGGCTCACGCCCCAGACCGGCTCCATCGCCATCCGGTGGACGTGCCGGATCTCCGTGAGAGCCAGCAACTCCTCGGGCTGGTACAGCGTCGGCTCAAGCGCTTGGCCGTAGACCCACCGGGCGGCGTCGGCGTAGCCCTTGACCTCCATGTACTCAGCGAGCTGGCGATCGCCGACCGCGCGGCCCTCAAGGAGCAGCTGCTCGACCTCGCGCAGGACGAGCGTGTTGCCCTCGATGGCCGTCGAGTTGTGCGCCTCGTGGACCCAGAGCTCGTCCCAGATCGCGCGGGCCTCAACGGGGGAGGGCAGGCCGCCGAGACGGTCGCGGACCTCGACGATGGCGGCGTCGAGTCGCTCATAGATCTCGGAGCGGGAGGGTCTGCCCGGGCCGCGTGAGCCGATTTTGCTGCGCTCTGCCACATCTAATTGAAGCACAGCAACTTCCCGGGCGGGCTCGGACTTGTCGAGGAGTTGCTGCGTGGGCTTCATCGGAATCGGAGCAGAGCAACTTCGGGTGCGGCTCGTTGGTGGGCCCGGTGTAGGCCGAGCCCACCTCGGTACTCAGCCCTTCCCGAGAGTCGAGCCGGCCTTGGACTTGGCCGGCTTGCTCGATCCCTTGGATGCGAGCGTGCTCCCGGCCTTCGAGAGCGCTGCCTTCGACGGCTTGGCCATCTAGATCACCTCCCTCTTCCGCGTCGAAGGCTACGAGGCGGTGCTGACACGGTGGTGCGCGTGCCTGACGCCGACAAGGCCAGAGCTATGACTCTTCTGGCACTAGCGTCCGGGCCGTCGCGGATCGCCTCTGCTGCGACGTCGACCGGCACCGGGTTCGCAGGACACTCAACGGCCGTCCCGACAACCGGAGCCGAGCGGCTGACCGGGACGCGAATGCCCCCCGGGCGCCGCACAGTGACGCGTAGCCTCGTCGCGTGGGACATCCAGGTTTGGGTGGCGCCGTCAGGCTCACGGCTGGGACGGTCCTCGTGCTGGTGCTGGCAGCCTGCTCAGGACCCGAGGGCGGCACGGGCATCGTCGAGGGCGGACCGGTCGCCTACGTCGCCGCGAGCAGCGATGGCGGTAACGACGCCCTTCTCGAGGGCACCCTGAAGGTGTCCGACTCCTGTGTCGTGATCGTCGACGAGCTCGGCCAGACCCTGCTGCCGATCTTCCAACGACCACGGACCACGTGGGACGGCACGACCCTGACCTACAACGGCAAGCCCTACACGGATGGCAGCAGCATCCGCCTCGGCGGCGGCTATTACGACGAACCGCGCGACGCCGACTACGCACCACAGGGATGCGACGTCGACGAGGTCTTCTACGTCGCGCCCTGAGCGCACGACGCCGCCGGCCCTCACGTCAGCGTTGCCGAAGTGCAAGAAGAGTCGCTGCGACGTTGACGAGCTATCGCGCCGATTCCAGGTGCCGCAGGGCCCTGTTCGAGCATGCCGATCCGATCAACTTCTCGACGCGTGCTCGCTCTTCTCCCAGGGCGCGTCGTAGACCGCCTCCCGGTTGGGCACGCCGACGACGAGCACGCGCGCGAGGTCGGTGATGGTCGCGCCTCGCGCCTCGTCGTCGGTCAGCACGCGCAGAAGCCGCGGAGGTTGCAGCACTGACCGGAAGACCGGGAGCAGCGCGGGCGCCCGCATTCCCATATGACGCAGGACCTCTCTCGCCAAACGAGTGAACAACACCCGTGGACGACGTGCGTGGCCGCCGCTGGCCGGAGCGTCATCGCGTCCGTCACCGGGTGGCTGCCCTTTGCGCGATTTCGTCATCGGTTCGGCTATCCGCCCTGACGAGCCTGGTGTCGTGTGCTCACCCGAATCCACGCCCGCTCGCCTGGGTCGTCCAGCAACCTACGCCGGCCGCGCCGTTGCGCGGCGGGCATCCACAGCGGTGGCGGAGCCCCCTGCCTCCACAGCCCAGGGCGGCGCCGCTTGACCGCCGCGCCGCCGTCGTCCGCCGATGGACCGGTGGCCGGGCCTTGACCAACGCAACCCAACCCGACCGAAGGAGAACTGCCATGACCGATATCGAGATCATCCCGACCCCGCGAGTCATGCTGAGCATCGCCGACGCCGCACGTTGCCTGTCCGTGGGCCGCAGCACCATGTACGAGCTCATCAACAGCGGCGCGATCGAGACCGTCCACATCGGGCGGCTGCGGCGCGTGCCCGCCGACTGCCTGAGCGACTTCGTCGAGCGGTGCCGCCGCGAGCAGCGGGCGCAGGAGCCGTGACCCGATGGGTACCCGCGCCGGGAACCAGCGCTCGTCGATCTTCCAGGGCAACGACGGGCGCTGGTACGGCTTCGTGACGATGGGTATCCGGCCCGACGGCTCGCCCGACCGGCGCAAGCGCACGGGCGCCACGCGGGCAGAGGTGGTCCGCAAGGTCCGCGAGCTGGAGCGTCAGAGGACCGACCAGTCGGCGCTGCCGGCGGGCCGCTCGCCGCGGCTCGAAACCTGGCTCACGGAGTGGCTGAGCGCGACGTCGCTTCGCGTGCGGCCGAGCACCCTGTCCGGGTACACGGTCGACGTCTACCGCCACATCAACCCGACCATCGGCAAGCACCGCCTCGACGCGCTCCAGCCGGAGCACATCGAGCACCTGTACGCCGTGATGCTCGCCAGCGGGCTCAACGCAGGGACCGTCCACCACGTTCGCCGAACGCTCAACAAGGCGCTCAACGACGCGGTCCGACGACGGCGCCTCCCGCGCAATCCGGTGGCCCTCGCCCACACGCCGCGCTACGACCCGCCCGACATCGAGCCGCTGACGGTCGACGAGGCGCGACGCATCCTCGCCGCCGCGGAGAACGAGCCGAACGGCGTCGCGTTCATGCTCGCGATCTCGCTCGGTCTGCGGCGCGGCGAGGTGCTAGGGCTGTCGTGGGC
>JAEYXM010000148.1 GCA_023428465.1 Actinomycetes bacterium
TAGAACGTCGTGAGACAGTTCGGTCCCTATCCGCTGCGCGCGCAGGAAACTTGAGAAGGGCTGTCCCTAGTACGAGAGGACCGGGACGGACGAACCTCTGGTGTGCCAGTTGTTCCGCCAGGAGCACGGCTGGTTGGCTACGTTCGGAAGGGATAACCGCTGAAAGCATCTAAGCGGGAAGCCTGCTTCAAGATGAGGTTTCCATGGGGTTTACCCCGAGAGGCCCCCAGCAGAACACTGGGTTGATAGGCCGGACGTGGAAGTGTGGACTAAAGACACATGAAGCTGACCGGTACTAATAGGCCGATGACTTGACACAACAACAACTTTGCTGTGCACGCGTCCACTGTGCGGTTCCCGAGATGCGGTCGGGAACTGATTGACATCTCCATAGAGTTACGGCGGTCATAGCGAAGGGGAAACGCCCGGCTCCATTCCGAACCCGGAAGCTAAGCCCTTCAGCGCCGATGGTACTGCACGGGCCACTGTGTGGGAGAGTAGGGCGCCGCCGGACACCTTTCCGAAAGGGCCGCCCCTATGGGGCGGCCCTTTCTGCTTTCTCAGCAGCTACTGCGTGTTGGCCTGTGAGACGATGACGAGCGTGCTGGAGGACGGATGAGCGCCGGACGAACCCCCGACGACGGCGGAACGCGGAGGCGCGACGGCGCCCGAGGCCCTCGAGCGGGCGGGAGCGCCGGCAGGCCGACGCGGCGCACAGGCGGTTCCGGTTCCGGAGCGCCGACTCGAGGCTCGGACCGCCGTGACAGCAGAGCACGGCCGGACCGTGAGAGCACAGATCAGCCGGGCCGTGAGGGCCAAGCGCGGTTCGACCGCGACAGCCAGGGACGTCCCGGTCGTGACGACGGAGTGCGGCGGGCGGGCGAAGGCCCCCGCGGGTCTCAGCGCGGGCGAGCCGATGGCTCTGCGGACGCCGGACGTCGCGGCTCCTTCGGACGCGCCGATTCCTCTGGGCGTCCGGATTCCTCCAGGCGTCCTGGCGTCTCCGGACGGCCTGGAGCTTCTGGACGGCCTGGAGCTTCTGGACGGCCTGCGTCGTCGGGGCAGTCGAAGTACCCGACGCGGAAGGATTCGTCCGTGCACCCGGAGACGTCGAGCGTCCCCGGCGCGTCGACGCGGCATCCTGCGCCGGCGCTGCCGGACGCCGTGGCCCCTGCGGATCTTGACCGAGCGGCCCGGAGCCGGCTCCGCACGCTCGCGAAGGACAACGCCGACGTCGTCGCGCGTCACCTCGTCATGGCCGGTCGGCTTCTCGATGACGACCCCGAGCTCGCGTACGCGCACACGCAGGAAGCCGTGCGACGTGCGGGCCGCGTCGACGTCGTGCGCGAGGCTGCAGGAATTGCGGCCTACCGTACGGGTCGCTACGCGGAGGCTCTGCGTGAGCTCCGCACGGCGCGTCGGCTGAGCGGGTCCGACGAGCACGTGCCGGTGATGGCGGACTGCGAGCGTGGACTCGGACGCCCTGAGCGCGCGCTTGCCCTGGCGGAGGAGTACGCCGGGGCCCTGTCCGTCGAAGCACAGGTGGAGATGGCGCTCGTGGTGTCCGGCGCCCGACTGGACCTGGGTCAGCCGGAGGCCGCGCTCGCTGCGCTCAATGCCGAGGCCCCGCGCCGCGCAGTACCCCCGCAGGGGTGGCGTGTCACCGAGGCACGGGCCGAGGCGCTGCGGGCCTGTGGGCGGGAAGCGGAGGCGGACGCGCTTCTCGCCACGCTCCCGGACGAGGCTTTCGGCGCAGAGGAGATCGAGGTGCTCGACCTCGCGCTTGAGACCGCCGACGGCGACGTGCCGGAGGACGTTCTGGACGAGGGCGCAGTCAGCTCTGAGGGCGCTGCGACCGGGGACGCTCCGGAGACCGGCAGCCCTGCACGGACGGGAGACGCGTGATGCTCACCGCCAGCCCACGTCCGCTGTCCGAGGAGTACGACCTCGCGCTCGTGGACCTCGACGGGGTCGTGTACCTGGGGCCCGAGCCCGTCCCGCACGCGTCGGCCGGTCTCCAGGCGGCCCGCAGCGCGGGGATGGGTGTCGTGTTCGTGACGAACAACGCCTCGCGCGAGCCAGGGACGGTGGCAGACCAGCTCCGCTCCCTCGGCATCGCAGCAGAGTCGGACGAGGTCCTGACGTCCGCGCAGACCGCCGTCGCGCTGCTCGGCGACGTCGTCGGCCTGGGGGCGTCCGTGCTCGTCGTGGGCGGGCCCGGCCTGGTCACGGCTGTCCGGGAGGCCGGCTACCGGATGGTCGCGTCCGCCGACGACCGCCCGGACGCGGTCATCCAGGGCTTCGGGCCCGACGTCAGCTGGCACGACCTCGCGGAGGCGTCCTACGCCATCGGGCGCGGCGCCCGCTACGTCGTGACGAACCGCGACCTCACACAACCGAAAGAGCGGGGGATCGCGCCCGGCAACGGGACCCTCGTCGCCGCTGTCGTCACCACGACGGGCGTCGAGCCCGTGAGTGCGGGCAAGCCCGAGCCCGCGATGTTCCAGCAGGCCGTCCGCATGCGGGGCGCCACCCGCCCCATCGTCATCGGCGACCGCCTCGACACCGACCTCGGCGGCGCGCGCGCCGCGGGGTTCGACGGCCTCCTCGTACTCACCGGGGTCTGCACGGGCCGGGACGCGGTGCTCGCGCCCGCGACCCAGCGTCCGCAGTACATCGGCGCCGACCTTCGCACGCTGCACGAGGCCCACCCCGCGCCCGAGCCCAACGGCGAGGGCTGGTGGGTCTGCCGCGGAGCGGCCGCCCGCGTCACGCAGGACGGCGTGCTCGAGCTCGGCGGCGACGGCACGGACCAGCTGGACCGGATCCGTGCGGCCTGCGCCGCATCATGGGCGGCCTCGGAGCCCGGTGGTCCGGGGCTCGACGCCGCGACCGTCCCGTCGTTCTGACATCTGTGCACGTCCCGGGGTCGGGGCCCCAGGACCGGTAGCGTGGGGCGCGATCGACGAGCAGCGAAGGAGACGCCGTGGAGAACCCGGAACCGACCGGCGATCCCGCGGTGGATGCTGCCCTGGCGACGCTCGAGGGTCTGGCCGACCGGCCCCTCAGTGGGCACGTCGCGGCGTTCGACCAGGTGCAGGCCGCGCTCGCCGCGCGCCTCGCGGAGACCGACGGATGACCGCGGTGGCCGAGCGTCTCGACGTCGAGCTCGTCCGGCGGGGCCTGGCCAGGTCCCGCACGCGGGCGGCTGAGCTGGTGGCGTCCGGACGGGTCCGGGTCGGCGGCACGGTCGCGCGCAAGCCCTCCCAGGCCGTCGCGGACGACGCGACGGTGGCGGTCGACGCCGGCTCGGACGAGCCCGGCTTCGTCTCCCGGGGTGCCCACAAGCTGGCGGGCGCGCTCGACGCGCTCGAGGCGCTCGGGACTGCACCGCGCGTCGCGGGCGCCCTCTGTCTCGACGCCGGTGCCTCGACGGGCGGCTTCACGCAGGTGCTCCTCGCCCGTGGCGCCCGGCACGTGCTCGCAGTCGACGTCGGGCACGGACAGATGGCACCGGAGGTCGCCCAGGACGCGCGGGTCACGGTCCGGGAGGGAGTCAACGTCCGGGCGCTCCCGGTGGACTCCGGCCCCGTCGACCTCGTGGTCGCCGACCTGTCGTTCATCTCGCTCACGCTCGTCCTGGAACCGCTCCTCGCGGTGACGGCCGACGACGGGCACCTACTTCTCATGGTCAAGCCCCAGTTCGAGGTGGGCCGCACCCGGCTCGGCTCCTCCGGCGTCGTCAACTCCGTCGCGCTGCGGGAGGAGGCGGTGGACCGCGTGGCCGCCGCGGCCGGCACGCTCGGCGCCGGTGTGCTCGCCGTCGTGCCCAGCACCCTGCCCGGGCCGGCCGGCAACCGCGAGTACTTTCTGTGGCTGCGTCCCGCTGCGGCAGGGACCGACGTCGCGCAGGCGGGCGCGGAGGACGTGCGCCAGAGCGTGCGCAGCGCCGTGCACCGGGCGGTCGCCGAGGACGTCGCCGTGCTCGTCGGCACCGAGGGGAGCGTCCGGTGAAGGGCCCCGTCCTCGTCATCACGCACAGCGGTCGCCCCGAAGCGGTGAGCGCCGCGGACGAGGTCGTCACGGCGCTACGCGACGCGGGTCTCCGGGCCGTCACCGAGGACGACGGCGTCCCGCTCGACGAGCTTGAGATGGTCGTCGTCCTGGGCGGCGACGGCACGATCCTGCGCGCCGCGGAGATCACGCGCGGCAGCCCGGCGCCGCTGCTGGCCTTCAACCTCGGGCACGTCGGCTTCCTCGCGGAGGCCGAGCGTGAGGACATCGCCGAGGCCGTCGGGCGTCTCGCAGAGGGTCAGTACGTCGTCGAGGAGCGCAACACGATCGAGGTGCGCGTCCTGCGCCCCGGAATGCCGGTCACGTACGAGTGGGCGCTGAACGACGCAACCGTCGAGAAGGTCGACCGCGCACGGATGATCGAGGTCGTGGTCGAGGTCGACGGACGGCCACTGTCGTCCTTCGGGTGCGACGGCGTCGTCCTCGCCACATCCACCGGCTCCACCGCCCACGCCTTCTCGGCGGGCGGTCCTGTGGTGTGGCCCGACGTCGATGCGATGCTCCTCGTCCCGGTGTCCGCGCACGCCCTGTTCGCGCGGCCGCTCGTCGTGGGGCCGTCGTCGGTCATCGCGGTCGAGGTCCTCACGCGATCCGTCAGCCCGGGGATCCTCAGCTGCGACGGGCGCCGCACGGTCGACCTGCCCATGGGTACGCGCGTGGAGGTCCGCCGCGGTGCCTCGCCGGTCCGTCTCGCCCGCCTCACGCCGGCGCCCTTCACCGACCGGCTCGTGTCCCGCTTCGACCTGCCGGTCGCCGGATGGCGCGGGCGGGTGCCCAACGGCTCGTGGTCCGGAGAGGACCGGGACGGCAAGGACCGCCGGTGATCGAGGAGATCCGGATCGAGAACCTCGGTGTCATCGCCGCGGCGCGCGTGCCCCTCGGGCCGGGCCTGACCGCGATCACGGGGGAGACGGGCGCGGGCAAGACGATGCTCCTCACCGGCCTGGCGCTCCTGCTCGGCGGGCGTGCCGACGCGGCGCGGGTGCGGGTCGGAGCCGAGCTCGCGATCGCTGAGGGGTGCTTCGTCGTGGACCCCACGTCTCCGGCCGCGCTGCGCGCCGTCGAGGCCGGCGCGGAGCTGGACGACGGTGTGCTCACGGTCCTGCGGACCGTCGCGGCCGCCGGGCGGTCACGGGCCCACCTGGGCGGACGCACCGTCCCGCAGGCGGTGCTCGCCGAGCTGGCCGAGCACCTCGTCACCGTCCACGGACAGGCCGACCAGGCGCGACTGAGGTCGCCGGTACGCCAGCGCGCCGCGCTCGACGCGTTCGCGGGACCGGAGCACGGTGCCGTTCTCGACGACTACCGTGCGGCGTGGGCCGAGCGGCAGCGCCTCGCCGCCGAGCTCACCGAGCTCGTGGACCACGCCCAGGACCGCGCGCGTGAGACGGAGCTCCTCCGCCTCGGGCTCGCCGAGGTCGAGCGGGTCGACCCCCAGCCGGGGGAGGACCTGGAGCTGGCAGCCGAGGCCGAGCGCCTCGGCCACGCCGAGGACCTGCGCACCGCTGCGGCCGCGGCGCACATCGCCGTGTCCGGCTCCGACGACGGCCTCGACGCCGATGGCGCGGCCGCCCTCGTGGATGCGGCGCGACGGGCGATCGAGCCAGTCGCACGCCACGACGAGGAGCTGCGGGGGCTCGCGGAGCGTCTCGCCGAGGTGGAGTACGCGCTCGCCGACGTCGGGACCGAGCTCGCCCGCTACGCGGACCGCGTGCAAGCCGACCCGGCACGCCTCGCCGCGGTGCAGGAGCGCCGCGCACAGCTGACGTCGCTCGCACGCGCGCACGGCGGGACGGTCGACGACGCCCTCGCCTGGGCGTCGTCGGCCGGGCTGCGGCTCGTCGAGCTCGACCAGGGGGAGGACCGGACCGCGGAGGTGCGCGAGCGCCTCGCGGCCCTGGAGGAGGAGCTCGCCGCGTCGGCGGCCACCCTCGGAGCCGGCCGCGCGGCGGCCGGCGAGCGCCTCGCCGAGGCGGTCACCGCAGAGCTGTCGGGCCTGGCGATGGCGGCCGCGCGCCTCGAGGTCGTCGTGACGCCCACGGACCTCGGCCCGTGGGGCGCACAAGACGTCGAGATGCGCCTCGCCGCGCACGCGGGGGCGCCGGCGCTGCCGCTCGGGCAGGGGGCGTCCGGCGGTGAGCTGTCCCGTGTCATGCTCGCGATCGAGGTCGCGCTCGCAACCGCGCCCGGCTCCGGCGCGACCCGCCCCCCGACCTTCGTGTTCGACGAGGTCGACGCGGGCGTCGGCGGCAAGGCGGCCGTCGAGGTCGGCCGGCGGCTCGCCGAGCTGGCCCGCCAGGCCCAGGTCGTCGTCGTCACGCACCTGGCCCAGGTCGCCGCGTTCGCCGACACGCACGTCGTGGTCCGCAAGGACGGGGGCGAGGTCGTCACAGCGTCCGATGTCTCGGTCGTCACGGGCCCCGAGCGCGTGAGCGAGCTCGCCCGGATGCTGTCCGGTTCGCAGGACTCGGCGACCGCGCTCCGTCACGCAGCCGAACTTCTCGAGCGCTCGACCGTGGGACGATAGACCACGATGAGACTCTTCGCGCGCCCGCGCCGTTCCGCGCCCGCTGACGTCGGCATCACCGGGATCGTCCGTGTCGACCGCAGGACCAAGAACCTGACAAAACGACTGCGTCCCGGTGAGATCGCCGTGATCGACCACCTCGACATCGACCGCGTGTCCGCCGAGGCACTGGTCGCCTGCCGACCGATGGCGGTGCTGAACGCCGCCCGGTCGACGTCGGGCCGCTACCCCAACCTCGGGCCGGAGATCCTCGTCGGCGCCGGTGTCCCCCTGATCGACGACCTGGGCCCGGACGTCCTCACGCTCCTCGAGGGCCAGGAGGTCGTCCTCGACGGCGGCACGGTACGGGCCGAGGACCGCGTCGTTGCCGAGGGCACGGTGCAGGACGACGCGACCGTCGCCGCCGCCCTGGACGAGGCGCGAGCCGGGCTGTCGACCCAGCTCGAGGCCTTCGCGGCCAACACGATGGACTACCTGCGACGCGAGCGAGAGCTGTTGCTCGATGGTGTCGGCGTGCCAGAGATCTCGACGGAGCTCGACGGGCGGCACGCGCTCATCGTCGTGCGCGGCTACCACTACAAGGAGGACCTCGTCACCCTCCGCCCGTACATCAAGGAGTACCGCCCGGTACTCATCGGCGTGGACGGCGGCGCCGACGCGATCCTCGAGGCCGGCTGGAAGCCGGACATGATCGTCGGGGACATGGACTCCGTGTCGGACAAGTCCCTGACCTCCGGCGCGGAGATCGTGGTCCACGCCTACCGGGACGGCCGTGCGCCCGGCGTCGAGCGCGTCGAGGCGCTCGGGGTCCCGCACGTCGTGTTCCCTGCGACCGGAACGAGCGAGGACATCGCGATGCTCCTCGCCGACGACAAGGGCGCCGAGCTCATCGTGGCGGTGGGGACGCACGCCACGCTCGTCGAGTTCCTCGACAAGGGGCGGTCCGGTATGGCGAGCACGTTCCTCACGCGCCTACGCGTCGGTGGGAAGCTCGTCGACGCCAAGGGCGTCTCGCGTCTGTACCGCCAGCGGATCTCCAACTGGCAGCTCGCATGGCTCGGACTGGCCGGGCTGGTCGCCCTCTCGGCGGCGATCGCCTCGACTGCCGCGGGGCAGACGGTGCTCGGCCTGTTCGGCGCCTGGCTCGACTCGGTGTGGTCGTCCCTGGGCAACGTGTTCGGCGGTGGCGCATGAGCGCCCCGATGAGGAGGACCTCGTGATCGACTTCCGCTACCACCTGGTCTCGCTGATCTCGGTGTTCCTGGCGCTCGCCGTGGGCATCGTGCTCGGCGCCGGGCCTCTGAAGGAGGCGATCGGCGACACGCTCACGGGCGAGGTGGACGACCTGCGCGCCAGCGCGTCGGACCTGCGCACCCAGCTGGCGGCGTCCCAGGCCGAGTTCGCGGACAGCCAGGACGCGTTCGCGGCCGTGGCACCGGATCTGCTCGCGGGGACCCTCGAGGGACGCCGCATCGCGATCGTCGAGGTCGGTGACGCGGGCGACGCGGTCGTCCGGGACGTCGCGGACCGGTTCGCCGAGTCCGGTGCCACGGTGTCCGCGACCGTCCGCGTCCTGGGCGAGTGGACCGACCCCACCCGGTCGAGCTACCGGCGGGCCCTCGTTGGTTCGATCATGGAGTACCTCGACCCTGCCCCGGCCGTGGACGCCGGTACCTCGGGCGAGCTCGCCGAGGCGCTCGTCCAGGCCCTGACCGGACGCGAGGACACGGGGGCGGACGCCCTCAGCGAGGACGCACGCGTGGTCCTGCAGCTCCTCGTCGACGGCGGTCTCGTCGAGGCCGAGGAGACGATCACCGCACCGGCCGACGCGATCGTCGTCATCGTCGGCCCGGACGCGGACCGCCCGGAGGTGGTTCCGTCCGCCGACGCGACGAGCGGGCCGACCGACGACGAGACCACGGTGCTGCGCGAGACCGAGGACGCGATCGTCGAGATCGCGCTCGCAGCGGACCACCGGTCCGAGGGCGTCGTGGTGGCCGGCTACGGCCTCGCCGATGACGGTGTCCTGGCACGGCTGCGCAGCGACGACATGACGCAGCGGGCGGTGAGCACCGTCGCGTACGTTCAGTTCCTCGTCGGCGAGGTCGGCGTGCCCCTCGCGCTCGCTCAGAACATCGACGGCAAGGCGGGTCACTACGGGCCCGACGGCGACGCGACGGCCGCCGTGCCCCCGCGCACCGTGCTCAAGCCCCCGCAGGACGACCTCACGCCGGACGACGGGATCGCCCCGGGCGGGGACGGGTCCGGAACGGACGGGTCGGACCCCGCTGCCACGGACCCCGCTGCCACCGACCCCGCTGCCACCGACCCTGCGGGCACCGGCGACCCGGCTGCACCGGAGGGTGCACAGGGGTGAGCGCCCTGCGAAGCGTCGTCGCCGCCGGGCTCGCCGCCGCGACGGGCGCCGCCGCGCGGCGCACGGGTGACCGCCTGGTGCCGGACGGCGACCCCCGCTGGACGCGGACGAACCACCGGGGCGAGCCGATCAGCCTCCTCGAGGGTCCGGCGGTCTCGGCCGCCCTCGCCGTCGGCGCTCTCGCAGCCGGCGGGCCGGCCGGCGTCGCCGGTGCCGTCGCCGTCACGGGGGCCGGTGCCTTCGGGCTCGTCGACGACCTCACGGAGGACGCGACGGCCGTGCGCAAGGGCCTCCGCGGGCACCTCGGTGCGCTGGCCCGCGGGGAGCTCACGACCGGGGGCCTGAAGGTGCTGGGCATCGGGGTGACGGGACTGGTGGCCGCGGCGATCGTGGGCGGGGGCCGCGGCGCCGGGGCGGGCCGTGGAGGAGTCCCCGCCGTGACGCAGAGCCTGGACGTCCTGACGTCCGGCGCGCTGATCGCAGCGTCGGCGAACCTGCTCAACCTCCTCGACCTGCGGCCAGGCCGCGCGCTCAAGGCGGGATCGGCCGGCGCGCTGGCCCTGCTGCCCACCGCTGGTGGCCCGATCGCCGGGGCATGCCTCGGCGCCGTCGGGGCGGCGATCGGACGTGACCTGGGTGAGCGCGACATGCTCGGCGACGGCGGCGCGAACGCGCTCGGCGCCGCCCTCGGCACGGCGGTCGTCGTGGCCGCGCCGCGGCCCGCGCGGCTGGGCGTGCTCGGCGCCGTCCTGGGCCTGACGCTCGCGAGCGAGAAGGTCAGCTTCACGCGCGTCATCGAGCGCACTCCCGTGCTGCGGTCGATCGACGCGTGGGGGCGGCGGCCGGCAGTCCCGGCGTCCGGCCCGGTCGACGCGGCCGTTCCGGGGCCCGTCGAGGCGGAGGGAACCCTCCCGTGAGGCTCCGCCAGGTCGTCGGGGGCCTGGCCGGTGCCGCGGCGATGATCGCGCTGGTGAACGTGGCGAGCCGCGTCGTCGGCTTCGTGCGGTGGCTCACGAACGCCTCCGAGGTCGGGCCGACGAGCCTTGGTGACGCCTACAACTCCGCGAACACCCTGCCCAACGTCCTCTTCGAGGTCGTGGCGGGCGGCGCGCTCGCGAGCGTCGTCGTGCCGCTGCTCGCCGCGCCGATCGCTGCGGCCGTCCGCAAGGACGTCGACCGGATCGCGTCGGCCTTCCTCGGTTGGACCCTCGCCGTTCTCGTCCCGCTCGCAGTGGTCGTCGCGGTGGCGGCCCGGCCGATCGTCTGGCTCGTCATGCGCGGCGAGTCCGACGCGGAGATCACGGTCGCCGCCTGGCTGCTCGCGATGTTCGCCCTCCAGATCCCGCTCTACGGCCTCGGACTCGTCCTGACGGGCGTGCTGCAGGCCCACCGTCGGTTCTTCTGGCCGGCGTTCGCGCCGCTGCTCAACAGCCTGGTCGTCATCTCCGCGTTCCTCGTGTTCGGCCGCATGGTCGCCGACCCTGCGGTGGACCCGGCGAGCATCTCGGCCGGTGCCCTCGCCGTGCTGGGCTGGGGCACGACGGCGGGCGTCGCGGTGATGAGCCTGCCGCTGCTGGTGCCGGTGCGACGCCTCGGGGTGCGGCTGCGCCCGACGCTGCGGTTTCCCGAGGGGGTGGCGGCCCGCGCGCGGAGCCTCGCGCTGGCGGGCCTCGGCGCCCTGGTCGCACAGCAGGCGAGCGTCCTCGTCACGATGGCACTCGCCAACCGGTACGGCCCGGACGGGACGTGGCCGGTCTACCAGTACACGCAGGCGGTCTACGTGCTGCCCTACGCGGTGCTCGCCTTCCCGCTCGCCACCGCGACCCTCCCGCGGCTGGCCGAGCGCGCCGCGATCAAGGACGACGCCGGGTTCGCTCGCCTGGGTGCTGCGACCACCCGCCTCGTCCTCGGGGTGTCGGCGCTGGGCGCGGGCGTCCTCGTCGCCATCGCGCCCGCTGTCCAGACAGTGTTCGAGCACGTGACCCCTGCCGGGACGGACGTCGAGGGCATGGCGGTCGGGCTGTCCTGGATGGCCCCCGGGCTGCTGGGCTTCGCGCTCGTCCTGCACGTGTCGCGCGCCCTGTACGCGCTGCACCGGGGCCGGGCCGCGGCGACGGCGACCGCTGCGGGCTGGCTGGTCGCGGCCGTGGGCGCCGCGGTTGCCGTCCTCGCGCTCACGGACGGGGACCGGGACCGTGTCGGTGCACTCCTGGGCCTGGGGCTCGCCAGCACTGTCGGCATGCTCGTGGCCGGCGCTGCGCTCCTCGCGGCCCTCGTCCGATCGGCGGGGCGGGACACGGTGGCCGGCGTGCCGCGCACGCTGGTGGTCACCGTCGGCGCCGCGGCGCTCGGGGCGGTCGCGGGCCGGGTCCTCACGGATGCGTTCGCAGGGGCGGGCTGGGTGACCGCGCTGGTCGCCGGCGTGGGCGGCGCGGTGCTGTGCGGCGTCGTCGTCCTGGGTGCGACCTGGCTCGCGGACCGGACGCTGCTGTCCGCGGTGCGAGAGCCACGCGCCAACGGCGAGCCTGTGCCCGGGTCCGCGCCGACCGTCGGGTAGAGTGGAAGCCCGTGGCAGAGCGCGCGAATCGACTCTCCGGGCGGTCGGACAACACGACCCGGCACATCTTCGTCACCGGGGGCGTCGCCTCCTCTCTGGGCAAGGGCCTGACGGCGTCCAGCCTCGGCCGTCTGCTCAGGTCACGGGGCCTGCGGGTCACGATGCAGAAGCTCGACCCGTACCTCAACGTGGACCCGGGCACGATGAACCCGTTCCAGCACGGTGAGGTCTTCGTCACCGGCGACGGCGCCGAGACGGACCTCGACATCGGGCACTACGAGCGGTTCCTGGACGTGCCCCTGTCGGCGCAGGCGAACGTGACCACCGGGCAGATCTACTCGACGGTCATCGCCAAGGAACGGCGCGGGGAGTTCCTCGGTGACACGGTGCAGGTCATCCCGCACATCACGGACGAGATCAAGTCCCGGATGCGCGCACAGGCGGGCCCTGACGTCGACGTGATCATCACGGAGATCGGCGGCACGGTCGGTGACATCGAGTCGCTGCCCTTCATCGAGGCCGCCCGCCAGGTCCGCCAGGACGTCGGCCGCGACTACGTCTTCTTCCTGCACGTCTCGCTCGTGCCGTTCCTCGCCCCGAGCGGGGAGCTGAAGACCAAGCCGACGCAGCACTCGGTCGCCGCGCTCCGGTCGATCGGTATCCAGCCGGACGCGCTCGTCCTGCGCGCGGACCGTGAGCTCCCCGACTCCACCAAGCGCAAGATCGCGCTCTTCTGCGACGTCGACGTCGAGGCGGTCGTCACCGCGGCCGACGCGCCGAGCATCTACGACATCCCGCGCGTCCTGCACCGCGAGGGACTGGACGCGTACGTGGTGCAGCGCCTGCGCCTGCCGTTCCGCGACGTCGACTGGACGGCGTGGGACCGCGTGACGCGTGTCGTGCAGAACGCCGCCCACGAGGTCGAGGTCGCGCTGGTCGGCAAGTACATCGACCTGCCGGACGCATACCTGTCGGTCTCCGAGGCACTGCGAGCGGGTGGCTTCGCCAACAACGCGCGCGTGAAGATCCGCTGGGTGGCCTCGGACGACTGCGCCACCCCGGAGGCGGCCGATCGCATGCTGTCCGGTGTCGACGCGGTCCTGGTGCCGGGCGGCTTCGGCGTGCGCGGCGTCGAGGGCAAGATCGGCGCGCTGACCTGGGCGCGCACCCGCGGTGTCCCGACGCTCGGCATCTGCCTCGGTCTGCAGGTCATGGTCATGGAGTACGCGCGCAGCGTCGTGGGCCTGCAGGGCGCGTCCTCGTCGGAGTTCGACCCGGGCACCGAGCACCCCGTCATCGCGACGATGGCGGAGCAGCTCGAGATCGTCGAGGGCGGCGGCGACATGGGCGGCACCATGCGCCTGGGCTCGTACGACGCCGTCATCACGCCGGGCACCGTCACGGCGAAGGCCTACGGCAGCGAGCGCGTCAGCGAGCGTCACCGTCACCGCTACGAGGTGAGCAACGCCTACCGCGGTCAGCTGGAGGAGGCCGGCCTCGTCGTCTCGGGCACGTCGCCCGACGGGTCACTCGTCGAGTTCGTCGAGCTCCCGCCGGACGTCCACCCGTACTACGTCGGGACGCAGGCGCACCCGGAGTTCCAGTCGCGGCCCACGCGCGCCCACCCGCTGTTCGCCGGTCTCATCCGCGCCGCGCTGGACCGCCGCTCGGGCGCGGACGGGGCCGCCTCGTGACCTCCGGCCCGGCGGACCGGCGCGTCGACAAGCCGGTGCTGGACTCGCGGGTCGTGCACCGCGGGATGATCTGGGACGTCGTCCGGGAGACGGTCGAGCTCGGGGACTCCGGGACGGTGACGCGCGAGTTCGTGCGGCACCCCGGCGCCGTCGCAATCATCGCGCTCGACGAGGACGACAACGTGCTCCTGGTCCACCAGTACCGCCACCCCGCCGGGGCGGAGCTGTGGGAGCCGCCGGCGGGACTGCTCGACGTGCCGGGGGAGGATCCCCTCGAGGCCGCGAAGCGCGAGCTCATGGAGGAGGCCGACCTCGTCGCGGGGTCGTGGTGGCTGCTCGCCGAGTACCTGAACACGCCGGGCAGCAGCGACGAGAGCCTGCGGGTGTACCTCGCACGCGACCTGTCGAACGTCCCGCACGACGAGCGCCACGCCCGGGAGGCTGAGGAGCGGGACATGGTCGCGCGCTGGTTCCCGCTCGCCGCGGTCGTCGACGCGATCCTGGCCGGGCAGGTGCGCAACCCGTCGACCGTCGTCGGTGTGCTCGCGGCGGAGGCGAACCGCGCGCGGGGCTGGACCGGGCTGCGCGAGGTCTGACCGCGACTACGCGGGGGGCAGGTTCTCGGACTGCTCCGACGCGCGGAGCAGTCCGGGCGGCACGACGCCCGCGCGCGCCCACGCGAGGGACGCGGCGAGGATGCCGGTGCCGAGCAGGTGGATACCGACGAGCACCTCCGGCAGCCCCGTGAAGTACTGGACGTACCCGATGGCGCCCTGGAGCAGTGTCGCGCCCAGGAGGACCCACCAGGGACGCAGGGCATCCGGCCCGACCTTGCGGCTGCGCCGCAGGACCCACAGGGTCGCGAGCAGGAGGGCGCAGAAGAGCCACACCGCTCCGGCGTGCACCTTGGCGGCAAGCACCGGGTCGAGTGCGTACCGCGCGGCGAGCTCGTCGTCGCCGCTGTGGGGTCCCGCACCGGTGGTGACGATGCCGAGCACCATGAGGACGACGGCCACCGCGCACAGGGCGTCGACGAGACGCCCCGCTGCGGCGTCCAGGGCGACCCGTGGCGCCGCGCCCGGCCGTCGGGAGATCAGGATGGTCGACGCCGCGACGAGCGCGAGCGAGACCAGCATGTGCACGCCGACGACGGCGGGGTGGAGGTGCATCCAGACCGTGAGCCCGCCGATGAGGGCCTGCACGATCACGCCGACGAGCGGGACGACCGAGAGACGGCGGTACCAGCCCGGCAGGCCTCGCTCGCGCCACACGACAACGGCCAGGGCGAGCGCGATGACGCCCAGGACGCCGGTGAGGGTCCGGTTGCCGAACTCGATGAACGCGTGGGCCGGTGTCTCTTCGTGGAACTGCGGGGTGAACTCGCCGGGCTCGCACTGGGGCCAGGTCGAGCACCCGAGGCCCGAGCCGGTGAGCCGCACGGCCCCGCCGGTGACGATGATGCCGATCTGCGCGACGAGGTTCGCCCAGGCGAGGCGACGCACCCAGGGGCCGACGCCGGTCGGTGGTGCGGTCGTCACGTCGGCAGGCGCGGTGCTCACGGCCCCTACCGTAGTCCGGCGGTGACCCGCCCCGGACGCGCTGCGCGTGGCCGTGTCGTCACCGGCCGGGCCGCGACCGGACGGGTCACTCCCAGCGGAAGTACCGCGCGGCGAGCGCGCCCGAGCCGACGGCCCACACCAGCAGGACGACGACGGCCCCCAGATCGAGCCCTGCGCCGGTCGCGGCGTCGCGCAGGCCCTCGCCCAGTGCGCCGGACGGCAGCAGGCGCGCCACAGCGGCGATCGGCGCGGGGAGCTGGTCGGCCGGCAGGAGCACGGCGCCGCCCGCGAGCAGCAGGACCCACACGAGGTTCGCGACGGCGAGGACGGCCTCGGCCCGCAGGATCCCTGCCACGAGCAGCCCCAGCCCGACGAACGCGGCTGTGCCGAGCACGACGAGCAGCGCGGCCGCGCCCAGCCCCTCGGGCCGCCAGCCGAGCCCCACGGCGATCCCGCCGAGCAGGGCGACCTGGCCCGCCTCGACCGCGACAACCGCGAGCACCTTCCCGGCCAGGAGCCCGCTCCGGCCGAGCGGGGTCGTCGCGAGGAGGCGCAGGACGCCGCTGCGGCGGTCGAATCCTGTCGCGATGGCCTGGGAGGTGAACGCGGTGGAGAGGACGGCGAGCGCGATCGCCCCGGGCGCGACGACGGCGATCCGGTCGGCCGAGTCGAGGCGCACCACGTCCGTGCGCGCGACGAGCACCATGAGGAGCACCGGCAGGACCAGCGTGAGGAGCAGCTGCTCGCCGTTGCGGACGACGGCGCGCACCTCGAAGGCCGCCTGGGCGAGCACGCGCCGGTGCACGGGTGCGGCGGTCATCTCAGGCTCCGGCCCGTGAGGTCGAGGAACACGTCCTCGAGGGTGCGGCGGGTGGGTCGCAGGTCGACGACGAGGCCCGCGTCCAGCGCCCAGCCCGTGACCGCGTGCTGGACGCGCGGGTCGGGCGTGGCCCGCACCTCGAGCGTGCCGGGACCGGTGCGGGTGACCTCGGGCGCCGCATCGGCGCCGGGCAGGGCGTCGAGCGCCGCGGCGAGGGCTGCGGCGAGGGAGGCCTCCGCGTCGTCGGGCACGGTGCCGCGGACGGTGACCTCGATGTCGTCGCGTGCGCCGGTGAGCTCGTCGACGGTGCCGTGGGCGACGACGCGCCCGGCGTCGACGACGACCACGTGGTCGGCGAGCGCCTCGGCGTCGGCCATGAGGTGGGTGGTCAGGATCACGGCCGCGCCGCTGTCGCGCAGACCCCGGACGAGGTCCCACACGGCGATGCGCGCCTGCGGGTCGAGGCCGGCGCTCGGCTCGTCGAGGAAGGCCACGTCGGGCCGGCCGACGACCGCCACGGCGAGGGCGAGGCGCTGCCGCTCGCCGCCGGACAACCGGCGCACCGGGGTGCGTGCGATGGCGCCCAGGCCGAGCCGGGCGGTCAGGTCGCGGGGGTCCTGCGGCCGGGCGTACATCCGCGCGATGTGTCGGAGCACCTGGCCTGCGGGCACCGCGGCGGGCAGGCCGCCGTCCTGCAGCATCACGCCGACGCGCGGGCGCAGCGCCGCACCGTCGCGTGCGGGGTCGAGGCCGAGCACGCGCACCGTGCCGGCGTCGGGCCGGCGCAGGCCTTCGCAGCACTCGACCGTCGTGGTCTTGCCCGCGCCGTTGGGGCCCAGGACGGCGGTGACCGCGCCGGGGGCGGCGACCAGGTCGAGCCCGTCGACGACGGCGCGGCCGCGGTACCGCTTGACCAGGCCGGACACGGCGACGGCGGGGGACTCGGACATCGGGGGAAGTCTAGGGCCGCGCGCGTCGTGCCCTGGGTGAGGGTGCCCTTCGTTGCGCGGAAGTATTTCAGCAACGACACTGTTGCCTATATCGACGGCATCCCCGTGCCGCACATGATGTGTCGTCCCGTCCGCGACCCGCGCTCCGCGGGGTGGACCGAGATCACGCCCCGAGGAGGTGAGAGGTGCCCGTAGCCGTGCCCGGCGTCGTCGGACCGATGGCCGAGGCGACCGACCTCGACTCCTCCACGCGCAGCCGCATCCTCCGCCTCGTGGTCGAGGAGGGGCCCGTGTCCGTCGTGCAGCTGGCGGCCGACCTCGAGCTGACCACCGCAGGCGTCCGCCGGCACGTCGCCGCCCTGGTCACCGCGGGCGAGATCGTCGAGCACACCGGCCCGACGCCGGGCCGTGCCGGCCGCGGACGTCCCGCGCGACGCTACGTCGCGACGTCGCGTGGCCAGGCGGCGCTCAGCACCGCCTACTCCGACCTCGCGGGCCAGGCCCTCGAGTTCGTGGCCTCGCTCGGCGGCGACGACGCGCTGCGCCGCTTCGCCGACGAGCGCGTGGCCGACCTCACGCGTCGGCACGCCGCCGCCGTCGCCGCCGCGGGGGAGGACGTCATCGAGCGCGTCGGCGCGCTCGCCGCGGGGCTGTCGAGTGACGGCTTCGCCGCGTCCGTCCGACCCCTGCCCGGCGCCCGCGCCGTGCAGCTCTGTCAGGGGCACTGCCCCGTCCAGGCGGTCGCCGCACGGTTCCCGCAGCTGTGCGAGGCCGAGGCCCGCGCCTTCTCCGACCTGCTCGGCGTGCACGTGCAACGCCTGTCGACGCTCGCCGCCGGCGGCCACGTGTGCACCACGCACATCCCCACGACCCTGCCCGACCAGCGCCCCGCACCAGCGGCGACAGTGGAAGGAACACGATGACCGCACCTACCGAGTCCGTGACCGGCGGCCCGCCCACGTCCGACTCCGAGATCATCGCCTCGATCGGCACGTACGGCTACGGCTGGCACGAC
>JAEYXM010000267.1 GCA_023428465.1 Actinomycetes bacterium
CCGCGGCCTCGGCGGCGGCGCGTGCACCGGCCGCCCAGCCGGCCGCGTACCCGCCCGCGTACCCGGCGGTGCGGCGCTCGTCGTCGTCCCGGCCGGCCGCGACCAGCGAGCCCGCGGGGACGCCGGAGGCGCCGACGTGCGCGGACGACGCACCGGCGACGCCGGACGTGAGGGGCGCGGGCCGGAAGACGACCGCGGTGGGCTCAGGCGACATACTCGTCCTCGCCCTCGCGGCGGATGACGATCTGCCCGGACTCCTCGAGCCGGCGGATGACCTGGACCACCGACGCCCGCGCGTCCTCGACCATCGACAGGCGGACCGGGCCGAGCAGGTCCATCTCCTCGTCGAGGTTCTCCCGTGCGCGCTCGGACAGGTTGCGCATGATCTTGTCGCGCACCTCGCCCTCGACGCCCTTGAGGGCCGTCGCGAGCACCGACGTCTCGACCCCGCGGAGCACGAGCTGGATGGCGCGCTCCTCGAGCAGCACGATGTCCGCGAACACGAACATCCGGCTGCGGACCTCCTCCGCGAGCGAGGAGTCGCGCGACTCGAGGCCCTCGAGGATCAGCTTCTCGGTGGTGGGGTCGGTGCGGTTGATGATCTCCACGAGCGGCTGGACGCCACCGACGGCGGCCATGTCCTGCGTCGTGAGGACGGCGGACGCCTTGCGCTGGAGGTTCTCGGCGACGACGGCGACGACGTCGGGCGCGGCGCGCTCCATGAGTGCGATGCGGTGCGCGACGTCGGCCTGCGCCTCCGGCGGGAGGCCGGTGATGATCGCGGACGCGTGGTCGGGGCGCAGGTGCGCCAGCACGAGGGCGATGGTCTGGGGGTGTTCGCCGGACAGCAGGGACACGACCTGCCGTGCGTCGGCGTACTGCAGGAACTCGAACGGCTGGCCCTGCAGCGACGTCGCGAGGCGCTCGAGGACGTCCGCGGCGCGCTCGCGCCCGAGGGACGCCTCGAGGACCTGCTGCGCGAAGCCCAGGCCGCCGTGCGTCGCGGGCCCGGTGCCGCCGATCGACTGCTCGTAGAACTCGTCGAGCACGGCCTGCGCGGTGCCGGCGTCGATGCGCTCGAGCCGCGCGATCTCCGCGGTGAGCTCCTCGATCTCGCTCTCGTCGAGCTTGGCCATGACGCGCGCCGCCTGCTCGCGCCCGATCTGGATGAGCAGGAGCGCAGCCTTCTGGGTGCCGCTGAGGGTCGTCATCACCGTCGACCACCCACAAGCCAGCCGCGCAGCACCTCGGCGACCTCGGCGGGCTGCTCGGCAGCGAGCGCCATGATGTCCTCACGCCGGCCGGTGGCGGGGTCCGGGGTGATCTCGACGGCGGCGGGCAGGGCGCGGGCGGCCGCGACGGCCTCGAGCGCCTCGGCCTTGCGGATCTCGAGGAGCTCGAGCTCACCGAGGTCCAGCGCCTCGCGCTTGGCCCGGCGGCTCGCCCGGATCCCGAGGATGACGGCGACGAGCAGCGCCAGCAGGATGCCGCCGCCGATGCCGCCGGTCTTGATGAGCTCGGCGGTGCGTTCCTTCGACGCCTGCTCGTCGGCGGCCGCGAGAGCCTCCTGGGCCCGCTCGGCGGACGACGTGTCGAACTGCATGCGCGTCACGGAGACCAGGTCGCCGCGCTCGGCGTCGATGCCCGCCGCGGCGGCCACCGCGGCCTCGAGCTCGCCGAGGTCGATGGCCTCCGAGGCGCTCTGGGCGACCACGACGGCGACGGACTGGCGGCGGACGCTGCCGGGCGCCGTGGTGACCTGCTCGACGACGGTGTTGACCGGGTTGTTCACGGTGCTGGTCTCGCTGCGGTACTCACCCGAGGTGCCGGTGTCGGTGATCGCGCCGCCCTCGGGGCCGAGGACGCCCGCGTCACCCGCGGGGGCACCGGTGTACTCCTCGGTCGCGGTGGACTCGGACAGCGGCGGGAGCTCCGCGTCGGTCGTCTGGGTCTCGGTGGTGCGGACCATCTGGTCGTAGTCGAGGTCGGCGGTCACGGTGACGACCGCGTTGCCGACGCCGACGAGCCGGTCGAGCATCGACTGCAGGTTCGCCGCGAGGCGCCCCTCGTACTCGCTCGTCTGCCCGTCGCGCATGCCCGTGCCGGTGGTGGCGCTGCCGCCGACCGAGGAGAGCACGCGGCCGTCGGCGTCGATGACCGCGACGTCGGTGGGCGACATGCCCTCGATGCCGGCGGAGACGAGGTGGACGATCGACTCGACCTTCGCGGAGTCCATGATCGTGCCGGGCGTGGTCCGGACGAACACCGACGCCGTCGGGTCCGGGGTCTCGTCGACGAAGACGCTGTCCTCGGGGAGGGCGAGACGCACCGAGGCCTCCTCGACGCCGGCGATCGCGGAGATCGTCCGGGCGAGCTCGCCTTCGAGGGCCCGCTGGTAGGTGACCTGCTGCTGGAAGTCGCTCGACGTCATGCCCATGTCGTCCAGGAGCGAGTAGCCGCCCTCGGACGCCGTCGGCAGACCGGACGAGGCCATCTCCAGGCGCATCGAGTAGAGCTTGTCGGCCGGCACGAGGACGGTGCTGCCGCCGTCGGTCAGGTCGTAGGGGACGCCCGAGGACTCGAGGTGGTCGACGATCGCGCTCGCGTCGGCGGCGGACAGGTTCGCGTACAGCGGCGCCATCGTGGGCCGGCTGACCCACGACGACAGGGCCATCGCGCCGAGGACGACGACGGCCACGCCGATGATCGACAGGGTCCGCTGGGCGACCGTGAACTCGCGGATCGTCGACTGGAGCCGGCCGAGGAGGCCGCTGATCTGAGCGGGCATCAGGCCTGCATCCTCATGATCTCGGTGAACGCCTCGACGGCCTTGTTACGCACCGCGGCGGTGAGCTCGAGCTGCACGGCCGCCTGCGCGGAGGCGATCGTGTAGTCGTGGACGTCGTCGAGGTCGCCCGTGACCGCCTTGATGGCGAGGTCGCTGGACCGCGACTGCGCCGCCTGGAGCGACTCGATCGCGCCGGCGATGTCCGTGAAGCCCGTCGCGGAGGCGGCCGAGGCGCCACCGGCCTGCGACGCGGCCAGGGCCGACAGCGCCGAGGCGGACGAGGTCGCCTGCGTCGGCAGGTATGCCGACAGCGCGGAGATGGGGGAGATCGACATCATGCACGTCCGATCTGCAGCGCGGCGTTGTAGGCCTCACGGGCCCGGTCGACCACCGCAGCGTTCGCCTGGTAGCCGCGCTGGGCCATGATCAGCTGGGTCATCTGGCTCGACATGTCGATGTCGGGGTAGCGGACGTACCCCTCCTCGTCGGCCAGGGGGTTGGTGGGTTCGTAGACGAGGCGGCCCTCGGCGTTGCCGAACAGCACGCCGGAGACGCGGGCTCCGCCGTCGCCGCCCTGGACCGACTCGGCCACGACGTACCGGGCCTGGAAGGCGGCTTCGTCGGTGCTGCGGACCGTGTTGAGGTTCGCGAGGTTGTCGCTGATCGCGTCGAGCCAGGTGCGGTAGACGGTCATCCCGCTGCCGGCCACGCCGATGGCACCGAAGATGGCCATGTCAGTTCGTCCTCATCGCCGTGCGGACGGACGTGAACTGCCCGTTGATCGCCTGCGTCGCGAGCTGGTAGCGCAGGTTCGTCTCGATGTTGAGCAGCGTCTCGGTGTCGAGGTTGACGTTGTTGCCGTCCTCGCGCGTGGGGGCCATCGACCGGCTCACGGTGGGGAGGGCGGCGCCGGTGCCCTCGCGGACGGCGCCGGCGAGGGAGTCCTCGAAGGACACGACCTTCGCCTGGAAGCCCGGCGTCTGGATGTTCGCGATGTTGTCCGCGATGGCGCGCTGGCGCATCGACAGCCCGTCGAGTGCGCTGTTCATGGCGACGAAGCTCACGGAGTCGAACACGGTCGTCCCTGCCTGTGCGGTGCCGGGCGGCCGGTCCGTGGCCTCGGGGTGAGCGATCCGTGCTCGGTCTGCCCATCGGTCGGGCGCCGGAGCGTGTGAGAGGTTTTCGCGGCCCCGATCGCGTCGCCACAGGCAGATCACCCGGTCGGGTGACGGCCCGACGTCGGGGCGCAGGGCCGGTCGGGTGACCCCTCCGGGGGTCAGCCGGGTGCCGGCCGGGGGTCAGCGGGGGGTCAGGCCGGGGTGTCGATGTAGACGGGCACCGAGGGCGGCACGGCGCGCATCGCCTGGGCGACCTGCCCGTGGCGCTTGGCGAGGAGCGCGGCCTCGGCGAGCCGGCGGCCCACCTCGAGCTGGCGGCCCAGCAGGGCGCGGGCGCGGTCGGCGAGCTCCGCGGGGAGCGGGCCGAGGTTCGTCGGCGGGGCCCACGGGTCGGCGGGCTGCGGCACGTGGTCGTGCGCGAGCATGCGCTCGGCGACCTCGACGTCCAGCTCCAGCTGGGCGAGTGCGGCCTCCCAGGCCGCGTCCCAGCGCTGCTCGGTCGTCATCACGGCCCCCATCAGCCGACCCCGAGGGCCCCGGCGGGGCGGGCGACGACCTCGAGCGGCGTCGACGTGGCGGCGACCTCCTGGGCGGCCTGGAACCACGCGTCGCGCAGAGGCTCGACGAGCTCGCGGCACGCGGCGGTCCGGTCGGCGTCGCCCGCGACGTTCGCGGACATCAGCTCGGTGAGCAGGAACATGTAGACGCTCATGAGCTGGCGTGCGCCGTCCCATGCCTCGAGGTCGAGCGTGGCGGCGAGCTCGTGGACGATCTCCTGGGCGTGCACCAGGTGCGGGCCGGCGCCGGCCTTGTTGCCCTCGCGCTGGCAGGTCTCGGCACGCTGGAGGTCCAGCACGAGCCGGTCGTAGAGCATGACGAGCAGGCGCCCGGGGCTGGCGGTCGTCACGGCGTCGTCGACGTAGCGGGCGCGCCCGGCGGCGTAGTTCATGCGGACCTCACGGTGCGGTGGGTCCCGCTGCGGCGGGAGGTGGGGACGGCGGTCGGCATCGGAACTCAGGCCTTCGTTGCCGAGAGCGACGAGAGCTGGTTCGCGAGCCAGCTCGACTGCGACTGGAGCTTGGACAGGGTGACCTCGAGGGCCGAGTAGGTGCGCTGCAGGCTCTCACGGCGCACGGTCAGCCGGCGGTCCCAGTCCTCGATCTGGGTGCCCATGGTGGAGACGAGCTTCTCCTGGCCCTGGATCTTCAGGGTGAGGCTGCCCTCGTACTTGTCGGAGACCCCGGTCGCGACGGAGGCGATCCGCTCGGCGAGCCCGGCGACGACGGCCTGGACCTTCGTCGGGTCCTCGGCGAGTGCCTTGGTGAAGGCCGCCTCGTCGAACGTGAAGGCGCCGTCCTTGCCGAGCACGATGCCGACGGTGGACGGCGAGATGCCGTCGATCGGGTAGGACGCCGCCTCGACGAGCTGGGACTGGATGCCGCGGATCGCGCTGTCACCCGTGAACAGGCCGCCGGTCACCTTGGTGGTGCCGTCGGAGCTGGTGGTCGTGGCGATCGCGGTGCGGCTGGAGATCTCTGAGAAGACGACGCCCATGGCGCCGACGAGGCCCGAGGCGAGCTTCTTGATCGCAGCGGTGTCCTGCGCGACCGTGACGGTCACGGGCTTGTCGGCCTCGGTGACGGCGGACACGGTGACGTCCACCCCGGACATGAGGTTGGCGAACGTGTTGGACGACTGCGTGTACGTGACCTCGGCGGGGCTGCCCTTCCAGAGCGTGATGGACGCGTTGGTGGCGTCCTGCACGGTGCTGGTGTCCAGGCGCGTCGCGGTCCCGGCGGTGACGGCGTCGGCGTCGCCCGCGTAGACCTCGAAGGCCCCGGCGTCGCCGCTCGTCGTGCCGGTGAACTGGATGCGGTAGGTCGGTGTCTCGCCGTTGGTGACGCGCACGACCGTCGCGGACACCCCCGCGGCGGTGGCCGCGTTGAGGGCCTTGGCGACGTCGGCGAGGCTGCCCGACGTCGGCTCGACGGTGACGAGGGAGCCGTCGGCGCCCTTGACGGTGACCTTGGGCGGCAGGCCGACGACGGTGCCGTCGTCGGGCACGGCGGCGGTCACGGCAACGCGCGGCTTGGCGACCGAGTCGACGCTGAACGTGACGGACCCGGCGCCCGCGTTCTGGGAGGACGAGACGACGGCGGTGGCGCCCGTGCCGGTCGTGGTCGCGGCGAACGCGGTCCACGACGCCGGCTTCGCGGCGTTGGTGGCGGCGTCGGCGAGCGAGGCGACCTTGGTGTTGAGGGCCTGCAGAGCCGTGACGAGGCCCTGCGCCGCCGACTGCTTGGACCTCAGCAGGGTCTGCGGAGCCGCCTCGACCTGCATCAGCTGGCTGATGAGCGCGGTGGTGTCCAGGCCGCTGACGATGCCGTCGATGCCTAGCGTTGCCACGTCACCCTCCTTCTCGTCTCGTCGTGCGTCCTACCGGTGACGCCCGGCCGGCGGGCTCAGTGCTCCGTCGGCCGGGCGGTCACCGCTGGGTCGATCAGCGCAGGAGGGACAGGACGCCCTGCGGGATCTGGTTGGCCTGGGCCAGCATCGCCGTGCCGGCCTGGGACAGGATCTGCGCACGCGTGAACTGGACCATCTCGCTGGCCATGTCCGTGTCACGG
>JAEYXM010000284.1 GCA_023428465.1 Actinomycetes bacterium
GACTGCGCGCGACGCTCGACGCCCTCGGCGTCCGTGACCACGTGCTCCAGGTCGTCCGGACGACAGGAGCCCGGCCGGAGTACGCGCAGGCCCTCGCGGCCTCGTCGACCGCCCGGGGCACAGGCGCTTCGGACCGGCTCACCGTAGCGACAAAACGGACACCGGTGCAGGCGGACGGGCTCAGGTGAGCCCCTGGGTTGCTCGTGGCCGGTCGACTCGTGCCGAGGCTTGGCACAACCCTCGCCGACGCCACACCTCACTCGGCCATCTCGCCCCGGCCAAGTCCGAAGCCCTTCGCACCGCCGCCACCGCGGCGGCATGAGCACCCCACGAACTGTCCGGGACAGCGGGCCGGGCTCCCGGGCGCTAGTTCTGCAGCCCGTAGGACGCCGCGACCTGCTGGGTGAGAGCGGCCAGGTCCGCCGCATGGTCGCGTTGGATGCCGCCGCTGGAGGTCGTGAGACCGATCAGGGTCTGCCCCCAGAACACCTTGGAACTTGCCCATAGAGACAACTGGTCCGGGCCAGAGTCCCGATCGAGCCACGCGGCTCCGTCCAGCGAGTCATAGGTCACGTCCGGCTCCCGGTATTACTCACCGTCGACACGGGCCCGCGCTTCGACGCCGTCGGGTGAGGACGCCTCGTAGAACGTGACGAACACCAGGGGGCCGTTGACCAAGGACTCGGTCTCAGCCCAGATCGTGCACTGACCCGACCCGGCCCCGTCCCGAACGCTCAGGTGGTCCTCCACGCGACCGATCGCCAGACCCATCGCAACATGCAGGTCCTCCCGGTCCATCCCACACACCAGGTCCGCACCCTCGGCCGCGACAGTCGGCAGCGGGGTCGTCACCGGCTCGGCGCTCTCGTCCCCGTCGTTGGTGCACCCCGCCAACGAGCAGACGGCCACGACCCCCGCGAGCACCCCGCCGACCAGTGCCTTCCTCACGATCCCACCCCCAGTTGATCCATGAACACTCCGACGACCGACTCCGCCACGAAGGACTTCAACGCCGACTCCCCGATCCACAGCCTGTAGTCGTCGGAGTCTGTGTTGAAGTACAAGGGCATGCCCTCGTCGGAGTAGGTGACCGTCCCCGACCGTGGTCCCTCGAAGACCACGTCGTACGTCGCCCCGGCGCCGTTGATCGCAGTCTCGTCGAAGTAGAGGTTGCGCAGGAGCAGGTTCATCACGTCTTCGGTGAGATCTTCACGCGCCCGAGCGTTGAGGTCCTGGGCTACGTCGGATCCGGCTACCCCACCGCCGCTGAGCACTGGCAGCAGATGGTCGCCACCGGCAACGCCCACCCCGGCGACGCATGCCCCCCGCTGGGGTCCTTCGTGTTCTGGCGCACGGGCAGACCCGCCGGCCACGTCTCGGTCGTCGTCCAAGCCGACCCAGGGTGCGACCCGAAGAAGATCATGGTCACATCCAACGGCGTCTTCGACTCAGCCACCGGCAACAACGGCGGGGTGTACCTGCTCTCCTTTGGCCAGCTCAACGCCGGCTACGTCAGCGGCACCGGCTACCTCGGCTGGTCCAACCCCGTGTGCAAGGGGGCACGGCTTGCCGCCAGTGCCGTTCACCCGGCACCGTCGCGCTTCTAGCCTCCCCTGAACTCCGCGTCGCCTCTCTCGCCATCGAGGTAGAAGTGGCATGGATGCGCCGACGCCGAAGGCATTCAGTGCCCGACGAGCCCCACGGACGCCGGCGACCTGCAGACTACGTCGGATGCCATGTAGACCGGCGTGTCGTACGCGGAGCTGCCCGGAGTTGGGAGGTCGAGGATGGGGAAGCGGACCTTGGCGTCTAGTGGCTGGTAGGACAGTCGTACGCGCCTGCCGTAGCTCTGCCGCACGAGGACGCCGTCGTCATCCAGCCACCCCAGGGCCCGCGCCTCTCCCCTTCCAGGGATGTCGTCGGAGGCAAAGCGACGTCCATCGAGCGTCGCTCGTTCTCCTGTGCGGACGTCGAGCGCCTGCTGCGGTCCCGACGTGACCAGGCACCGGGTCCCGTCAGGGCTCCACGAGGCGGAGCCGCTCACCTGAAGACCCTCGAAACTCCGGGTTGTGCCGCTCGCGACGTCGGTGACCACGACGAAGGGGCCCTCTGCGCCCGCATGGCTGGTGAGCAGCGCTGTCCCGTCAGGGGAGAACTGCGCCAGCGGCCCGGTCAGGTCGCCCATCAGCCCCGCGGAGGCGGGCAGCGGGAGGCCGCCGTCCGGGTCCTCCTCGACAGACCGCACGACGACGAGGCGCTGCCGCTCCGATCGCCACTCGTGCCGGAGTCGGGGCCATCCGCCGTCCGCAGCAGCCACGTTCGGGCCGTAGGGGACGAGGCGCTTTCGGCCGGTGACCAGGTCGTACTCGACGTATCCCGGGAGCGGGTCGCCAGAGCCCGGTCCGGGACCGCGCTCATAGTGCAGCACGGCCCCGCTGGCGGCCAGGCAGTCCCATCGGATGGTGACGCGTCCGAACACCTCTTCCTCGCGCCCCGGCAGGGCGAGGAGCCCTTCCTGCGGGTCCCAGGCAAGCGCCCAGCCGCGCGCCACCATCACGAACGGCACCGGGCCCGTGGGCAGCCCCGTGCGGGGTCGCTCCACCCGGTGGAAGGCAGGCAGCCAGCCGGGTGGGCCCACACCCTCCGTCCGCGCCTCATCCCACGGCCCCGAAGCTCGGCGAGGCGCAGGCACCCTCCGGCGCTCCGCCCTCGCGTCGTCGGACCCGGCGGTCCCCGGCACGTGCACCGTGGTCACCGAGCAAGGCGTGCACCCGTACGCCCGCAGCTCCTCGGCCAGGATGAGCAGACATGCCCGCGCTCGGTACGGATACGGCTCTGGATCCCGTCGGGTGTCGACGCCGACCAGGACCCGTCCGCCCGCGACCGCCGGATCACCGAACGGGTCGGGCGCCTCGCCCCCGCCGTCGTCAGGATGCTCGATGCCGTCGACGTCGACGCGCTGGAAGCGTCCCCACGCGGCGCGGCAGGCTTCCAGAGCGCGAACCACGTCCTCCGCGACGACGGCAACGGCGGGCCGATGCACGACGCGGCCGCCCGGAAGCAGTACGGGACCGAACGCGGCGCCGTCGCACTGGATGCCCTGTTCGGCGGGGAAGGACGCCGCGACCGCTGCTGCCCACAACCGCTGGGACCGCGCGATGGCGGCGCCGTCGACGTCCTCCACTACCTGGGCAGCTGCCGCCCGCCACGCGACTTCGCTGTTGTCAGGTGCTCCATCCATCTGGGCGCCTCTTCCCACTACACCGGTGTCGGACCGCTCGAGCCTTGTTGCCTGAGCAGTCTGGCGGAGTAGGTGGCGTCGTTGACACCGGTAGAAGCCGGGTCGATGAACACCGACAGCGTGTACTGGCCCCGGGGGATGGTGTCGGGCAGGTCGCGGGCGGACATGCCCACGGACTGGTAGTCCCCGGGCTCGGCCATCCGCAGCATGACCCGGTCCTCGGTGAGGCTTGCGATGCGGCCGACCAGCAGGCTGCGGTCGCCGGACAGGATGACCTTGATCCCGGCGCCGGGTCCTTCTTGCAGGATCTGGGTCCACAGGTCGACCAGGGCCCCGGCGTCGTAGTCCTCGAAGGCCTGCATGAACCCTTCCCACCGGTCGAGCAGGACGAGCAGGTAGGGCAGGCGCTGGTCGGCGGGGACGCCGGCGCGTTGTTCGGCGACGTCGGCGAAGGCCCGTTCGGCCAGGAGCTGTTGGCGGCGGGAGATCTCGGCGCGCAGCCGCCGGGTGAGGCGACCCAGCCGGTCGGGTTGGTCGCGGGTGATGACGGCGCCGGTGTGGGGCATGGCCACCAGCGGCAGGAGGGCGTTGTTGCCGCAGTCCACGGCGTACAGGTGCACGTCCCGGGGTGAGGTGCGGTCTGCGACGGCGGCGGCGATGGCGCGCAGGGCGGTGGACCGGCCCGAGCGTGGGCTGCCCACGATGGCGAGGTTCCCGTCGCGGGCCACGTCGTAGGTGGCGGTGTCGCGGCGTTGGAGCGCGGGCAGGTCCACGAGACCGTACGGGAGCTCCAGGGCGGCGTCGGGGAGGTCGGCGTCGTCGAGGTCGTCCAGGGTGATGACGGTCGGCAGAGCGGGCAGCCATGGAGACGGCGGTGCGGCGATCCCCGCGGCGTCGGCCGCTGCGCGCACGGCGGTGACGAGGGTGGCCAGGTCGGTGGGGGTGTCGGCGTCCTCGTCAGTGTGCGCGCTGGACCTCGGTGCGGCGCGGCCGATGGCGGTCCAGGTGAGGGGTTGGAGGTCGATGGCGGCGGTGCCGGTGGTAGCGGGTGGGCGGCCACCGACGCGGGCGGCCTGGAAAGCCATGAGGCTGGAGTGCCCGAGCCGGGCGTAGGCGCGCCCGGGCAGGGCGGGGGCGATCTCGGCGGCGTCCCTGGCTTCGATGACGTCTTGGCTGTCGCCCGGGTCGGTGACGCGCAGGGCGATGCGCAGGTTGGTGTTGGACTTGATCTCGGCGCTGACCACGCCCGCGGGGCGTTGGGTGGCCAGGAGAAGGTGGACTCCCAGGGAGCGGCCGCGGCGGGCGATGTCGACCAGGCCGGTGACGAAGTCGGGTAGCTCGGCGACCAGGGCGGCAGACAGGCCAAGCGCAACGGTGGCCGCGGCCCAAGGCAGCACATGCCGCCACCGTGCGCCCGCGTGCGCGGAAGATCGCCAGGGGCCGCCGCCCACATTCCTCCCACATCAACACCAGAGGCCCTCCCGATCTCGCGATCGGAAGGGCCTCTGACCTGGTACTTCACTTGTAGCGGGGGCAGGATTTGAACCTGCGACCTCTGGGTTATGAGCCCAGCGAGCTACCGAGCTGCTCCACCCCGCGTCGCCTGTGCAACTTTACCTGGCGTTCGGAGGACGGCCAAATCGGTTCGCCTCCGTTGCGCCTCCGTGCACCTCCGTTCGCCTCGGGGGAGGCGCGGACCCGATCGGTCCGCGCCTCCCCGGAGGGCGATCAGCCTTGCATCGCTTCCTCGGCCTGCAGGGCCCGCTCGAGGGCCTCCTGCAGCCGCTCCTGCGCCTCGCCGTACGCGGCGAAGTCGCCGTCGGCGAGCGCCGCCTGGCCGTCCTCGATCGCGTCGCGGGCGTCCTCGAGAGCGGCGCGGAGCTGCTCGCGGGGGTCGTCCGCCGACGGGTCGCCCGTCGGCGGCGTCGTCGGCTCGGCCGTGGGCCCATCGGTCGGCTCGGCCGTCGGGCCGGTGGGCTCGCCGTCCTCACCGGTAACAGGGGCGTCGGGCACCTCCTCGACGTCGTCGCCGGGCTCGGGGCCGTCCACGCCGGCGTCGCCGCCGAACACCTGGTCGAGCGCCTCCTCGAGCGTCGCCGCGAAGCCGATCTCGTCACCGAACGCGACCAGCACCCGCCTCAGCAGCGGGAACCGCGTGCCCTCGGAGGACTGGACGTACACCGGCTGCACGTACATCAGGCCCTGCCCCACCGGGAGCGTCAGCAGGTTGCCGGAGACGACCGTCGAGCCGCCCTGCCGCAGCAGGTTCAGGTACGTCGAGACGTCGGTGTCCGCGGCGAAGTTGTTCTTCACCTGGCCGGGGCCGGGCACCGTGGAGTCACGTGGCAGCTCCAGCAGCCGTAGCTGACCGTATCCCTCGCGTCGTGTCCCGTCGGCGTTGCCGGGCTCGGCGTCGACCGCGAGGAAGCCCGTGAGGACGTTCCTGTCGGTGTTGCCACCGGGGATGAAGACGGACGTCAGCGAGAACGTCGGCTCGTCCTGGCCGGGCATCCGCAGCGTCAGGTAGTACGGCGGCTGCTTCGTGGACTCCGCGACCGGGTCATTCGGTGCGTTCCAGAAGTCCTGACCGGAGTAGTACTCGGACGCCGTCTCGACGTGGTAGGTCGCCAGCAGGTTCCGCTGGACCTTGAACAGGTCCTCCGGGTACCGCAGGTGGCTCATCAGCTCGCCGCTGATCTCCTCCATCGGCCGGATGATGTCCGGGAACACGTTCTGCCACGTGTCGAGGACCGGGTCGTCCTCGTCCCACTCGTAGAGCACGACCTCGCCCGTGTACGCGTCGACCGTGGCCTTCACCGAGTTGCGGATGTAGTTGACCTGCTGCGGCGCCAGTGACGCGATCGTGTCGGACCGGCCCGTCAGCGCGTCCGTCGTCACGTCGTCGAGCGTGCGCGACGACGAGTACGGGTACTGGTTCGCCGTCGTGTAGCCGTCCACGATCCACAGGACGCGCCCATCGACGACCGCCGGGTAGACGCGCGTGTCGAGCGTCAGGAACGGCGCGACCTTCTGCACGCGGTCACGCGGGTTGCGCTCGTAGATGATCTGCGACTCGCTCGTCACCCGGTCGGAGAACAGGAGCTCCTCCGAGCCGAACTTGATCGAGTAGAGCAGCTTGGTCCACAGGTCGCCGATGTCCGGGCCGGCCTGGATCTGGTCCGTCGGGAACGAGGTGTTCACCTGGCCCTCCGGCGCGTCGTCGTCGGGGTAGTCGAGCTCCCAGTCCGGGCTGCCCTCCGGCGCACCGACGATCGAGTACTCAGGGCTGCGCTGACCGAAGTAGATGCGCGGCTCGTAGTCACCGAGCGACCCCACCGACGGGATGCCGCCCTCGTAGAACGCGGGGCGCCCGTCCGAGCCCGTCGCGTTGCCGTACGCGGCGACGACGCCGAACCCGTGCGTGTAGACCGTGTGGTCGTTGACCCAGGTCCGCTGACCGGCGCTCAGGCCCTGCAGGTCGAGCTCACGGACCGCGATGACCGTGTCCCGGGACTCGCCGTCGACGGTGTACCGGTCGACCGACAAGGTGTCCGGGAAGTTGTAGTACTGCTTGTTCTGCTGGAGTTGGCGGAACGACGGGCTCACCACGGCCGGGTCGAGGAGACGGATGCTCGCCGTCGTCTCGGCGTCCTCGCGCAGGCCGCCCTCCTCCGCGGTCAGGTTCGCGTCGTACGGCTGCACGTCGACGTCGTCGATCCCGAACGCCTCCCGCGTCGCGTCGATGTTGCGCTGGATGAAGTCCGCCTCGACCTCCTGCGCGTTCGGCTGCACCTGGAAGCGCTGCACGACGGCGGGGTACACACCGCCGATGGCGATCGCCGAGAAGACCATGAGGCCGACGCCGATCGCGGGCAGGCGCCACGTCCCGCGCACCGCGGCGAGCACGAACAGGACCGCGACGAGGAGCGCGACGCCCGTGAGGATCGCCTTGGACGGCATGACCGCGTTGACGTCCGAGTACGAGGCGCCGGCCGCGACGTCCCCGCCGCCCGCGCGCGTCAGCAGCGAGTAGCGGTCGAGCCAGTAGTTCACCGCGATGAGCACCATGATGACCGCGGCGATGATGCCCAGCTGCAGCCGGGCCGGACGCGTGGTGTGCTCGCCCTTGCCGCCGATGCGCAGCCCGCCGTACAGGTACTGCGTCGCGACCGCGGCGATGCCCGCGATCACTGCGACCGCCATGAGGAACGACACGATGAAGCGCAGCATGGGCAGCGAGAACATGTAGAACGACAGGTCGAGGCCGAACTGCGGGTCCTTCATCCCGAACGGCTCGCGCCCGATGAACAGCAGCACCGTCTGCCACTGGCCCGACGCCGCGATGCCCGCGAAGAAGCCCAGCACGGCGGGTGCGGCGATCATGACGAGGCGGCGCAGCGGCTCGATCATCTCCCGGTACTGGTCCAGCGACGCCTGCTCCGGCGTCGACGGCGCGTAGACCGGACGCGTGCGGTACCCGATCGACATGGCCGCGTAGACCGCACCGCCCATGAGCAGGAAGCCGCCGAGGAACAACAGGGACCGCGTCAGCCACTCCGTGCGGAGCACGCTGATGTAGCCCACCGTGTCGAACCACAGCCACTCGGTCCACAGCTGCGCGGTGATCATCAGCAGCACGGCGAGCACCGCGAGCACCGCGATGGTCGGCCCGAGCGCACCCCGCCGACGACGGGAGGAATCCGGCCTGGTGGGCCGCTGGGGGAACGAGAAGGTCACGTCTGGTCCCTTGGGTCGGAGATCGGTCGAACAGCGCCTGTCCTGCGCACCGGGCGCGTGCCGGCCCGTGGGCGCGCAAGCACCCGGACGGCCGACGACGGGTCAACGTGCCCGGCGGTCACAAGGTTCCCACACGAGCGCGCACCACACCCTGCCGTCTGCGGATGCCACGATGGCCCCATGAGCGACCCGCAGACGCCCACGCCCGCCACCGCCCACCTCGCCGACGCCGTCCGGGAGATCGAACGGCACGTCGCGACCGCGGGCTGGGACGGCCCAGTCCGCGTGTTCGCCCTGGTCAGCACGGCCGCGGCGCTCGAGGTGGAGCCGCAGCTCGCGACCCAGCTCCCCCCGGAGGTCGTCGCGCTGGCGCGGGCCGACGCCGGTCACCTCACCTCCATCGAGCAGGAGGGCCTGCCCGCCGCGGGCGACCTCGAGGACCTCCTGGCCCGCCTCTCCTGGCCCGGGACCGTGGACGGCGCCGCCGTCGTCGTCGAGCGCGTCGTCCTCCCGAGCACCGCCGAGGAGGCCATGCCGGCCGACGCCGACGCCGCCCTCGAGTACCTCATGAACCACCCGGACCGGCAGGACGTGCGCCTCGCCGTCGGGGTGCTGCGCACGGGCGAGAGCTGGTGCGCGGTGCGCAGCCGCGCGGATGACTCCGACGACTCCGTCGGTGGTGGCCCGGACCTGGTGCCCGGCCTCGTGGCGGCCGTCGCGGCGACGTTCGCCTGACGCAACCCACACCCGCCTGACGGCCCGCTACCGACCGCTCGCCTCCGCGAGGACGGCGTCGCAGGTCAGCAGGTCGCCGGTGTCGCCGGCGCCGATCGCCTCGACCGCCGCGCGCGCATCGGCGAGCGTGCCCACGGCGAACACCCCGAGCCCGTCCGGGATGTGCCCGACGACCTCACCGCAGTTCGACTCGGGCGCCAGGAACCAGTCCGCTCCGGAGCGCTGCGCGCCGATCATCTTCTGCGCGATCCCGCCGATCGGCCCGACGTTGCCGTCGAGGTCCATCGTCCCCGTGCCCGCGACGCTCTCCCCACCGGTCTCGTCCGGCTCGGTGAGCGTGCTGATGATGCCGAGCGCGAACATCAGACCGGCGCTCGGGCCACCCACGTCCTCGATCTGGATGCGCACGTCGACCGGCAGGTCGAACTGCGGGTCGATGAGGACGCCCAGCAGCGGCCGGCCCGACCCGTTGTCCGTCGTGGCGATGGCGACCACGACCTCCTCGCCGTCGCGCTCCACCGTGATGTCCAGGACGTCGCCCGGCTCGAAACCGTCCAGTGCCGTGGTGAGCTCGGAGTACCCGATCACCGGGTCCCCGTCGACGGCCACGAGGACGTCGCCGGCCTCGATGAGGCCGTCGGCCCCCGTGCCCGCGATGGTCTGGTCGACCAGGAGCGTCGTCGGCACCTCGTACCCGAGCTCCTCGAGGGCCGCGACCGTCGCGCTCTCCTGGGAGGAGACCATCTGCGCCGAGCTCTGCTGCTCGATCTCCTCCTGCGACACGTCCGGCGGGTAGTAGTCCTCGACCGGGTGGATCGTCTGGTCGTCGGCCCACCACGCCTCGAGCAGGCGGGCGACCGACACGTGCGCGTCCGGGCCGCCGATCAACGAGACGGTCGTGAACCGCAGCTCGCCCGCGGAGTCGTGCGACGGCGCCCCGACGACCGTGATGAGCTCCGTGCCACGGATGTCGCCGAGGGTGTCGAACGTCGGGCCGGGCTGGGTCACGACGTACGGCACGGGCACCAGCGAGGCGGCGGCGAGCAGGAGGGCCGTGATCACCAGGGCGATCGAGAGCGTCAGGGCCCGCGCCGTCGTCGGCGGCGGCTCCGGGGACGATGGTCCGAACGGTGACACGGCAGGCGCGTCCGGGATGGCGCCCACGGGCGCATCACCCCAGGCGGGCTGCGCCGCCTGCGGCTGCACGACGCCGGTCGACGTGGCCGGCGGGGACCACGGGCGCTGGTCGTCGCTCACCGACCCATCATCGCCCATCCCGCCCACGCGGCCGCGCACGTGCCCGCACTCCGGCAGGGGACGACGGGGCCGGGCCGCGCGTCCCGGCGCGCGCCCGGTCCACGCCCGGTGCGCGCCCGGTACACGCCCGGTGGGCGCCCGCTACGGGCCCGGTGCGCGCCCGGCACCGGTCCGGCACGCGTCTGACCGGCCCCGTTGTGCGTCGCGCCGGTCCGGATGGGACGATCTGCGAGGACGCGCCGCCGCCTCCTCGGCCGATGGCTGCGCCGAGAGCGAACCGGTGCGCACAGCCCAGCCCCGGACCACCGCCCACTGCACGCGCGTTGGTTACGGTGGAGTACCACCAGCCTCAGGAGCACATGGATGAGCACGCCTGAACCGGACGAGGGTCCCCGCAGCGAAGGCCCGTGGGACGCCCTCCTGCGCGCGATGCTCGGCCCCGACGCCGACGCCGTGCTCAAGGACCTCTCCGAGCGTGGCGCCCTCCCGGACCTGAGCGCCATCGGCTTCGTCGGGCCGGACGGCCAGCCCCTCGACCTCGAGGCGCTCGCCGCGGCGGCCGGTGTCGCCGACGACCCCGAGGCGCTCGGCCAGGTCCTCGGTCAGATCAAGCGCGTACTGGACACGTCCGGCGACGACCCCGTGAACTGGGAGCTCGCGCACGACCTGGCCCGCCAGGTCGCCGTCGCGGAGGGCGACCCGTCGGTCAGCCAGCAGGATGTGCGCGAGGTGCGCGCCGCGTTCTCCGCCGCCGAGGCCTGGCTCGACGCCGCCACGGACCTGCCGTCGGCCGGCGGCCCGGTCCGCGCGTGGTGCCGCTCCGACTGGGTCGAGAACACGATGGCGCGCTGGCGCTCGCTCGCCGAGCCCGTCGCCGCCTCCGTCGCGGACGCGCTGGTCGCAGCCCTGCGGACGCAGGCGCCCGACGCCGTCGACGCGTTCAACGCGCAGGGCACCGACATCGGCGGCCAGATGATGCGCCAGCTCGGCGGTGCGGTGTTCGGCATGCAGGTCGGCCAGGCCGCCGGGACGCTCGCACGCGAGGTCTTCGGCTCGACCGACATCGGCCTGCCCCTCCTCGAGGGCCGCGGCACCGCGCTCGTCCCCCGCAACGTCGCCGACTTCGCCCAGGGCCTCGACGTGCCCGTCGACGAGGTCCGGCTCTTCCTCGCGCTGCGCGAGGCCGCGCACGCCCGCCTGTTCACGCACGTCACGTGGCTGCGCTCGCACCTCCTCGGGACCGTGGAGGCCTACGCGCGAGGCATCACCATCGACATGTCCTCGCTCGAGGAGGCCGTCCGGTCGATCGACCCGACGGACCCGCAGGCCCTGCGCGACGCCCTCTCCGAGGGAGTGTTCTCGCTCGACACGACACCGGAGCAGGACGCCGCACTGCTGCGCCTCGAGACGGCGCTGGCCCTCGTCGAGGGCTGGGTCGACGAGGTCACGGCTGCGGCCGCCCGCCCGCACCTGCCCCACACGGCTGCGCTGCGGGAGATGATGCGCCGTCGTCGGGCCGCCGGTGGCCCGGCGGAGGACACGTTCGCCACGCTCGTCGGCCTGGAGCTGCGCCCGCGCCGGTCCCGCGACGCGGCCCAGCTGTGGGCCCGCATCGCGGCGGAGGGCGGCACCAGCGCCCGCGAGGAGATCTGGGACCACCCGGACCTGCTGCCGATCCCGGAGGACCTCGACAACCCCGACGGCTACCGCGCCCGCCTGGCCGCCGAGGGCACCGCGCACGACGACGTGGACCGCGCCCTGGCCGCGATCCTCGGCCACGAGCACCCGGCCGGCACCGCGTCCGACGACGACGAGGTGCTTGCCGGCGGTGAGGTACACGACGACGGTGAGGCGCCCGCAGGCGACGAGGCACACGACGACGGTGACGCGCCCGCAGGCGACGAGGCGCACGACGACGGTGAGGCGCCCGCAGGCGCCGAGGCATCCGACGACGACGCGGCGGTCGAGGACGGCGACACCCGGCCCGAGCCGGAGGACGGCGACGCCCCGGCCTGAGCCGGGTATCGGTCAGAACAGCACGCCGCCGGGCGCGCCGCCCGGGCTGACGTCGTCACGCGCCGTTCGGGACCGTCCGCGGCCGACACGGGGTTTCGCTGGAGCGAAACCGTCGGATGGTGACGGTTTCGCTCCAGCCAAGCGGTCGGGGCTGTTGTCGGCGGGCTCCGGCGCGCCACCAGCCACCGGTGCGGGGGCGTCGCCCGGCACACCCTCGGCGTCGCCCGGCTCCGGCTCGGCGTCGCCCGGTTCCGGCCCGGCGTCGTCGGAGTCCGGTGCTTGGGCGTCGCCCGGTTCCGGCCCGGGGTCGTCGGAGTCCGGTGCGGGGGCGGCGCCCGGTTCCACGCCGACGTCGCACGCGAATGCGAAGCCCTCGAGGAATCCCCGGGCACGCTCGAGCCGCGGGTAGCCGCTCAGGAGCGCCCAGAACTCCGGCCCGTGGCCACCGCTCAGCAGGTGCGCGAGCTCGTGGAGCAGCACGTAGTCGAGCACCCATGCGGGCATGCCGCGCACGCGGGTGGAGATCCTGATGGACCCGTCGCCGGTGCTGCAGGACCCCCACCGCCGTCCCTGACGCGCCGACCACGTGACGCTGGACGGCACCGCCTGCCCGCCGAGGAACCGGCGCGACAGCTCGGTGGCCCGCGTGGCGAGCATCTCGTCCGACGGCTTGCGGCGCTCCTCCTGCGACTCGAGCTTCGCCACCATGCGCTGGACCCACTCGCGCTCCTGGCGGCGCGTGAAGCGCGCCGGGATCGCCACGACGAGCCGGCCGTTCTCCCGGAACGCGGTCACGGTCCGGGTGCGCCGACGACTGCGCCGCACCTCGACGTCGGGCGAGGCGGCGACATCGGGCGAGGCAGCGGGCACCGGCATCGCACCGGGCGCGTGCGAGGCGGCCGACGTCGGGAAGCCGCCGGGCACGGTCGCGTCGATGTCCACGCCCAGCACGGTAGCCCGTCGCACCGACGTCGCCGCCGTCGTCCCCAGCACGGACCGCGGGGACGGACACCGGTCCGTCCCCGGCGCACCGGTGGCTCGCGCCGGGCACGCTGGTGCGCCGGAGCCGCGGGCGCCGAGCGGTGGGTCCCGGGAGGGGCACTGGCGCCTCCCGGACGTCCCAGCGGAGCGCGCACGTCCGCCCCGGTGGGTCCCGACGCAGCGCGAGCGACCCTGCCGGAGGCTCCCAAAGCGGCCCAGACATGATCTAACTCGACCCGACGCCATGGCGCGTCGCGGCCCGTGTCACGCACAACTCCGCAGGCGGGCATTACGCTTGCGGGTGCACGATGACGTCCGGCCGACCCCGGTCGTGACGCGTCGCCGCCGGCCGGGTCGATCACGTCCGGTGCGCAAGCCTTCTGAACGGAGATTCCACATGGCCGAGACCTACAAGGGCGAGTTCTACTGTGTGAAGTGCAAGGAGAAGCGCGAGGCCGAGGGCGAGGTCGTCGTCGCGAACGGCCGCA
>JAEYXM010000056.1 GCA_023428465.1 Actinomycetes bacterium
AGATCCCCGGTCTCGAAGGCGTAGCTGTAGAGACTGAGGAAGTACCGCGCGGCAGCCTCGGCCCCCGCGGGGCTCACCTCGCTCATCGCGGTAGGGCGCCCGGGTGCCTCGGCTGTCGGTGTGGGTGTCGGTGTTGGTGCCGGTGTTGGTGCCGGGGACGTCGTCGTGGGCGGGGGAGCGGACGACGTGGTGCTGGTCCCGCCCTCGCCGTTCGTGCATCCGGCCAGCCCGCTCGTCGTGACCGCCGCCGCGAGGAGGAGCGCGGCCAGCGGGCGTCGCGTGCTCCGGTCGCGCATCGTCGTCGTCCCCCTGCTTCGCATGGCCCGCAACCTACCCTGAATCGGACATACCAGTCAGTCGCGTGCGGTGTGCCTGTGCATAACCGGCAGGACGTGGCCGACGTGCCTGGTCGAGCGACCTCCTGCTCGCTCGCGGCAGAGGGCACGGCCGGGTGCTCAGCGCCCGCCCGGCCACCAGAGGATGGGCGACGGGTGGTGTCGTGACCCCCGTCGCCGTCGGTCGCGCGCGGCGCGCCCCGCCACTTGCCGGACGAGCGCGCCTGTGATCTGCGATGCTGAACCGCATGGTGCGGCGCGCGGCAGCGGGCACGGGGGGCACGGGTGCAGGCTCGGACGAGCTGCGCCACGGGTACCTCCAGGCGTGGGACGCCGGGGACACCGACGAGGCGCGCCGCCTCCTGCTGGACCTCCTCGCCGTCGACGCACGCCCGGAGTTCTGGTTCGACCTCGGTCTGCTCGCCAAGTGGCGCCGTGACTGGGGCGAGAGTGCGCGCGCCAACCGCCGCGCGCTCGAGGGCGACGTGCGCCTGCGCGAGAACCCTGCGGCCTGGAACCTGGGCGTCGCCGCGACGGCCCTCGACGACTGGTCCACCGCGCGTCGGGCGTGGCGGGACTACGGCGTCGAGATCCCGGAACGGCGCGGACCCATCGCGATGGTGCTCGGCCCGATCCCGGTCCGGCTGAACCCCCGGCCGCGCTACCCGGGCCAGGAACCGCTGCTGCTCGACGGCGCCGAGCACGAGGTCGAGGTCGTCTGGGCGCGGCGCCTCTCGCCCGCGCACGCGGTCGTCGACAGCGTCCCGCTGCCCGACTCGGGGCACGCGTGGGGCGACGTCGTGCTCATCGACGGCGAGCCTGTGGGCGAACGGTGGGACGGGACGCAGTGGCTGCCGGTCTTCAACGAGCTCGAGCGGCTGAGCACGTCGGGCGCCACGACGTGGGAGGTCCGCGTCGAGTGCCCCGCACCGCTCGACGCCCGCGCGCTCACGGACCTTGCCGCCGCCCGCGGCCTGGGCGCGGAGGACTGGACGGCGGGCTTCCGGATCGTGTGCGTGGCCTGCAGCGACGGGCGGCCCGGTGGTCCCGGGCACGACCACACGCCGTCGCCCCAGGAGTGGGCGACGGCGCGGACGTTCGGCATGGCCGGGTCCGAGGCGCAGGTCGTCGCGGCCCTCGAGACCTGGCGCGGCGGCGGGGCGGACCGGTCGCACGCCGCGCCCGTGGAGCTGCGGTAGCGGACGGGGAGCGGACGGGGAGCGGACTGGGGCGGTACGGCACCGCCCGCGGGACGGTGGTCGAGGCTGTCCGGGGAGACCGCTACCATCGGCACCACAGGCGTCGACCCGGCCATCACCGGTGAGCCTCCGGAAGAACGGTGCCCACGGGACGACGTCGTCGCCCCGCGGGTGCTCAGTAGAGCCGGACGGGTGGGCCCGTCACAGCCCCCGCGAGAGGTCGTCCTCCGGGCCCGCCCGGAGCGCCGGCAAGCGAGGTGGTACCGCGGTGTCCGTCGCCCCCGCGACGAGGCATCGTCCTCGCAGGCACCCGTGACGAAGCAGGAGTCCCCTCGATGGTCTATCCGTTGCACCGTTCCGACGTGGTCCCCGCGTCCCCGGAGCTGCCCGGGCTGGAGAAGGAGGTCCTCGCCTACTGGGCGCAGGACGGCACCTTCCAGGCGTCGGTCGACGCACGCCCCGCCGGTGAGCAGGGCAGCAACGAGTTCGTGTTTTACGACGGCCCGCCGTTCGCGAACGGTCTGCCCCACTACGGGCACCTCCTGACCGGCTACGCCAAGGACGTCGTCCCGCGCTACCGGACCATGCGCGGCCGCCGCGTCGAGCGTCGGTTCGGCTGGGACACGCACGGCCTGCCTGCCGAGCTCGAGGCCGAGCGCATCCTTGGCATCACCGACAAGTCGCAGATCGAGGAGATGGGTATCGAGGCGTTCAACGCCGCGTGCCGCGAGTCGGTCATGCGCTATGCGGACGAGTGGCGCGCCTACGTCACCCGTCAGGCGCGGTGGGTGGACTTCGACAACGACTACAAGACGCTCGACCTGAGCTTCATGGAGTCGGTGATCTGGGCGTTCAAGCAGCTGTACGACAAGGGCCTCGCGTACGAGGGGTACCGCGTCCTGCCGTACTGCTGGCGCGACGAGACGCCGCTGTCCAACCACGAGCTGCGCATGGACGACGACGTCTACGCCAACCGCCAGGACCCGGCCGTCACCATCGGCCTGCGCCTGGAGACCGGCGAGCTGCTCCTCATCTGGACGACGACGCCGTGGACCCTGCCCTCGAACCAGGCCGTCGCCGTCGGCCCGGACATCGAGTACGTGCGCGTGTGCCCGGCCAAGGAGTCGGCGCTGAACGGCGAGGTCGTGATCCTCGCCAAGGCCCGCCTGGCGGCGTACGCACGCGAGCTCGGCACCGCCGACGGCGAGGGCGACGCCGCGGCGCGCGTCCTCACCGACCGCAAGGGCCGCGACACCATCCCGGGCTCGGAGCTCGTGGGCCTGCGCTACACCCCGCCGTTCGGGTACTTCGCGGGCCAGGAGGGCAACCACCGCGTCCTCGCGGCCGACTTCGTCACGACCGAGGACGGCACCGGTGCGGTGCACCTGGCGCCGGCCTTCGGCGAGGACGACATGCTGATCTGCGAGGCAGCGGGCATCACTCCCGTCGTGCCCGTGGACAGCAAGGGCCGGTTCACCCCCGAGGTGCCGGACTACGCGGGCCTGCAGGTCTTCGAGGCGAACCCGCGCATCATCGCCGACCTCAAGCACGGCACCGGCCCGCTCGAGCACGTGCGCGAGCCGCAGCGTGTCCGCCTCGTCCGGCACGAGACGTACGAGCACGCGTACCCGCACTGCTGGCGCTGCCGGAACCCGCTGATCTACCGCGCGGTGTCCAGCTGGTTCGTGCGTGTCACGCAGTTCCGCGACCGCATGGTCGAGCTGAACCGGCAGATCGACTGGGTGCCGGAGCACATCAAGGACGGCCAGTTCGGCAAGTGGCTGGAGGGCGCCCGCGACTGGTCGATCTCCCGCAAGCGCTACTGGGGCACCCCGATCCCGGTCTGGGTGAGCGACGACCCGACGCACCCGCGCATGGACGTCTACGGCTCGGTCGCCGAGCTCGAGGCGGACTTCGGGGTACCCGTCACCGACCTGCACCGGCCGTTCATCGACTCGCTGACCCGGCCCAACCCGGACGACCCGACCGGCCGCTCGACGATGCGCCGCATCCCCGACGTCCTGGACGTGTGGTTCGACTCCGGGTCGATGCCGTTCGCCCAGGTGCACTACCCGTTCGAGAACACGGACTGGTTCGAGGACCACTACCCGGGCGACTTCATCGTCGAGTACATCGGGCAGACGCGCGGCTGGTTCTACGTGCTGCACGTGCTCGCGACGGCGATCTTCGACCGTCCGGCATTCCGGACCGTGATGTGTCACGGCATCGTGCTCGGCGACGACGGCCGCAAGGCCAGCAAGAGCCTGCGCAACTTCCCGGACCCCGTCGAGATGTGGGACGTGTACGGGTCCGACGCCGTGCGGTGGTCCCTCATGTCCTCGCCGATCCTGCGGGGCGGCAACCTCGTCGTCGTCGAGGAGGGCATCCGCGACGCCGCCCGCCAGGTGATCCTGCCGCTGTGGAGCACGTACTACTTCTTCACCCTCTACGCCGACGCCTCGAACGGCGGTGCGGGCTACCGCGCGCAGTCCGTCACACCCGACCGGGTGGCCGGCCTGCCCGCGATGGACCGCTACCTGCTGGCGCGCACCCGCGGCCTCGTGGAGCGCGTCACCGCCCAGATGGACGCGTACGACATCGCCGGCGCGTGCGAGACGGTCCGTGAGCACTTGGACGTCCTGACCAACTGGTACGTGCGCACGCAGCGGGACCGGTTCTGGCGGGAGGACGCCGACGCGTTCGACACGCTGTGGACCGCGTTCGAGGCGCTGCTGCGCGTCATGGCGCCGCTCGCGCCATTGGTCGTGGAGGAGGTCTGGCGCGGGCTCACCGGCGGGCGCTCCGTGCACCTCGTGGACTGGCCGGACCTGAACGGCGTCGACGGCGAGATCCTGCGCGCCGACGACGACTTGGTCGCAGCCATGGACCAGGTGCGTTCCGTGGTGTCGGTGACCCTCGGCGTGCGCAAGGCCCACGGCCTGCGGGTGCGCCAGCCGCTGCGCGAGCTCGCCGTGGCCGTCACCCGCCCCGAGCCGCTCGAGCCCTACGTGGAGCTCATGGCCGCGGAGCTGAACATCAAGCACGTGACGCTCGTCGACATCGCGCGCATGAGCCGCGAGGAGCTGGGCGTCGCGTCGCGCCTGGCGGTCAACGCCCGCGCCGCGGGCCCCCGCCTGGGCCGGCAGGTCCAGGACGTGATCCGCGCCGCGAAGGCGGGGGAGTGGACGGCGTCGGACGGCGTCGTGACCGTGCGGACCGCGAGCGGCGAGGTCACGCTCGCCGAGGGTGAGTACGAGCTGACGACCGTCGTCGCCGAGGGCGCACCCGAGGGGCAGGTCGTCGCCGTGCTGCCGGGCGGCGGCGTCGTCCTGCTGGACACGGCGCTCGACGACGCCCTGCTCGCGGAGGGCTACGCGCGCGACCTGGTGCGGCTCGTCCAGGACCACCGCAAGGCCTCCGGGCTGCAGGTCTCGGACCGCATCGCGCTGCACGTGACCGTCCCCGCGGACAAGGTGGCGGCCGTCGAGGCGCACCGCGAGCTCGTCGCGGGCGAGACCCTCGCGGTCGAGCTGACGGTCGTCGCGGGTGAGGTCACCGAGCCGGCGGTCACCACGACGCGCGTCGAGGTCTGACCGCACGGCGCGCCCGCGGACGCGCCACGCCGACCACCGCACTGACGCGGTGAGGGCCCCGGGGACGAACCCCGGGGCCCTCGCTGCGTCCGGACGGTGCCGGGCACGGCCGCCTCACGGCCGGGCCCGCGGCGTCACTCCACGTGCCCGCCCGAGACGACCGGCACCGGACCCGTGCCGATGTAGAAGATGTCGCGGTACGGCGCCGTGTAGAACCGCTCCCCGGTGTTGTTGGTGAACGTGGAGCCGTAGATGTACAGCGTGCCGCTGCGGTCGTTGCTCACGTAGAAGACGCCCGGCCCGCCCTCCGGGGCGCGGTTGCCCGTGATCGACACGCCCTGCAGGATCACGTCCTGCCGGGTGCCGTCGAAGTAGATGGCCCCGCCGTTGCCGCCGAGGCCCGACGACGCGCCGTGCCCGGTCGCGATGCTGTTGCTGATGGAGCTGGACACGATGTGCATGGGTGCCTGCAGGCTGGAGATCGAGCCGCCGTTGGCGCACGAGTTGTTGGTGAACGTGCTCCGGTAGATGCGGGCGGGGATCTGCTGACCGGTGACGCGGACGGCGCCGCCACCGCCGTCGGAGTCCGCCGCCATGCAGAAGCTGTCGCGGATGACGACGTTCGAGAGCGTGAGCCGGCCGCCGCGCATCGCGATGCCGCCGCCGCCGCGCAGGTTCTGGAAACCGGGCGGCGATGCCGTCGCGTTGCCGCGCACGAGGTTGATGTCCTTGAAGGTGACCGCGGGGCGCGTCTCGAGGTTGCACTGGCTCGACAGCCAGCCGAAGCTCTCCTGGCAGGAGTTCGCGTAGTAGATCCCCCGGGCGTTCTGCCCGTCGAGGGTGACGAGTCCGCCGCCGTCGAGCACCATGCGGTTCACCGGCACCCCGCCCTGCCACGGGTGCGCGCAGGTGTCGGTGTTGCACGTGTGCAGCGTCGCCGTGACGGGGATCGTGATCGGGTTCGGACCGCAGTTGAAGGTGATGTACCCGCCACGGCCGACGGCGTTCTGGACCGCCGCGGAGGTGCAGGACGCCGGGGTGCCGTTGCCGACGACCCGCGCGTCGCCGCGCTCGTTGCGGTACACGAACGCGGCCATGGCGTCGCGGTTGACGGGTGAGGCCGGCCGGTAGGTCCGGTCGGCGTACCCCTGGGTCACCGACTCCTCGTTGAGCCACTCGATCTCGGCGTAGAACGCGTGGCCGTTCGGCACGTCCACGAACGTCGGCCAGGCCGGTGGGCTGTAGGCCGGCTCGCCCGCGGCGCGGTACAGGAAGGCCGCCATGGCGTCACGGGCGATCGGCCGGCCGGGGCGGAACGTGCCGTCGGAGTAGCCGCTCGTGATCCCGCGGTCCGCCAGCCAGGTGATCTCCGTGTAGAACGGGTCCGCCGGGTGGACGTCGGAGAAGGGCGAGACGGCCGGGTCGGTGAACGCCGGAGAGCCTGCGGCCCGGTACAGGAACGCGGCCATCGCCTCGCGCGTGATGGACGTGCTCGGCCGGTAGGTGCCGTCGGGGTAGCCGTTCGCGATGCCGCGCGAGACGAGCCAGGAGATCTCGACCGCGAACGGGTGCGAGGTCGGGACGTCGCTGAACGACGTGGCCGCCTGCAGCTCCGGTGGGAGCGCCGCCTCGACCGTGGCGGGCGTCGTCGCCCCGACCGCGGCCTGGCTCGCGGGGTCCTCGTCGACGTTCGTCGTCGTGGTGGCGTCGGGGGATGGTGGCGGTGCAGCGGACGCGACAGGGCCGGTTCCGGCCAGGATCAGGGCGGCGCTCAGGGCAGCGGCGCGGACGGAACGGACCACGTCGTCCTCCTCCGGGTGGGATGCGTGGCCCTCACCCTCGCTCACCCGAACGTGGGACGGCAAGGGACGTCGCGGCCGAAATGTCCCGGTGTGACCGATCCCTCGCGGTGCGGTGCGGTGATCCCGGGAGGAGGTGACGCGTGGCGGACCTCGCGCCGCACAGCGACGCGCGATCGGCGAGAATGTCCGCCATGACGCAGACCATCGGCACCGAGCCGACGACCGGCCGGACGGCGACCCGGTGACCGACGACGCCCTCGCCGACGTCTACGCAGCGATCCTCGACCGGGCCCCCGAGCACGACTTCGCGCCCACGATCGACCGCGTCCAGAAGGTCTGCGAGCTCCTCGGCGACCCGCAGCTCGCGTACCGCGTCGTGCACGTGACCGGGACGAACGGCAAGACCTCGACCAGTCGGATGATCGAACGGATCCTGCGCGAGCACGGCCTGCGCACCGGGCGCTTCACGAGCCCGCACCTGACGAGCGTCACCGAGCGCATCTGCATCGACGGGGAGCCGGTCAGCCCCGAGCGGTTCGTCGAGGTGTGGCGCGACGTCGAGCCCTACGTCGCGATGGTCGACGAGGCCTCGCTCGCCGAGGGCGGTCCCCGGATGAGCTTCTTCGAGGTGCTCACCGTCATGGCCTTCGCGGCCTTCGCCGACGCGCCCGTCGACGTCGCCGTCGTCGAGGTCGGCATGGGTGGCCGCTGGGACGCCACGAACGTCGTCCGCCCGGACGTCGCGGTGATCGCCCCCGTCGCGATGGACCACGAGCGCTGGCTCGGCCACTCCCTCGTGGAGATCGCAGAGGAGAAGGTGGGCATCGTCAAGGAGGGCGCCACCCTCGTGCTCGCGGAGCAGCCGTCCGACGCCGACGGCGTCATCCTCGCGGCCGCCGCGGAGCTCGGGGTGCGCGTCGTCCGCGAGGGGGTCGACATCGCCGTCGCGGCGCGCGACGTCGCCGTCGGCGGGCAGATGGTCGCGCTGCGGACGGTCGGCGGGACCTACGCGGACATCTTCCTGCCGCTGCACGGCGCCCACCAGGCGCACAACGCGCTCCTGGCGCTGACGTCCGCCGAGCTCTTCCTCAAGGGCGGCGGCACGCTCGCGCCCGGCGCGGTCGAGGCCGCGTTCGCGGACGTCTCCTCGCCCGGGCGCCTCGAGGTCGTCCGGACCTCGCCCACCGTCCTGGTCGACGCCGCACACAACCCCGCGGGGGCGGCGGCACTCGTCGAGGCGGTCCGCGAGGCATTCGCGTTCGAGCGGCTCGTCGGCGTCGTCGGGGTCCTCGTCGACAAGGACGCCGAGCACATCCTCTCGGTGCTCGAGCCGCTGCTCGACGAGGTGGTCGTGACGCGCTCGGCATCGCCGCGCGCCTACGAGGTCGAGGACCTGGCCGAGATCGCCGTCGACGTCTTCGGCGAGGACCGGGTGCACGCCGTGGACCGGCTCGACCAGGCCCTCACGACCGCTGTCGACCTCGCCGAGACGACCTTGCGCGGCTCCCTGACCGGCGGCGGGGTGCTCGTGACCGGCTCGATCACGCTGGTCGCCGAGGCGCGCATCCTCCTGGGCCGCCCGTGAACGCGCCCCGCCCCGCCCGGGCCAGGTCCGCCCGGCGCCAGTTCGCCGCGACGATCCTCGTGCTCGAGGCGATCGTCGTGGTCTTCGCCACCCTCGTGGCGTTCGGCCTGAGGGTCGCGCCGCCGACGACGACGTGGGTGCTGGGCGGCGCCCTGACCCTTTCGCTCGTGCTCGCGGCCGGCGTGGTCGCGCGGCCGGGCGGGTACGTCGTCGGCTCGGTGCTGCAGGTCGCGGTGCTCGCCGCCGGCGTCGTCGTCCCGATGATGTGGGTCGTCGGCGGCATCTTCGCGGTGCTGTGGGTGGTGGCGCTGCGCCTGGGCGCCCGGATCGACCGCGAGCGCGCCGAGCGGGAGGCTGCGGGGAGCGCAGCGGCACCGGGGTCCGCCGAGGCCGCCGAGCCGTCCGACGGGCCGCCCGGCCGCTAAGGTTTGCGCCATGTCCGCCCCCGAACGCACCCTCGTCCTCGTCAAGCCCGACGGCGTGCGCCGCGGCCTCGTCGGTGAGGTCCTGCGCCGCCTCGAGGCCAAGGGCTACCGGCTCGTGGCCCTCGACCTGCGCGTGCCCGACGCCGCCCTGCTGAGCGAGCACTACGCCGAGCACGCGGGCAAGTCGTTCTTCGACTCGCTCGTGGAGTTCATGGGCTCGGGCCCGGTCGTCGCCGTCGTCGCCGAGGGGGAGCGGGTCATCGAGGCGTTCCGCGCCATGGCGGGCACCACCGACCCGACCGCCGCCGCGCCGGGCACCATCCGAGGCGACTTCGGGCGCGACTGGGGGACCGCCGTGACGCAGAACATCGTGCACGGGTCGGACTCGCCGACGTCGGCCGAGCGCGAGATCGCCCTCTGGTTCCCCGGCCTGTGAGCGTGCGCCTGCACGCCCGCCGCCCCGGCACCTCCTAGGCTCGTCCCGTGCACCTTCGGACGCTGACCCTGCGCGGGTTCAAGTCGTTCGCCTCGGCGACGACGTTGACCTTCGAGCCGGGCATCACGTGCGTCGTCGGACCCAACGGCTCAGGCAAGTCCAACGTCGTCGACGCGCTCGCCTGGGTGATGGGCGAGCAGGGCGCCAAGTCGCTGCGCGGCGGCTCGATGGAGGACGTCATCTTCGCCGGGACGGCCGGCCGACCGCCGCTCGGGCGCGCCGAGGTGGCGCTGACGATCGACAACACCGACGGCCAGCTCCCCATCGACTTCACCGAGGTCACCATCTCGCGGACGCTGTTCCGCAGCGGCGGCTCGGAGTACGCGATCAACGGGTCGCCGTGCCGGCTGCTGGACATCCAGGAGCTGCTCTCCGACACGGGCATGGGCCGCGAGATGCACGTCATCGTCGGTCAGGGCCAGCTCGACGCGGTGCTCCGCGCGACGCCCGAGGACCGCCGCGGCTTCATCGAGGAGGCCGCAGGCATCCTCAAGCACCGGCGCCGCAAGGAGAAGGCGCTCCGCAAGCTCGACGCGATGCAGGCGAACCTGACGCGGCTGACGGACCTGACCGCCGAGATCCGCCGCCAGCTCGGGCCGCTCGGCCGCCAGGCGGAGGTCGCCCGCAAGGCACAGACCATCCAGGTGGACCTGCGCGACGCGAAGGCGCGGCTCCTGGCCGACGACCTGGCGCAGCTCACCGCCGCCCTGGCCCAGGAGAAGGCGGACGAGACCGAGCTGCTGCGTCGTCGGGCCGAGGTCGAGACGGCCCTCGCCAAGGCGCGCAGCGCGACCGCCGAGCTGGAGGCCGCAGCGGCCGCGGCCGCACCGCAGGTCGCCCAGGCCGGCGAGGTCTGGTACCGGCTCTCGTCGGCGCGCGAGCGGTTGCGCGGCACCGCGACGCTCGCGGCCGAGCGGGTGCGGCTGCTCGGCTCCGCGGACGACGTCTCCTCGACCGGCCCGGACCCCGACGACCTGGACGCGCAGGCCGAGCGGGCGCGCGCGGCCGAGGCCGAGCTGCGGACCGAGGTCGAGCTCGCCCGCGAGGGTGTCACCCGCGCCACCGCGCGCCGCGAGGAGACGGAGACTTCGCTGCGCGAGGCCGAGCGTCTGCTCGCCGACCTGCACCGCGCCGTCGCGGACCGCCGGGAGGGCGTCGCTCGCCTCGCCGGCAACGTCGCCGCCAAGCGCAGCCGCGTGGAGGCCACCGAGGCCGAGATCGGCCGCCTCGAGCAGACCGTGACCGAGGCCGAGCGCCGGGGACACGAGGCGACCGTCGCCTTCGCGGCGCTGGAGTCGCAGGTCGCGGGCGTGGAGGAGGGCGAGGAGGGCCTCGACGCCGAGCACGAGACGGCCACGGCCGACCTCGAGCGGGCCACGGCGGCCCTCGCCGAGCTGCGGGACCGGGAGCGCACCGCCGAGCGGGAGCGCGCGACCTGGCAGGCCCGCGTCGACGCGCTCCAGCTGAGCCTGGCCCGCAAGGACGGCGCCGGCGCCCTGCTCGCGGGCGACGAGCCGATGCTCGGGTCCGTCGCAGCCCTGCTCGACGTCCGCCCGGGCTACGAGGACGCGGTGGCCGCCGCGCTCGGGGGAGTCGCGGACGCGGTGGCGGTGGAGTCCGTGGACGTCGCGGTCGACGCGATCCGCCGGCTGCGAGCCGACGACGCCGGGCGCGCCAACCTGCTCGTCGCGGCGTCCGGGGAACTGCCCGCCGTGCCCGCGGACCTGCCCGACGGCGCGGTCGCGGCGATCAGCCTCCTGCAGGCCCCCGCCCAGGTCATGACCGCCGTGGCCCGGCTGCTCGACGGCGTCGTCGTGGTGGACGACCTCGCGCATGCCCGGGCGCTCGTGCAGTCCCGGCCCGAGCTCACCGTCGTCACGCGCGGCGGTGACCTGCTCGGCGTCGTGCGCGCCGCCGGCGGCTCCGCGGGGGCGCCGAGCACGCTCGAGCTGCAGCGCGAGTACGACGAGGCGGAGGCGCGCGTCGCCGAGGCCGTCGCCCTGGGTGAGCGGACGAGGTTCGAGATCGTCGCGGCGGAGCGCGCCGAGGCGGAGGCGCGCGAGCGGTTCGAGGCCACGCTCGAGCGGCTGCACGAGTCCGACGCCGCGCTGGCCGCGGTCGCGGAGCAGCTCGGCCACCTGGGATCCGCGGCCCGGGCGGCACGCGAGGAGGCGGAGCGGTCCCGGCGCGGGCTGGACGCGGCTCGCGAGCGCCTCGAGGCGGACCTGGCGGCGCTCGCCGAGCTGACCGAGCGGCTCACGAT
>JAEYXM010000064.1 GCA_023428465.1 Actinomycetes bacterium
GATGAACGGTGGGCGGGGGCTGGCCTGACACGCCGGGCTGGTGCTTGGCGGGAGAGCAGGCAGCATGACCGAGATCATCGAGCCCGTGATGCTCGACGAGGATGAGAAGCAGGGGCTGGCCCGGCAGTTGGTCGCCCAGGCGCGGTCGGCCGGGATCGATCTGGTGGGCCCGGGCGGGGTGCTGACGGACCTGACCAAGCAGGTCTTGGAGGCGGCGTTGGAGGAGGAGCTGACCGAGCACCTGGGCTATCCACCAGGTGAGCGGGAGGCCAAGACCGGGACGAACGAGCGCAACGGCACCCGGTCCAAGATGGTGATCACCGAGATCGGTCCGGTGCAGATCGACGTGCCCCGAGACCGGCGCCGTGAACGCCGAGCAGGCCGCCGCCCGGCTGGACGACTTCGCCGAGAAGTGGGTCGGCAAGTACCCGGCCGCGGTCAAGCTCTGGCGGGGCGCCTGGGGCGAGCTCATCCCGTTCCTGGACTACGACGTGGAGATCCGCAAGATCATCTGCACGACGAACGCGATCGAGTCCCTCAACGCCCGATACCGGCGCGCGGTCCGCGCCCGCGGGCACTTCCCCAACGACGCCGCCGCGTTGAAGTGCCTCTACCTGGTCACCAGGGCACTGGACCCCACCGGGCGAGGCCGGGCACGATGGGTCATCAGGTGGAAGGCCGCGCTCAACGCGTTCGCGATCACCTTCGAGGGGCGCATCAACCCCTCGAGCAACTAAGGAACGCCAGCGCCCGCCCACCGTTCATCTGACACTCCCCGCGGTCTGGCCGGCCCGTTGAGCGTCCTCAGCCCACGGACGCAACGAGTGCGGCGAGTTCGCGGTCGGGGCTGACGTGGCGCTTGTACAGCGGGCCGCACGGCATTCTCGCCAGCTGGAGTGACAGCTCAAGCAGGTCGGGACTTGTTCCAGCACCGCGGCTGACATCGGCGTGGAAGGTGAACTCGTTCATCGACCCGACGACGCTCCGACTCGCGGTCGGTTCCAGGCGATGTTCCCGCATCTCGTCGAGCTCGGTGGTGACGATCGCGGCGGGAACATCGTGGGCCTTGAGAACCGTGGCGAGTTCGTCGGGAAACCTGGCGAGCAGGGTCGAGGCCGGGGCAAGCGGGATCAGGACTGGCAGCCGGGTGCGCTCGTCGACGAACAACGCGACCTGGGGCCGCCAGAAGAGGGCGGTGGCGTACCAGTCCCCGAGCAGGGTCGTCGACGCCACGTCCGCGCCGAGGGTGGCCGGGCCGAGCCGGCGCAGCAGCTTCTTGGTGGCACGCACGACGAACACGCACCTATCCTGCCGGGCGATCGCCAGGGCGTTCGCTGGATCGCGCGGCGGGCGGGGGAGGATCGAGACATGCGAGGGCCACGTGCTGACCTCCGAGGTGCCGTCTACCGCGGCGACGGGCCAGCCGTGGTGGCGTTGCTCGTCGACTCGGGCCGCTGGCCCGTTCACGGGCTCCAGCTCACCGGTGATGGCCTGCTCACCGCGCTGGCCGCATCCGTGGAGGGCGCGGCGCTTCTGGCCAGGCGGTGTGTCGAGGAGTTGCGCGGGCGCGGGTGGGAGGGCGACGAGGAGCTCGCGACGGCGCTGTCGGCCCGGCTCGGGGATGCACCGCTCCCGCTCCTGCGGTCTCTCCCCGTGGACCTGGACGAGCTTGCCTCCGCTCTCGAGGGGGACCCCGCGTACGGCGGGGGACGGATCGACCTGCGCACGGGGGAGGTCCGGCCGGAGTTGGCCCTGGACGACCTCGAGAAGGCCGACGACGAGGAGGACGGCGACGGTGAGGACGAGCGGTGGCTGTGGATCGAGACTCGAGGATCGCGTCCCGGCTACCGCGACATGGAGGCTTTCATCGCCGACCTCGCCGACCCCGACCAGGCGGACCGGCTCGCGATCGCCATCACGGGCCGAGGCGCGTTCTGGCGGTTCAAGGATGTGATCGCGCGCTCGCCGGACCTCGCCGAGAGATGGATCGCCTTCGCCGAGGACCGCGCCCGTGGCCGGGCCAGAGCATGGTTGGCCGACGCGGGGTACACACCGGCGCCGCCGCGTCCCCGCAGCTGACCTCCTTCGGCGAAGGCCCTACGGTCCGAGCGCTCCGATCGGAGTGGTCACGACTCCGTCGGGCCGGGTGAGGCCGTACCCGTTCGCGGTGATCACGCCGAGCACCGCCGGAGCGCCGACCTTGCTGGTGTCGACCTTCGCGGCGAACTTCAGCAGCGACGCGGCGGCCGCGTCGATCTGACCCGTGCCGAGCTTGACCTCGAAGGCACCCCAGGTGCCGTCGCGAGCTTCGACGACGATGTCGACCTCAAGGTTCTCGGAGTCGCGATAGTGGCTCACCGTGGCGTCGATCGCATCGGCGTAGACGCGCATGTCACGGACGACGAGCGACTCGAAGAGCAGGCCGAGCGTGTTGAGATCGCGCACGAGCTTTGAGGGGCTCGCGTCGAGCGCTGCCGCCGCGAGCGAAGGGTCGACGAGATGCGTCCGGGGCTTGTCTCGGAGCCGGGCGCGCGAGCGGAGGTGCGTCGACCACGCGGGTTGGAGCTCGAGCACCATGAGACGGGTCAGGGCGTCCTGGTACCGGTAGGCCGTCGGTTTGGTGAGCGACCCCTCGTTGTCCGGGGCATCCGAGAGCGTCTCATCGACAAGGCGCTCGACGACATGCTCCATCGCGGTGTTGCGGGCGAGCGCCTGTAGGAAGCGGGTGACACGGACGGGGTCACGACGCGACCCGGCGACGCGTGCGAGGTCGACCTCGGCAATGGTGCGCAGGTAGTCGCGATTCGCTGCAGCGGCTTGTGTGGGGGTCATCTTGAGGTTCAGTGGCCAGCCGCCGCGGACGATGAGCTCGGCGGTGCGGTGGATGTCGACATCGACGGATGGTGCCGACGGTCGCTCCCCAGCGAGCAGGGCCCGGAGCGACATCGACCCGGTCGAGTCGCTCGACTCGAACAGGCTCATCGGTCGCATCATCAGGCGCGCGAACCGGCCGGCACCGGAGTGCCGACGTGCGTCGTCGTCGGGGACGGAAGAACCGGTCAGGACGAACTGGCCCATCGCCTGGCGCGAGTCGACCTGGGCGCGGACCTGGTTCCAGACGCGAGTCGCGTCGAGCTGCCACTCGTCGACCAGCTGCGGCGGCTCGCCACTGAGGACGAGCGACGGGTCCACCTGCAGGGCGGTGAGTGCCGCCTCGTCGCGGTCGAGGTAGACGGCGCTCCGCGCCGCCTGTTCCGCGGTCCGGGTCTTCCCGCAGGCGCGGGGCCCCTCGATGAGGACGGCACCGGTCGAGGCCAAGCGATCGGCGAGGAGCGCATCGGCGATGCGAGGTAGGTAGTCCATGCGCTCCCTCTTGACGGATAGACCACACTTTACACTTTGCGGATCCGGTAGTTAACGGTTTGCGGGTCTGAGAGTTGACGGTTTGCAGGCCGCCGAGGCGTCCGCGCGGCCTGGAACCGGACCGGCTGCTCGGCCAAGCCGGTATCACGTGATCAGGAAACTACTCACATGAGAAGGGAACTACCCACGACCTGCCGCGTGCCCCCGCGGGGCCCGCGCCCACCACGGCGTCGAGGCGCTGGGCGATCCGCTTCTGGGCGTCGTCGGCTGCGTGCTGGTAGTGCAGGGCAGCGCGGGGCGTGGAGTGGCCGGCGCGCTGCATGACCTCGGGGAGCGTGGCGCCGGTGAGGGCGACGAGCGTTATCGCTGAGTGGCGCAGGTCGTGCCAGGTGAGGTCATCGCGGCCGATCGCGCGGCGGGCGCGGGCGAACATCGTCGTGCGGCTTCCTCCCGTGAGCGGACGGCCAGTGCTGGTACCGAAGACGAGGGCGTCACGGCCGACGGGGGTGAACCGGTCCATGTGATCGGCGAGAGTGTCCACGGCGACGGCGGGTAGGACGACGGTGCGCACGCCCGCGCGGGACTTCGTCGAAGAGAACCGGCCGCCACCGGTGCCAGGTCGCGCCAGGGACTGATCGACGCGCACCGTCCCGGCCGCCAGGTCGACGTGGCGGCGCTGGAGGGCGAACAGCTCACCGGCGCGCAGGCCGCTGAGGAATGAAACGACGACGGCGGCCCGGTAGCGCTCGGGCATCGCGTCGGCCAGGGCCCACGGCTCGTCGGGCGCCAGGACACGGCGTTCCGTCCGGCCCCGGGAGTCGCGCTGGCTCGCGCCCTTGATCGCGCACGGGTTGGTCGGGATGAGCCCGTCGGACACAGCCTGAGCCATCCCGGTGTGCAGCAGCCGGTACGCCTGCGCCGCCTCGGTTCGGCCCAGGTTGCGGCGCTCGGCGCGTGGATCCGCTACGACACCGCCAGTTGCGTTCAGCCACGCCTCCCTTAGCTCGGCCGGCATCCGCCCGGTCGCAGCCACGGACCGCCCGTTCTCAGCCGCCCACGCCCGGATCGCCGCGTTCACCCGCTTCGGCGTCGACGCCGCCCGCGACCACCGCTCACCGGCGCGCCGCGACGCCTCGGCCAGCACCGCGGCGTCCCACTCACGAACCGCGGCCGGCGTCACCGACGCCAGCGACTGCGCCCCGAGCCGAACCGTCCGCGGCCGCGCCCCACCCACCACGGGGACCTCGGCGTCGATCCACCGCTCGAGCAGCCGCGAGTACAGCGCCCGCGTGCTCGGCGCGAGATCCGCCCGGGTCGCGATCCACCCGCGGAACCACTCCCCGAGCGGCTGCTCCCCGAGCCGCGGATCCCGCCACACGCCACGCGCCATCCGAGACACCTCGTGCGCCAGCTCCTGGTCGGCCTCGGCCTTCGTCGGGAACGTCCCGAGCGTCCGCAGCGCGCCGTCGGGCCCCGTGTACCGCGCCTGCCACCTCCCGGAGGGCAGTCGGCGGACGGCCCCGGAAGCGCGTCGGTGGCGTCGGGATGTGGTCGCAGTGGTCATGGTCGGACCTCTTCGCTATGGCACGTTATGGCACGAGCCGACCAGCAGAAGGGTCCCAGGGAGGTCCGACAGAGCGTCCGCAACGCTCTGACCTGCGGAAACGATGGAGCGGGTGACGGGAATCGAACCCGCGCTATCAGCTTGGGAAGCTGAAGTTCTACCATTGAACTACACCCGCGCGGCGCCTCTTGGGGCGCGCCCGTCGATGATACCGGGTCGTGGCACCACCTCACAGCGGGCGCTCACCCGGGGGCCCGCCCGACGCCGTCGGGCACGAACGCCCTCCGCCGCGCCCCAGGGAGCGGGCCTGGGGCGGTCAGCCGCAGACGATGGGCCGCACCTGGATGTCGAACACCGTCACGCCCGCGACGTCCGACCCCTCGGTGCTCCAGTAGCCGATGCCGTCGACGTTCGTGACGATGCGGCGGAAGTTCTCCATGTACTCGGGCACGGCGCCGGGCAGGGCCGCGACCTCGCTGTACGGCGTGCCGATCCCGATGCCCGTCGCCACCTGCACGCCGTCGGGGAGCGCGTTCCCGCGGATGCCCCAGCCGTACAGCGAGCCGCCGGACAGCCAGACCCGCAGGTCACCCCACGTGAGGTAGACCAGGTCACCGGGGCCGCCGCAGTCGTCGTTGCCGGGGGAGGTGCTGGTGGGTGGGCCGCCGAACAGCGCCTCGAGGCCGGCCTGCGCGTCGGGGGTGTCCAGCGGCACCGCCCCGATGCCGGACCCGCTCAGCAGGATCGGCTCGGGGTCGTCCGGCGTGGTCGTCTCCTCCGGTTCGGGGGTGGTGGCCGGTGGCTCGGTCGTCGGCTCGGTCGTGGCCTCCGCGGCGGGCTCGGTCGTGGTGGCGGGGGTCGACGGCGTCGGCTCGTCAGGGTCGATCTTGGCGGTGCGCAGCATGACGACGACGAGCGCCGCGCTCGCCATGAGGAGCGCCACGATCACCAGGACGAGGATCAGGGTGGCGCGGGAGTCCCGGTGGTTGCGCGCGGGCGGTCGTCGGTTGGCCACGTCAGCTCCTCGTCCGGCGCCCGGGCGGGCCCCTGGATGGGTTCTACACCCCAGCGCAGCGCGACCCGCGGTGCGACACCTGGACGCGTGGCCTGACACACCACGGCCATGCACATTTTTCGTCCACAGGGGTGTGCGCGCTTCCACGCGGCAACGGGCGCGGCTGTGGACACAGGTGTGCACAGCCTGGGGGTAGAAACTGCCCGGCTCGACCCCCTTGCGACGGTTCACAGGCGGGACTAGAACATCCCCAACGGCGACGCCGAAGGGAAGGGAAGGGGCAACCCGGACCGAACCGGATGGATCGCCAGGCCAACCGGAGAACGGTGGACCATCTCGGCGGGGCAACCCGACGAGCTGCGGATGGCGCCGCAGGTGTCCGAACGGACCGGAAGGCTGGTCGTCACCGATCGGTGGCCCGGGCAACCGGGAGAGCGGATCGGCCGCACGCCAGAGCGGGGTTGACGGGGCCGGGCAACCAGCTCCCATGCTCGACGACCGCGTGAGGCCCCTCGGACGCTTACTCCGAGGGGCCTCTCACGTTGTCCGGGGGCATTCGGGGCGCGCCCGTCCACCTCCGCCGCCGCGCTGCGTGTCCACAGCGGCCGCGGCCCCGCCCTCCCCGCACCGGGCGGCCCGCGTTACCGTGACCCCGTGCTCCTCTCCGACCGCGACATCCGCGCCCAGCTCGACTCCGGCCGCGTCGTCCTCGACCCGTACGACCCGGCGATGATCCAGCCGTCCAGCGTCGACGTGCGCCTGGACAAGTACTTCCGGCTCTTCGACAACCACAAGTACGCGGTCATCGACCCGTCGCAGGAGCAGCCGGAGCTCACGCGCCTCGTCGAGGTCTCCGGCGACGAGCCGTTCGTCCTGCACCCGGGCGAGTTCGTCCTCGCCTCCACCTACGAGGCCGTGACCCTGCCCGACGACGTCGCGGCCCGCCTCGAGGGCAAGTCCTCCCTCGGTCGGCTCGGCCTGCTGACCCACTCGACGGCCGGCTTCATCGACCCGGGCTTCACGGGCCACGTCACGCTCGAGCTGTCGAACGTCGCGACCCTGCCCATCCAGCTGTGGCCCGGCATGAAGGTCGGCCAGCTCTGCTTCTTCCGGCTGTCCTCGCCTGCGGAGAACCCCTACGGCTCGGCGCGCTACGGCTCCCGCTACCAGGGCCAGCGCGGCCCGACGGCGTCCCGTTCCGCCCAGGGCTTCCACCGCACCCAGATCTGACCATGCCGCTGCCAGCCCTGCCAGCCCTGCCCGCCACCGGGTCGCACCACGTCCTCGCCCTCCCCGAGGGCGCCGGACCGGGCGTCCTCGAGATCCTCGCGACGAGCCGGTTCCCGCGCGCCGCGTGGGACGACGTCGCCGACGGCGAACCGCCCGCCCTGCGCCTGTCCCGCCACAGCCGCGTCGTCGGGCCCTACGGCGTCGACCGGGACGCCTCCCTCGACCTCGGCCTGCCCGCGGGCGTCGCGTACGTCGTCGAGGCCCCGGCCGAGCGCGGCCCCCGCCCGACGCCGCTCGGCGGCGACCGTCTCGGCCTGCGCCGGGCGTTCCCCGACGGGCTGCCCGTGCGCGACGAGGAGCGCGTGGTGCGCTGGGCGATCGACGTCGCACGCCGGCTCGGCGGCGTCCTGCGCGTCACCCAGCGCGACGGGACCCCGGGCGCGCTCCTCACCCCGGACCCGGCCGCGGCCGTCGACCTCACGGTGTGGAGCGACCTGTGGCTCGACCCCGACTCGGCGCTCACCGTCATGCAGCAGGCCCTGCCCCGCGCGTACCTCAACCTGCCCACGCAGCGCTGGCCCGGGCCCCCGCGCGGCATCGGCGAGAAAGCCGTGCCTGGCGCCGAGGTCCTCACCGTGGAGCAGCGGGCCTCGCTCCACGAGGCCGCCGACGAGTTCGACCGCGCCGCCATGGCGGACCCCGCGCCGATGACCGGGTTCGGGGCGCTCGCGGAGCTCGGGCTCGACGGGATCATCGCCCTGGAGATCAGCGGCGAGACCGACCTGCCGCCCGTCGTCGCCGCCCTGCCGTGGGCCGGGCAGGGCGCCGTCGCCTACCGCGTCCGGTGGGAGCCGGACGACCTGGCCGACGCCGAGTCCGAGCACCCCTCGCCCGCGCACCGGGTCGCACGCGGCCGGGCCACGCCGCTCGTCGTCGCCCTGGCCCGGGCCGTGCACGCCGCCGTGGGCGGCGAGGTCACCGACGCGATGGACTTCGTCGTCGACCCCGCCGACCTCTAGCCGCCCCCCTCTACCCGACCCCCGGAAGCCACAGGTCGCCCCCGTCGGTGCAGGTCGCGGCGGTCGGTGCAGGTCGCGGCCGTCGGACATGGCAGATGTGTACCGACGGCCGCGACCTGCGCCCGGAAGGGTCTCAGGACTCGCGCAGGACCTCCTTGAGGCGGACGCGCGGGCCCGTGCGCAGCAGCGAGCGCTCGTAGATGCGCGCGCCGAGGGCGATGACGCCCACGGTCGTGAGCGCGAGGATCGCGAGCGCGACGAGCGGCTCCCACCAGTCGGCGAGCCCGAGGAACAGCCGCACCGGCATCCCGACGGGCGCGCTGAACGGCACGTAGGACATGACCTGCAGCACCGTCTCGTTGTCGTTGAAGAACACCACGAGGAAGTACGGCGTCATCACGAGCATCATCACGGGGCTCAGCACGGTGTTGACGTCCTCGAGCCGTGACACCAGCGACGCGCTCGCCGCGTAGATCGACGCCAGGAGCACGAAGCCCACCAGGAAGAAGATCACGAACCACACCAGTGGTGTGCCCAGCATGCCGAGCACCTCGTCCTGATCGGTGACCACCAGCCCGATGACCGCCATGGCGGCGATCGCGGCCGTCTGGCCGAACGCCAGTACCGAGTTCCCGAGGATCTTGCCCGCGAGGAGCGCGCGGCTCGGCACCGCGGCCAGCAGCAGCTCGACGACGCGGCTCTGCTTCTCCTGGACGGTGTTGTTCGCGATGGTCGCGCCGAACCCGGCCGCCGACATCAGGAACACCAGGCCGAAGCCGAACGACACGAGGTAGCGCAGGCCCTCGTCGGCCTCGGCCGGCTCGAGCAGCTCCACCTCGGGGCTCACGGAGAGCACCGCGACGAGCTCGGCCGGCTCGCTGTCGAGCGCGAGGACACGGAAGCCCAGCACGCCGTCGTCGGGCACGACGGCGGCGCTCACGTCACCGTCACGCACGAGCTGGGCGGCGGCATCGGCGTCGGGCGCGTCCACGGCCTCGATCCCGTCGAGGGCCGCGACCGACCCCGGCACACCCGGGACGACGGCCACGCGCGTGTCGGAGTCCTTCCCGGAGAAGAACGCGCCCGCGACGATCGACAGGAGCACGAGGCCCAGCAGGATCGACGTCGAGATGATGAACGACTTGGTGCGCACCTGCGTCGTGATCTCCCGCTCCGCGACCATGAGCGCGGTGCGGACGGTGCCGGGGCGCGGCGGCCGTGCGGCGCGCGCGGGTGCGGGTGCGGGCGTGGTGGTCACGGCGGTCATCGGACCTCCTCCAGGACGTCGGCGGGAGCGTCGGCGACGACCTCACGGAAAATCTCCCCGAGGGTCGGTCGCACGGGCGCGAAGGACTGGACGGTGCCGCGGTCGAGCGCCGAGCGGAGCACGTGCTGCGCGACGTCGTCGGCGGCCTCGAAGAGCGCGTAGCCGCCGTCGAAGTCGACGAGCTCGACGCCCGGGACGGCGCGCAGCCACCCGGCGTCGCCGCCCGAGTGCAGCTCGTAGCGCGTGCCCGCGTACTGCTCGCGGAGCTCCTCGCGGCCGCCCGCCGCGCGGATCCGACCGCCGGAGATGATGACGAGGTCGTCGCACAGCCGCTCGACGAGGTCGAGCTGGTGGGACGAGAACAGGACCGGCACGCCCCGCGCGGCGTACTCGGCGAGGACCCCGACGACGACGTCCACCGCGAGCGGGTCCAGGCCCGAGAACGGCTCGTCGAGGACGAGGACCTCCGGGTCGTGCACCAGCGCCGCCGCGATCTGCGCGCGCTGCTGGTTACCGAGCGAGAGGTTCTCGAGGGGCTCGTCCGCGCGCGCCCCGAGGCCGAGGCGCTCGAGCAGCTCACGCGCCCGCTCGTTCGCGGCGGAGCGCTCGAGCCCGTGCAGGCGCCCGAGGTACGCGATCTGCTCGACGACGCGCATCTTCGGGTACAGGCCGCGCTCCTCGGGCATGTACCCGAAGTCGACGCGGTCCGACGCCGTCAGCGGGTGCCCGTCGAACGTGACCCGACCGGAGTCCGCGGCGAGCACGCCGAGGATGATCCGCATCGTCGTCGTCTTGCCCGCGCCGTTGCCGCCGACGAACCCCGTCAGGGCGCCGCGACGCACGCGGAAGCTCACGTCGTCGAGCACCGTGCGGTCCCCGAAGGTCCGCACCAGGTGGTCGATCTCCAGCATGTGCCTGCTCCTCCATGGTCGGTTCCGTTCGCGCCTCCCACGCTAGGCAGCGGCCGGGCGCGGCGGCTCAGGCCAGGGGACGAACCTTCGCCTCCCCCTCGCGGCGGAGAGGTCAGGACGCCAGCCCGTGCCGGTACGCGAAGACCACCGCCTGGACGCGGTCGCGCAGCCCGAGCTTCATGAGCACGTTCGACACGTGCGTCTTCACGGTCGCCCGGCCGAGGACCAGGTGCGCCGCGATCTCGTCGTTCGTCAGGCCCTCCGCGACGAGCCTCAGCACCTCGACCTCGCGGTCGGTGAGCGCGTCGACGGCGGCCGGCAGCGCTCCGTCGGCCGGGGCGGCGGGCGCGCGCACGGCCCGCGCGATGACGGACCGGGTGACCTCGGGCGCGAGGAGCGCGTCGCCCGCGGCGACGGCGCGGATCGCGTCGACGAGGTGCTCGGGCCGGGAGTTCTTCAGCAGGAACCCAGCCGCACCCGCCTCGAGCGCCTGCAGCAGGTAGTCCTCGCGGTTGAACGTGGTGAGCACGAGCACGCCCGCGTGCACCGACGGGTCGGCGACGATGTGCCGGGTCGCCTCGAGGCCGTCCATGTCCGGCATCTGCACGTCCATGCAGATCACGTCCGGGTCGAGCTCGTGGGCCAGCGCCACGGCCTCGACACCCGTGCCCGCCTGCCCGACGACGCTCAGCCCCGGCTGGGCGTCGAGGATCGTGCCGATGCCGGCGCGCAGCAGCGGCTGGTCGTCGACGAGGAGGACCCGCACGTCGGGCACGCGGCCCGTCCCGGCCCGCGTCGGCCCGTCCGGCCCGTCCGGCCCGTTCGGCCCGTTCGGCTCGCTCGGCCCGTTCGGCTCAGCCATGCGCGGCCTCCCGTCGCACGGTCGCGTCGCCGGCACGCTCGAGCGGGATCGTCGCCCGCACGAGGAACCCGCCGCGCCCGCGGGGGCGCGCCTCGAGCGTGCCGCCCTCGGCGGCGACGCGTTCGCGGATCCCCACCAGTCCCAGCCCGGCGCCCCGCGTCGTCGACGCCGCGTGCAGCCCGACGCCGTCGTCCGTCACCTCGAGCTCGACGGCGTCCGCCAGGTACCGGAGGCGCACGTCGGCGCGCGCGCTCGCGCCGGCGTGCTTGCGGGTGTTCGTCAGGGCCTCCTGCGCGATCCGGTACAGGTTGAGCGACGTCAGCCGGGGCAGCCGCACCGGCTCCCCGACGACCTGGAACGTCACCGTGAGCCCGGCCACGCGAGCGGCCTCGACGAGGTCGGGCAGCCGTTCGACGCCGAGGGTGCCCACGCCCTCGTCGGGAACCCCGTCCGGGCGGGTCGCGCCCGCGGCGTCCGCCGGCGGGTCAGCCGCGTCGTCCCCGCCGGACGGCTCCTCGCGGAGCGTGCCCAGGATGGTCCGGAGCTCCTCGATCGCCTCGCGCGCCGACTCCTCGACCTGCTCGAGCATCGCGCGGGCCCGTTCGGGTCCGGCGTCGGCGTCGAGCACCGTCCTGGCCGCAGCCGCCTGGACGCCCATCATCGACACGTGGTGTGCGACGGCGTCGTGCAGCTCGCGGGCCAGGCGGAGCCGCTCGAGCTGCACGGCCTGCGCGGCGACCCGGCGCCGCTCGCGGGCGAGCTGGAAGGTGCGCAGCTCGGTGCGCGCCCGCTCGCGCGCGGAGGCCCACGTGCGGTCGCCGAACCAGTAGGCGCCGGCGAAGTACAAGACGTTCGTGAGCAGCTGGATGAGCATGTACGCCACGAGCGGCGACAGGGTGCCCACGCGGGAGAAGTCCGGTGCGGCCTCGGGGTCCGACGCCACCATGAAGAGCGCGATGAGCAGCCACACGAACATGGCGACGACGACGCCGACGCGCACCCACGCCGCCCGGCGCCGGTTCGGCTCCCACGCGCCCACCGAGTAGAACGCGGAGAACAGTGCGATGTTCGAGATGAGGGTCTCGGGGACCTGGATGGTGCCCATGACGATGAACGCCACGGACGTCGCGAGCAGCACCCACGACGGCCACCGGCGGCGCACGGACAACGGCAGGACCACCGCCGCGAGGCACAGGACCGACAGCCAGCCGGGGGCTGGGTCCTCGTAGAGGCCGGCCGTCTGCCAGAGCACCATCGACAGCAGCGCCGTGACGAACATGCACACGGCCATGAGCACGTCGCCGCGCAGCTGGTCCGCCGTCAGCGGGGCGCGGCGCCAGCCGGGCGCGTCCGGGTCGCCCGGGTCGCGCAGGTCGCGGTCGCGCAGCTCGGTCACGCCCGACACGCTAGCGCCGGACCGGGTCGCCGACCTCCGTCCCGGGACGGAACCGCCCCGCCTGACCGGCCTCCGCCCGGGGACGGAACCGCTGCCGTCCGAGCCACCGGCCCGCCGCCGTCGTCGAACCACCGGACAGGCCTCCCGCACGGTCCACGGACGGGCCAAGATGAACCCATGAGAACGGCGGAGTTCGACGCTTTCGGCCCGTGGGTCACGCAGGTCGTGAGCGCCGAGGGTCTGCCGCGTCTGTACGCCGACCACGTCGTCGACTTCGACACCGCCCGGATGGTCGTGAAGGTCCCGCGCAACATCACGCGCCGCGACGCCTCACCGGACATGCACCTGTACGACCATCTCCTCATCGCCGGGCAGTCGGAGCTGACCGTACTCAGTCGCCGCGAGGACGAGTACACGACGACCGTCGTGCCCTACGACCGCGTCGCCGCGGTGCACACGTCCGTCGTCATGCTCGACGGCCTGCTGCGCATCTACGACGCCGGGGGCACCGGCCGCAGCGGCGTCGCGCTCGACCTGCCGTACAACGGCGTGTCCGACGACGTCGTCGGCCGGCTCGCGCGCATCGTCCGGGCTGAAGCGCTCGCAGCCGCGGGGGACCGGGCGGTGGTCACGCCGGAGGGCGCGCCCCTGAAGCTGAACCTCGAGGACCTGGGCCAGCACGACGTCGCGCTCGTCACCGCTGGGCGCGAGCTCGCGCGCGTCGAGGGCCTGCTCACGTGGGCCGCGCACGGGCGCGTGCCCGTGCAGCGCCGCGGGGGCGTGCTGGGGGTGCTCGGGAAGCTGGTGTTCGCGCCGACCCTGCACGCGGCCGTCGTCGGCTCGACGCCGGGCGAGGCGCACGTGATCCACCGTCGTCCGTGGGTGACCACGGGCCGCAAACCCGTGCACTCCGTGGCGCACACCGCCATCACGGTGCCGCGGGTGGAGCGCCTCGAGGTCACCGAGCACGAGGCGTTCACGGGCACGCAGCTGGTCCGCGTCGTCGCAGGTGCGGCGGAGGTCGACCTGCTGGTCCCGACGGGCGCGCCGACGCTCGACACGCTCCTCACGCTGCTGGACGCCCGCCCGGAGTGAGGGGCCCTGCGTGGGGGACCTCGCGTGGGGGACCCCGCGTGAGGGTCCCGCGTGAGGCGGTCGGTGCTGACCGGTCGGTGCTGACCGGCCGGTCCTGACCGGTCGGTGCCCGGCTCAGTCCTGAGCGGGCCGCACCGACTCGAGCAGCACCTGCGCGACGTCGACCACCTGGGGCCGCCGCGCGGCGTCGGGCTCCGCCGCGGCGACACCGTTCGTGAGCATGACGATGCAGAACGGGCACCCCGTCGCGACGCGCCCGGCGCCCGTGGCGACGGCCTCCGACGCGCGCTCGGCGTTGATGCGCGTGCCGATCCGGTCCTCCATCCACGTGCGCGCGCCGCCACCCCCGCAGCAGAACGACCGGTCGCCGGACCGCGGCATCTCGCGCAGGGTCGCGCCCGCGGCGGCGAGCAGCTCGCGCGGCGGGGTGTAGACGCCGTTGTGCCGCCCGAGGAAGCACGGGTCGTGGTAGGTCACGTCGCCCGCGGCTGCGGCGGCGTCGGGCACGGGCGTGAGGCGGCCTTCCGCGACGAGGCGGTCCAGGAGCGTCGTGTGGTGCACGACCTCGAACCGGCCCCCGAGCTGCGGGTACTCGCGGCCCAGCGCGTTGAGGCAGTGCGGGCACGTGACGACGATGCGGTGCGCCTTCGCCGAGGTGAGGGTGTCGATCGTGTCGCGCGCGATCATCTGGAAGAGCAGCTCGTTGCCGGCGCGGCGGGCGGGGTCGCCGCTGCAGCCCTCGGCGTCGCCCAGGACGGCGAACTGCACGCCCGCGACGTGCAGCAGCTCGGCGACGGCGCGCGTGGTGCGGCGGGCGTTGTCGTCGTAGGCGCCCGCGCAGCCGACCCAGAACAGGTAGTCGAGCTCGGCGGCGTCGTCGACGTCGCGGCCGACGACGGGCACGGGGAAGTCGAGGTCGGCGGCCCAGTCCAGGCGACGGCGCGCGGGCAGGCCCCAGGGGTTCCCCTGCCGCTCGAGGCCCGCGAACATCGCGCCCAGCTCGGTCGGGAACGACGACTCCATGAGCACCTGGTGGCGGCGCAGGTCGGCGATGTGGTCGATGTGCTCGATGTCCACCGGGCACTGGTGCACGCACGCGCCGCACATCGTGCAGTCCCACAGCGCCTCGGGGTCGACGACGTCGCCGACCAGGCTCAGCACGTCGAGGGTCGCGTGGCCGGCGGCACCGGCGTCGGCCGTCGGGGAGGCGTCCGCGGTGCCGCCCGACGGCGTCGTGCCGGGGAGGGCGAGGCGGCCGGTGGTCGCGGTGTGGCCCGCGGGCGCGGTCGAGGCGTTCGAGGCGGGACGCAGGCCCGGCGTCGTCGCGTAGGCGTGGTCGCGCAGGGCGAGGACCACGAGCTTGGGCGACAGGGGCTTGCCCGTGTTCCACGCCGGGCACTGCTCCTGGCAGCGGCCGCACTCGGTGCAGGTGGAGAAGTCGAGCAGCCCCTTCCAGGTGAAGTCCTCGATGTGCCCGACGCCGAGGCGCGCGTCGTCGGGCAGGTGGTCGAGGGCGTCGAAGTCGACGACGGCGCCGCCGGCCCGCACGGGCGGCAGCGGCCCGAGCGCGGGCGCGCCACTCGTCTCGCGGCGGGCCCACACGTTCACGAGCGCGAGGAACCGGTGCCAGGAGACGCCCATCGCGGGCTGCAGCCCGACGACGGTCATCCACGTCATCGACACGAGGACCTTCGTCAGGGCCGCGACGACGACGGCGCCGCGCAGCACGTCCGGGTCCGCCCCGGTGAAGAGCTCGCCGAGCCACGCGGTCAGCGGGAAGTGCCACAGGTCGCCGCCGGTGAGCGCGTACTCCAGCCCCCGGAGCACGATCACCGCGACGACGACGGCGCCCACCACCGCCTCGACGAAGTACGCCTGCCCCCGGTTGGACCCGAAGAACCGCGACGCACGCGCGCCGAGGCCGCCCGCCGCCGTGCCCTGACCGCGGGCCGCGACGGGGCTTGTGGCCGCGCGTCCGCGGCGCGGGTGCTCGCGCTGCCGGACCACGACGAGCAGCGCGATCCCGACGAGCGCGGCCCACGCGAGGGCCTCGGTCACCCACGCGAGCGGCGCCCAGTGCCCGACGACGGGCAGCACGTACCCGGGGTCGGCGATCTGGCCGTAGCTCGCGACGAGGGTGAGGAACAGGACCGGGAACGACACCATCACGGCCCAGTGCGCTGCACGGATCGCGGGGCGGTTGCGGAACCGCCGGTGCCCGAGGACCTCGCCGAGGACCAGCCCGGTGCGCCGCCACGCGTCGCGCGTGCGGTCGGGTGCGGCGGTCCCGCGGCGCACGGTCCGCGCGATGGCGAGCGCGCCGGCGGTGAACACGCTCACCCCGACGATGCTCGCGCCGACGGCGACCACCAGTGCGACGACCTGCAGCCCGGACACCCGCCCCACGCTACCGACCCACCACGCTCACGCCCGCCCGCCGCCCAGCCGATGCCGCCCCGCGGCCCCCCAGCGCCCCGCCCCGTCGCTCTCCCCTCTCGGTCCGCCGTGTTCTGCCCTGTCATGCGAGTTCTGCCCCTGGAAC
>JAEYXM010000058.1 GCA_023428465.1 Actinomycetes bacterium
GCGTCGGCCCCGTCGACGAGCCCCCCGAACCGCCCGGCGGCGACCTGCGCTCGCGCGCTGTCCTCGCGGCCGCCGTCGCCGTCGCGACCCTCCTGACGACGTCGTGGGCCGGACTGCGGTGGGGCCAGGCCGGGATCGCCGCGGGAGGCGCCGCGCTCTTCGTCCTCGTCGCCGGGTGGGTGGCGGGCACCATGCCGACGCGCCCGACCCCGTACAGTGACGCCCGTGACAGCCACGACCAGCGGGAATGACAGGATCGTCTGGGTCGACTGCGAGATGACCGGCCTGGACCTCGCCGCCGACGCGCTCATCGAGGTCGCGGCGGTGGTCACCGACTCCGAGCTCAACGTGCTCGGAGACGGCGTCGACGTCGTCATCGCGCCCCCGGCGGAGGCCCTCGAGCAGATGGTGCCGTTCGTGCGCCAGATGCACACGACGTCCGGCCTGCTGGAGGACCTGCCCGGCGGCACGACGCTCGACGAGGCCCAGCGCATCGTCCTGGAGTACGTGCGCACGTGGGTCCCGGAGCCCCGCAAGGCCCCGCTGGCCGGCAACTCGGTCGCCACGGACCGCGGCTTCCTCGACCGGGACATGCCCGAGCTGTCCGCACACCTGCACTACCGGATCATCGACGTGTCCTCCTTCAAGGAGGTCGCGCGGCGCTGGTACCCGCGCGTGTACTTCTCCTCACCGGAGAAGACCGGCGGCCACCGCGCGCTCGCCGACATCCTCGAGAGCATCGACGAGCTGCGGTACTACCGCGCGGCGATGCTCGTCCCGCAGCCAGGCCCGGACTCGACGCACGCACGCGAGATCGCGGCGGAGGTGCTCGCGACCTCCGTGCGCAACGGCCGACCGGCCCAGCTGAGCGGCGAGACGAACGGGGCCGACGCACCGGCGTAGCGGCGCCGACTCCCGCGGGAGGACCGCGGGCGGCGCCGGAGACGACGATGCCGGCCCCCGCGGGGACCGGCATCGGATGGGGTGGCTAACGGGACTTGAACCCGCGACCCCCTGGACCACAACCAGGTGCTCTACCAACTGAGCTATAGCCACCATGGCCTCGTCGTGCGGGGCCGAGGAGGAAGTCTAGCGGGTTGCGCGCACTGCTCGAAAACGCGCCCGACGGCGTCGGCCCGGCACATCCGCGGCGCCGCCCGAGGTGCCCGTGGGGCACTGCAGCGGCGCAGGCTCAGTCCGTCGCGCGCGCGGCCACGGCGTCGGCGAACCGGTCGAGCGCGCCGTCCGCACGCCCGAGGAAGAGCGACGGCTCGACGAGCTCGAGCTCCATGAGCACGGGCGCCCCCGTGTCGTCGGTGACGACGTCGACCCGCGCGTAGAGCAACGGGTCCGGCGCCAGCTCCACGCCGTCGACCGTGCGCGAGAAGCACGTGCGCGCGGCGCGCACGACCTGGGCGGAGAACTCCACCTCGCGCTCGGACGCCTCGAGCGACGTCAGCCGCTCCTGGCGGTACACGCCCTCGGCGCCCACGTCCGGACCATCCAGCAGCGCACCCTTGAGGACGCTGTGGGAGTACTCCCCTGCCACGAAGACGTGGGCGCGCTCACCGACCGTGTCGACGCTCGGCAGGTACCGCTGCACCATGACCGTCCGCTGGGCCGCGAGGAGACGGCGCGCGTGCCTGATCGCGAGGCCGCGGGAGTCCGCGTCGCGCGCCGTGTACCGGCCGGTGTCGATCGAGCCCGCCGAGATCGCGGGCTTGATGACGAACTCGCCGAGCGCCGGGAACCGCGTGTGCAGCGCCTGCGAGGTGAACGCGCGCGCCGGCTCGAGCCACATGGTCGGCACGACGGGCACGCCCACCGACTCCAGGTCGCGCAGGTAGTGCTTGTCCGTGCTCCAGGACAGCACCGGGTACGGGTTCGCCAGTCGCGTCGTCACGTCGACGCGACGCGCCCACTCGAGGTACTCGGTGAGCCGCTGCGCGTAGTCCCACGTCGAACGGATGACCACCAGGTCGTACTGCGCCCAGTCGATGGACGCGTCGTCCCAGACCGCCGCCTCGGCCGTCACGCCGCGCTCGGCGAGCGCCGCGACGAGGGGCGCGTCGTCGTCGTTCAGGTCGGGGAGCTTGGCGCAGGTGGCAAGTGCGATGCGTGTCACGGGCACAACCCTAGACGGCGCCGTCGGGGACCGTGCCCGACGGGTGAAGTTGGCCCCGGCAGGTCTCGGTATGAGCACGGCCACTGTGCCGCCGCGGCGTTTCTAGGGTTTGATCGTTCCGATGGGACCGGCCGCAGCCGAGCACGAAGGGCTGGATCGAGGATGATCGAGGTACAGGGACGCGTCGACGACACCGTCGCGTCCGGGATGACGCTCCACGACGAGCCGGACCACTCCCTCGTGACCGTCTACGGCGAGATCGACCTGGTCGTGCGCCAGAACTCGAGCGCGCTGTGCCAGGCCGTCGCCGACCGAGCCCTGCCGCTCGTCGTCGACGCGAGCGAGGTGACGTTCGTCGACTCGGCGGGCATGTCCGTCCTCGTCCGCCTCGCGCGTGACGCCGAGGCCGGCGGCTACTCCGTCGTGCTCCGCAACGCCCCCTGGATGCTCAAGGAGCTGCTCACCGTGACCGGCGTCGACCGGCTGCTGCCGTTCGCGGAGGGCGAGGCCACGCCGGAGCCCCCGCCGCGCCCGGTCGACGAGACCCCGTAGGGGGACGACGTCGCGGCACACCAGTCGCGGAACGACGAAGGTCGGCACCGTGGGTGCCGACCTTCCCCCGTGGTGCGCCATCAGGGACTCGAACCCCGAACCCGCTGATTAAGAGTCAGCTGCTCTGCCAATTGAGCTAATGGCGCGCGGTGCACGAGGTTAGCACCGCCCGACCCCTGGGACGAAACCGGATACCGGTCACTCCCACCACGGCTCGTCGGGCAGGCCCTCGTCGGCCAGGATCTTGGGCGACGCCGGGCCCTCGGGCTGCGCGAGGTCCGCGAGCAGGGCGAGCGGTACGTGCTGGTTGAGCAGCGCCATCACGTCCGCGGTGGCCTTCTGCTCGGAGACGTCGGCGTCGTCGGCGGGCGCGGGAGCCTGCGGCTCGTCCGTCGTGGTGTCCGCAGGCGTGGTGGGTTCGACGGGGTCGATGACGTCCTCCTCGGGGTGTCCCGGTGCGATCGCACGATCACGCTCGCCCCGGGAGGCATCGGCATCTGACACGGGGGTCATAAGGCCTACTGCATCATCGAGGGGCGGGCTTCGCAACAGTGCCACCAACGTCCGACGCCCGCTCGTCGTGTCCGCACGCGGACGGGTGGCTCACAGGTACAGGCCGGTGCCCTGCCCCGTGTGCTCCGGCTGGGCCACGCCGTGGATGTCCCGCTCCCGCAGCAGCAGGTAGACGACGCCCTGGAGCTCGACCTCCGCGCGGTCCTCCGGGTCGAAGAGCACCTTGTCCCCGACGTCGACCTGCCGGACGTGCTCGCCCGTCGCGACCACCGCGCCCCACGCGAGCCGCTTGCCGACGCTCGCCGTCGCGGGGATGACGATGCCCGACGACGACAGCCGCTCGGCGGACTCGGTGTCGAGTCGCACGAGGACGCGGTCGTGGAGCATGCGGACAGGGGGGGCACCACCGGGTCCCGCGCCGGTGCCGGAGCCGACGACGGCGGGTGCGCCGGGAGTGTTCCGCGGGGAGTCGGTCACACCGCGACCGTACCTCAGCAGGTCGGGCCGCTCGCCGATACGCTGGGGCGCCGCCCCCTCGGAAGGACTCAGATGCCGCAGCTGTCCGTCGGAGACCTCGCCCCCGACTTCACGCTTCCCACCGCCGACGGCGGGAAGGTCGCCCTGTCGGCGCTGCGCGGTCGCAGCGTGGTCCTCTTCTTCTTCCCCGCAGCGATGACCCCGGGGTGCACGCTCGAGGCCGGCGACTTCCGCGACGTCCAGCCGGACCTGCGCGACGCGGGCTACGAGGTGCTCGGCGTCTCGCCGGACCCGGTCGAGAAGCTCGCGCGCTTCGCCGAGGCGGAGAACCTGACCTACCCGCTCGCGTCCGACGTCGACCGGGCCGTCCTGAACGCCTACGGCGCGTGGGGCGAGAAGATGCTCTACGGCAAGGTCGTCACGAGCGTCATCCGCTCGACGATCGTCGTCGGGCCGGACGGTCGCGTGACACTCGCTCAGTACAACGTGCGGGCGACCGGCCACGTGGGCCGGCTCCGGCGCGAGCTCGGTCTGGCGTGACCTGACGGTTCGCCCGGTCCGACCGGGCCGGACGACGCCGGTGGCCCGGCCACGGGCTTAGGCTCACCGGTGAGCGCGAGTGGCGTAACTGGCAGCCGCGCCAGGTTTAGGTCCTGGTGTCCTCGGACGTGCGGGTTCGAGTCCCGCCTCGCGCACCCTCCCCGGCCCTGCCGGAGTCCCCCCGTCGTGACAGCGCGGCAGCGCGCGCCGGATTCACCCGCACTCGATCTGGACGACCGTCCAGTTCGGTGTCTACCGTGGTGGCAGAGCCGGTGCCCGCACCACTTGCCCCCTGCCGGTACGGGCACCGGCTCCACACCTGCCACGCAGCGCCCGCGCGCGAGACGG
>JAEYXM010000020.1 GCA_023428465.1 Actinomycetes bacterium
GCCCGGCGAGGCTCGTGCCGGCCGCGAGAACGCGGTCGGCCGCCTGCTTCGGCTGCCAGCCCTGCGCGACCAGGTCCCGGACCGCGGTGATGCGCGCGATCGCGCCGTCGTCGTACAGGCGGTAGCCGCCGTCGGTGCGCACGGGGGCGACGACGCCGTAGCGGCGCTCCCAGGCGCGCAGGGTCGCGACCGGCACGCCGGTGAGCTCGGCGGCACGGCTGATCGTGTACATGGGGCTCCGTCCTACAGACGCGCCAGGGCCTCGCGCAGGCCCTGCTCGGCGTCGTCCCCGAGCCTACGGAAGGCGGGGCGGATGAACGGCTCGAGGACACGCCACACACCGCGCAGCTCGAACGCGGCCCGGTAGGTGGCCACGGCGCCGGCCGCGGCGGGCTCGACGGTGATGGTGTCGGTCGCGACGATCGTCTTGTTCTCCCCGCGCAGCGTGATGGTGCGCGGGGCTCGCCGCTCGGTGACGGTGTAGAGCAGCTCGGTCTCGCGACCCGCGAAGCGCGAGACGTTGTGGTACTCCGTCCCGACGTCGCCGGTCCCGGACACGCGCTCGGTGCGCACGCTGCCCGGGTCCCACTCGGTCGTGGTCGTGAAGTCGCTGAGGTACCCGAAGACGGTGTCTGCGTCCGCGGGACTGGCCACGCGGCGTTCGACGACGATCATGATCTCTCCTCCTGGCGGGTCGAGGGTCAACCCTGCTGCCGCCAACATTAGACAAACAGTTGACACCTTGTCGAGCCTCGGTCTAGATTCGCCGCAACAACCTTGGACAGACCTTCGACAGGAGGACCCATGTCACCCACGGTCGCCGTCATCGGCTCCGGTGTCTCCGGGCTCACCGCCGCCTACGCGCTGCGCGGCACCCACACCGTCACGCTCTTCGAGGCCGACGACCGGCTCGGCGGCCACGCACACACCCACGACGTCGCCACCTCCGACGGCGGCCGGGCCCCCGTGGACAGCGGGTTCATCGTGCACAACGAGCGCACCTACCCCACGCTCCTACGCCTGTTCCGCGAGCTCGACGTCCCCACGCAGCCGACCGAGATGTCGATGTCCGTCACGTGCCAGGGCTGCGGGCTGTCGTACGCCGGCGCACGCGGCATCCGGGGCCTGTTCGCCCAGCGCCGGCGCCTGGCCGACCCGCGCTACCTGCGCATGCTCGCCGAGGTGCCGCGGTTCCACCGCGCCGCGCGGGAGGTCCTCGAGAGCTCCGGCGACGAGTCGGTCACCTGGGGCGAGTTCCTCGACCGCGGCGGGTACGCCCAGTACTTCGTCGAGCACTTCGCGGTCCCGCTGGTGGCCTGCGTGTGGTCCTCGGGGGACGACGACGCCCGCGGCTACCCCGCCCGGCACCTCTTCCGGTTCCTCGCCAACCACGGGATGCTGTCGCTCGGCGGCTCACCCACATGGCGCACCGTGACCGGAGGCTCCCGCACGTACGTCGAGCGGGTCGCGGCCGCCCTCGGGGACATCCGCACAGGGAGCCCGGTGGTGGCCGTGGAGCGAGACGACGACGAGGTGCGGGTCCGCACCGCCGACGGCGTGACCCACCGCTTCGACCAGGTGATCCTCGCGACCCACGCCGACGACGCGCTCGCCGTCCTCGTCGACGCGACGGCCGAGGAGAAGGCGGACCTCGCCGCGATCGGCTACTCCACCAACCACACGTGGCTGCACCGCGACGGGTCGCTGCTGCCCACGCAGCGGGCGGCCCGCGGCTCGTGGAACTACCGCAAGGACGCGTGCGACGTCGGCTCGTCCCGCGTCCTCGTCAGCTACTGGATGAACAACCTGCACGGCCTGGACACCACCGACGACCTCGTGGTCACGCTCAACGCCACCGACCGCGTCGACGACGCCGCCGTGATCGCCCGGATGACGTACCGCCACCCCGTGTTCACGCCCGAGGCCGTCCAGGCCGCCGCGCGCCTGCGCGGCGCCGGCGGCGAGCGGCTCGCCTTCGCAGGAGCCCACCTCGGCTGGGGCTTCCACGAGGACGGCGCCCGGTCGGGCCTGGAGGCCGCGCGCCGGCTCGGAGCGACGTGGTGAGCGCCGTCGCCGCCCCACGGGCGACGGACGCGGCCGACGCACCGGTCCTCACGCCGGCCATCGCACCGGCGCCGGCACCGGCACCGGCACCCGACCTCCCGCCGCTGCCCGCCCTCGTCGTCGGCTCGGTCACGCACACGCGCCGTCGACCGCTCGTGCACACCTTCACCTACCGGCACTACCAGTGGCTCGTCGACCTCGACGACGTCCCCGCGCCCCGCGGCCCGATGCGGTGGCTCGCGCAGTTCGACCCGCGCGACCACCTGGACGGCGGCCGCGACGGCGGGGGCACGCGCGGCGACGTCGCGCGGTTCTGCGCCGCGCGGGGCTTGCCGCTCGCGCCGGACGACCGCGTGCTCATGCTCGCGAACGCCCGCGTCCTCGGGTACACGTTCGATCCGATGACCGCCTTCTGGGTGCTCCGCGCGGACGGGACCGTGCGCGCCGTCGTCGTCGAGGTGCACAACACCTACGGGGGCCGGCACGCCTACCTCGTGCAGCCCGACGCACGGGGCCGCGCCGAGGTCGCCAAGGAGTTCTACGTCTCCCCCTTCACCCCCGTTCGCGGCGAGTACCGCATGCGCCTCGCGCTCGGCGCGGACCGGGTGGCGGTCGCCATCGGCTTCGACGTCGACGGCGAGCGCACCCTCGACGCGGCCGTCGAGGGCCGCCCCGAGCCCGCCACCCGTCGCGCCGTCGTCCGCACCGCCCTGCGGCACCTGCCCGTCACCTGGCGTGTCACCGCGCTCATCCACCTGCACGGCATCTACCTCTGGCTGCGGCGCCTGCCCGTGCAGCCCGGAGCCCGACGAACCACGGAGGTCTCATGACCGCGCTCGCCTGCCTCGACCACGACCGTCCCTGCCTGCGCGCGCGCGTCGCCCGACGCGTCGCCGCGCGCATCGTCGACGGCATGCCCGTGCGGGTGGAGCTGCCCGGCGGCGCCCTGCTGGCCCCCGCGCCCGACGACGCACCCGCCATCCGGGTCGTCCGGCCCCGCGCCTTCTTCGCCCGGCTCGGGCACGCGCCCAAGATCGGCTTCGGCGAGTCCTACATGGCCGGCGACTGGCACCCCGCACCCGGCACCGACCTGTCCGACGCCCTGCGCCCGTTCGCCGCAAGCATCTCCACCGCCGTGCCGGCGTGGATGCAGCGGCTGCGCACCCTCGTCGAGGAGCGCGTGCCGGTCCGCCAGCGCAACACCCTGCACGGCTCGCGGCGCAACATCGCCGCGCACTACGACCTGAGCAACGACCTCTTCGCGGCCTTCCTCGACCCGTCGCTCACCTACAGCTCAGCCCTGTTCGACCAGACCCGCCCCCGCGGCGAGCAGTCGCTCGAAGAAGCACAGCTCGCCAAGGTGGACGCCGCACTCGACTCCGCGGGTGTCGGCCCGGGCACGCGCCTGCTCGAGATCGGCACCGGCTGGGGCACGCTCGCGATCCGGGCCGCGCAGCGTGGCGCGACCGTCACGACCCTCACGCTCTCCGCGGAGCAGGCCGCACTCGCCGCCAAGCGCGCGGCAGAGGCCGGGGTCACCGAGCGGATCGACATCCGGCTGCAGGACTACCGCGAGGTCGAGGGCACGTACGACGCCGTCGTGAGCATCGAGATGATCGAGGCCGTGGGCGACGAGTACTGGCCGACCTACTTCGAGGTCATCGACCGGGTGCTCGCGCCGGGCGGGGTCGCGGTGGTCCAGGCGATCCTCATGTCCCACGACCGCTACCTCGCCACTCGGCGGTCGTTCAGCTGGATCCAGAAGTACATCTTCCCGGGCGGGATCATCCCGTCGATGCGGGCGATCGAGGAGACGACGCGGGCGCACACCCGCCTGCGGGTCACCGGGACGCGCCACTTCGGCGGCGACTACGCCGAGACGCTGCGCCGCTGGCGGACGACGTTCACGCAGCGCTGGCCGGAGATCTCCGAGCTCGGGTTCGACGAGACGTTCCGGCGGATGTGGGAGCTGTACCTCGCCTACAGCGAGGCCGGGTTCGCGACCGGGTACCTCGACGTCGCGCAGGTCCGGCTGGGCCGGGTGACGGCGTGAGGGGCCGTGGGTCGCTCGCCGGTCGGCGGGTGTGGCTCGTGGGGGCGTCGAGCGGCATCGGGGCTGCCCTGGCGGACGAGCTCGTCCGCCGGGGCGCCCGGGTCGCCGTGACGGCCCGCCGCCGCGAGCGCCTCGAGGAGGTCTCGGACGGCCGGATGACGGTGCTGCCGGCCGACGTCACGGACGCGGCCGCCCTCACCGGCGCCGCCGAGGACGCGGCCCGGGAACTCGGCGGGCTCGACGTCGTCGTGTGGTGCGCGGGCTACTGGAAGCGCACCGATGCCGCGCACTGGGACGTCGACGAGTTCGCCCGGCACGTCGAGGTGAACCTCCTCGGACTGAGCACGGTGCTCGGCGCCGTCCTGCCCACGATGGTGCGCCGACGCGCGGGACACATCGTCGGCGTGGCGTCGGTCGCCGGGTACCGCGGCCTGCCGGGCGCGGAGGCGTACGGGGCGACGAAGGCCGCGCAGATCGCGCTGCTGGAGTCGCTGCGCGCGTCCCTGCGCAGGCGCGGCGTGCGCGTGACGACGGTGAGCCCGGGATTCGTCCGCACGGAGATGACCGCGGACAACACGTTCCCGATGCCGTTCATGGTCGAGCCGCAGGAGGCTGCGCGCGCCATCGCGGACGGCTTGGAGCACGGTCGGTCGGAGATCGTGTTCCCGTTCCGGATGGCCGCCGTCATGAAGGCGGCCCGCCTCGTCCCGGTGGGCCTGTGGGCACGTCTGGTCGCCCCGCGTCGTTGACCCGGTGAGAGGGTGGTCCGGGCGGCCCGTCCGGGTCGGACCACGAAGCGACGACGCAACGAGGTGTCCATGAGTGAGCAACGGCCCGTGGCCGTCAGATTCCAGGTCGACGTGCCTGCCGACGTCGAGGCGGGCGTGCCCGCGGACTTCGCGAACGTGTGGCACACGCGCACGTCCTTCGTCATCGACTTCGCGGTGCCGAAGGGCCCGCCCAAGCTCGTCGACCCCGCCGACGAGGGCGGCACCCCGCACGCGGTCGTGTCGGCGCGCGTCGTCTCGCGCGTGCGCATCCCGCCGGAGCAGGCGTTCGAGATCGCGCGGGCCCTGACCCAGCAGCTCGACCAGTGGGAGAAGGAGACGGGCCGCCGCCAGGGCCCGCCGCCCACACCCCCGACCGGGCCGACGAACATCCCCGGGATCTGACCCGCGGGCGTGGGGCCCCCGCCGCGAACGCCGCGGCGGGGGCCTCACGCCGCCTGGTCGTAGCTGTCCACCACCGCCACGTCCAGCGCCCACTCCACCGGGCAGTCGCCGAAGAGCAGACGCCCGGCCTCGGTGGCGGCGTCCCGCACGGCGTGCGCGACGTCGTCGGCGACATCGGCGGGCGCGTGGACGACGACCTCGTCGTGGAGGAAGAAGACCAGGTGCGGCCGGCCGGGGAGGGCGCGCAGCCGGCGGCGCAGGGCCGCCATCCAGCACAGCGCCCACTCCGCCGCCGTGCCCTGGACGATGAAGTTGCGCGTGAACCGGCCCCAGTCGCGGCGGCGCGCGCGGGCTTCACGCACGTCCTCGGGCCGGGCGTCGACCGACGACGCCGCCGCGGCGGCCTCCGTCCACGCCTCGCCCGGAGGCGGTGAGGACCGCCCGAGCCAGGTGGTGACCACCTCGAACCGCTGCCCCGCCCGCGCGGCGGCCTCCACCATGCCGATGGCGCGCGGGAAGGCCCGTTCGAGCCGCGGCATGAGCACCGCGCTCGCGCCCGTGGTCGCCCCGTACATCGCGCCGAGCATCGCGGTCTTCGCGTGCTGGCGGCTCTCGACGACGCCCGCGTCGACGAACCCCTGGTAGAGGTCGGCGCCCCGCGCTGCCGCGGCCATCGAGCCGTCACCCGACATCGCCGCGAGGATACGCGGCTCGAGCTGCGCAGCGTCCGCGACGACGAGGCGCCAGCCCGGGTCCGCCCGCACCGCACCCCGGATCACCGCGGGCAGCTGGAGGGCTCCTCCGCCGCTGGTCGCCCACCGGCCCGTCACGACGCCGCCCGGCACGTAGTCGGGCCGGAAGCGGCCGTCCGCGACCCAGCTCTCCATCCAGGCCCAGCCGTTGGCGCTGAGCAGGCGCGCGAGCTTCTTGTACTCGAGCAGCGGGGCGATGACCGGGCTGTCGAGCGCGCGCAGCTCGTGCACGCGGGTGCTCGTCACGTCCAGGCCGGCGAGGTGCAGCGCGTGGAGCAGGTCCGGCTGGGAGTCGAGGTTCACGCCGGGCTGGCCGAGCAGGGCGCGCACCTGGTGGGCGAGCGCCTCGAGTCGCGCGGGGTGCCCGCCGCCCCGCGGTCGTGGCCCGAGCAGCTCCGTGAGGATCCGGTCGTGCTCGGCGACGTCCCACGGGAGGCCGTCGGCGTTCATCTCCGCCGCGATGAGCGCTCCGGTGGACTCCGCCGCGAGGAGCAGCCGCAGGCGCCCCGGGGCCGTCGAGCCCGCGACGGCGTCCAGCTGGCGGGCCAGCTCGGCGGCGGCGTCGGGCGCCGTGGCCGCAGCGTACGGCGCGTCATCCGTGTCGAAGAGGCTCGCCGCGGTGCTCGGTGGCACCGCGTGCGCGTCGTCCCAGGGACCGAGCGGCGCCGTCGCGAGCACGGAGCTCGCGCTGTAGGTGCTGCGCCGCAGGACGGCGTGGCACAGCCGCAGGTCGTGGCAGCGGTCGACGCGGACACCCGCGGCGAGGAGCGGCGGGTAGCGCCGCGTCGTGTCGTCCCACACCCAGCGCGGGTGCCCGTCCGCCTCCCGCTCGCGCACGACGCCGGGCAGCGCGTCGGAGTCGACCGTCACCTCGCTGGCCGGGTGACCGTCCTCGCCGACCTCGGTCAGGCTCGCGGTGCCGCGCGCGCGGCCGTCACGGAGCAGGACGAGGGCCACGCATCCAGTCTGGACCGCCCCACCGACACCCGCGTCCGGCACCGCGGCCCGCCCCCCGCGGGGCTCGCCGTGCTTGCCGCAGGCCTTCAGCGGCACCCCGACGCTGCAGGGACCCGGTCCGGCTGCGGCGTGGACGCCAGGCGTCCCGGCGCGGGGACGTCAAGATGTGGGCACCGACCGTCCCGCAGCACTGGCGGGGCCCGTCCCGACAAGGAGCACCGATGGCCCTCCCGCCGTTCACCCCCCCGGGCGAGCCACGACCGGCCTCGGCCGACCACGTCGGCCCCGTCCCGCCCGCGGGCTGGGCCGTCGACCTCGCGTGGTACCCCGAGGAGCAGGACGCCCTGGATGCTCTCGCAGCCACCCGAGACAACCAGCGGACGAAGAACCTGCTCGTGTCCCTCGCCATCGGCGTCGCCGCGGCAGCCGTGGGTGTTCTGACGGGCGAGCTGACCCTCGTCGGCTTCGGGGTCCTGGTCCCGGTGCTGAGCGTCTACGGCGACGGCCCCGGCCGGACCAAGGCGGTCCGCTCCGCCTGGCGCGCCTCGCCGGCGCTGCAGGCGTTCCGCGAGGTGCGGGTCTCCCCCGACGGCGTGACCGAACGGTTCCCCGGCTTCGTCGGGACCAGCTCCTGGCCCCGCTACTCGCGGGTCATCGAGACGGAGCGTCTCTTCATCCTCGTGGCCGGCGACCTTGCCGGCACGAACGTGCAGCTCCTCCCCAAGCGCGGGCTACCGGCCGGCGTCGGCCCCGAGGCGTTCGGCGCGACGCTGCGCGCGATGCTCGGGCAGGCGCCCGGGTCCTGACCCGCGGACCGGTGACGGAACACTCCGGTCCGCCCCGTGGGTCAGCGTCCCAGGAACCCGCCCAGGTTCGGCGGCACGGGAAGCCCACCACCGTCGTCGGGCTTCTGACCGCCGAGGCCGAAGGCCGAGCCCGGCGCGGCCACCGGCTTCTCCGCCGCCTTGGCCGCGGCCTCGCGCTCCTGCTGGGCGCGCTTGGCCGGGTTGCCCGACTTCGCCTTGGACTTGCCGCCCTTGGGTGCCGGCGCCATGCGTCCGCGCGACTTCTTGCCCATGCCGAAGCCCGGCATGCCCGGCATCCCGGGAACGCCGCCGCGCGCGACCTGGCGCATCATCACCTGGGCCTGCGCGAACCGCTCGAGCAGCTGGTTGACGTCGGCCGACGTCGTGCCGGAACCCCTCGCGATGCGCGAGCGCCGCGAGCCGTTGATGAGCTTGGGGTTCGCGCGCTCGGCCGGGGTCATCGACCGGACGATCGCCTCGATGCGGTTGATCTCCCGCTCGTCGAAGCTCTCGATCTGCTCGCGCATCTGCCCCATGCCCGGGAGCATCCCGAGCATCTTCTTCATCGAGCCCATCTGACGCAGGCCCTGGACCTGCACGAGGAAGTCCTCGAGCGTGAAGTCCTCGCCACCGACGAGCTTGTCGGCCATCTTGGCGGCCTGGTCGGCGTCGAACGCCTTCTCGGCCTGCTCGATGAGCGACATGACGTCACCCATGTCGAGGATGCGCGAGGCCATCCGGTCGGGGTGGAAGACCTCGAAGTCCGTGAGCTTCTCGCCCGTGGACGCGAACATGACGGGGCGTCCGGTGACACTCGCGATCGACAGGGCCGCGCCACCGCGCGCGTCGCCGTCGAGCTTGGCGAGCACGACGCCGGTGAAACCGACGCCGTCGGCGAAGGCCCGGGCGGTCGTGACCGCATCTTGGCCGATCATCGCGTCGACGACGAACAGGATCTCGTCCGGGTCGACGGCGTCGCGGATGTCCGCGGCCTGCTGCATCATCTCGGCGTCGACGCCGAGACGGCCCGCGGTGTCGACGATGACGACGTCGTGCTGACGCTCGCGCGCCAGCGCCACGCCCTCCCGCGCGACGGCGACGGGGTCGCCCGCCGGGACGCCCGGCTGCGCGCCGCCGTCCTCCTGGACGCCCGGGTGCGGGGCGTGGACCGGCACGCCCGCCCGCTCGCCGACCACCTGGAGCTGCGTCACGGCGTTGGGCCGCTGGAGGTCCGCCGCCACGAGGACCGGGGTGTGCCCGCGCTCGCGCAGGTGCAGGCCCAGCTTGCCGGCGAGCGTCGTCTTGCCGGCACCCTGCAGACCCGCGAGCAGGATCACGGTCGGCGGGTTCTTGGCGAGCTGCAGCGGCCGCTGCTCACCACCGAGGATGCCGACCAGCTCGGAGTTGACGATCTTGACGACCTGCTGGGCGGGGTTGAGCGCCGCCGACACCTCGGCGGACAGCGCGCGCTCGCGCACCGCGGCCGTGAACTCGCGCACGACCGGGACCGCGACGTCCGCGTCGAGCAGGGCCCGGCGGATCTCGCGGATCGTGGCGTCGATGTCCGCCTCGGAGAGCCGACCCCTCGTCCGGAGGTTCTTGAAGGTCGACGTCAGGCGGTCGGACAGCGTGGCGAACACTCAGGCCTCACGAAGGGATCGGTCGGATCAGGTCTCGGGAGGCTTCAGGGTACCGTCCGGCGCGCGACCGGCCGGTGGCGGGGCGCCCCACGGGTCGGGCGGACGGCGCCCGGTGAGGTGCACGTGCGCGCGCGTGGCGAGGTCGTCGACGAGCCGAGCCCGCCACGGCGTCCAGACCGTGGGGCCGGCCGCGGTCGCGTCAGCCTCGGTCAGTGCGCGCAGCGTCCGCAGCAGGTCGCCGCGGTGATCGATCGCCTCGCACAGCTCGGCGACGGTCGCCGGGTCCTCCACGTCGCGCCCGACGGCGAGCGCGGCGAGCGTGAGGTGGTGGCGGACGAGGCGCACGACGTCGTCGGCGGTCGACGCGGCCACGCCCATGCGGGCCAGGATCCCGGGCGCGAGCTCGGCCCCGGCGAGGCTGTGGTCCGCCACGCCCGGACGCTTGCCGATGTCGTGCAGGAGCGCCGCCAGGAGCAGGGACGGTGCGCGCTCGCCCCGCGCGCGGCGGCCGGCGTGCGCGACGGTCTCGACGAGGTGCCGGTCGACGGTGTGCCGGTGGATCGGCGAGCGCTGCGGCCGGTTGCGGACGGCCTCCCACTCCGGGATCCAGCCGCTGACGACGCCGGCGAGGTCGAGGGTCTCCCACACGGGCACCTGCGCTGCGCCGCTGGCCAGCAGGGTCATGAGGTGCTCGCGCGCCGCGGGCGGCCAGGGGTCCGGGAGCGCCGGCGTCCGGGCGAGGCTCGCGACGACCACCGGGGACAGCGGCAGACCGGTGCGGGCCGCGATCGCGGCGGCGCGCAGGCTGAGCACGGGGTCGTCCTCGGGGCGCGTGCCCGCTGCGAGGACGAGCTCGCCGTCGTGCTCGACGATGCCCTCACCGACCGTGCGCAGGCGGGGCGCCAGGGCGCGGCCCCGGCGCATGACCGGGCCGCGCAGGGAGGGCCGTGCGAGGGCCTGCCGTGCGTGCCGGACCGTCGTGTCGAGCGCGTGCGCAACGGTGCGTCCCGCCTCGGCGAGGCCGGCGAGGAGGTCGTCCCGGTCGCCGGCGCCGAGCAGCTCCGCGATCTCGTCCTGGTCGGCGCGCAGCAGCCGGTTGGTGCCGCGTCGCGTCACGAGGTGCACGGCGTCGCGCACGTCGAGCAGGTGCTTGTAGGCGGTGTCCATCGCGCCGTGTGGCCGGTCCGTGAGCCAGGTGGCGGCGAGGGCGAGGACGACGACGGCGTCCCGGATCCCCCCGCGCGACTCCTTCAGGTCCGGCTCGATGAGGTAGGCGAGCTCACCGCTGCGCTGGGCCCGGGCGCGCGTGGTCGTCAGCAGCACGGGCAGCCGGCGCCGGGCGGCCGAACGCCAGTCCGTCAGGAGCGCGGTGCGGGCCCGCGCGACGACCGACCGGTCCCCGGCCACGTGGCGCAGGTCGAGGAGCCCGACGGCCGCCGGCAGGTCCGCCGAGGCGACCTGCCGGCACTGGGCGAGCGAGCGCACCGAGTGGTCCAGCGGCAGTGCGGCGTCCCAGACCGGGTACCAGAGCCGGTCCGCGACCCGGGCGAGCGTCGCCGGGTCGTGCGTCCGACCGTCGTGAACCAGCAGCAGGTCCAGGTCGGACGCCGGTCCGGCGTCCGAGCGACCCAGGCTGCCGACCGCGCCGAGGGCGATGCCGTCCTGCGTGGGCAGGTCGGCGACGGCGTCGTCCCACAGCTCGGCGAGCCGTGCGGTGACGAGCTGGGCCAACGCCGCCCGCCGGAGCGAGCCGTCGAGACCCGGCCCGGTCATGCGTGCCGCGACGTCGAGGCGGACAGCGGCGAGGTCCCCCACCCCGCTGAGGGGGTGCGGGACCTCGCTCGCCGCGCCCGACGCGCCGCCCTGGTGTCCGACGGGCGGGCGCATCGGACTACAGGGCGTCCGGGCCGTGCTCCCCGGTGCGGACGCGAGCCACGTCCTCCACGGGGACGGTCCAGACCTTGCCATCGCCGATCCGACCGGTCTGCGCCGCCTTGACGATGGCGTCGGTGACCCCCGGAGCGTCCATGTCGGTGACGAGCGCCTCGATGCGGACCTTGGGGATCAGGTCGACCTGGTACTCCGCACCGCGGTAGACCTCGGTGTGCCCGCGCTGGCGGCCGTAGCCGCTCGCCTCGCTCACCGTCATGCCCCGGACTCCCGCGGCCTCGAGCGCCGACTTGACCTCGTCCAGCTTGTGCGGCTGGATCACCGCCGTGATCAGCTTCATGCCTTCACCTCCGTCGTGGCGCGGGTCGCGCCGCTCGTGACCGGCGCCTCGACCGACCGGATGCGGGTCGCACCCAGCGTCTCGTAGGCGGACTCTCCGTGGACCGCGAGGTCGATACCGCCGACCTCGACGTCCTCGGTGACCCGCAGGCCCATGACGGCCTTGAGGGCGTAGGCGATGACCGCGGTGAGCACCGCACTGAAGGCGATGGCGAAGACCGCCGCGATGATCTGCGAGAGGAGCTGGTCCGCGCCGCCACCGTAGAACAGGCCGTTCTTCGCACCGTCCGGGATCCACGTGCCGTTGACGTCATCGCCCACGTGGGCGAAGAGGCCGATGAGCACGGTGCCCGTGATGCCGCCGACGAGGTGCACGCCCACGACGTCGAGCGAGTCGTCGTAGCCGAGCTTGTACTTCAGGCCGATGGCGAGGGCGCAGACGATGCCGGCGACCGCACCGATGGCGATGGCGCCGTAGGTGTCGACGGCCGCGGCCGCCGGGGTGATCGCGACGAGGCCCGCCACCACGCCGGACGCCGCGCCGAGGGATGTCGCGTGTCCGTCGCGGACCTTCTCCGTGAGGAGCCAGGCCAGCATCGCCACGCCCGTGGCGAGCAGCGTGTTGAGCCATGCGCGGCCCGCGGTCCCGTCGGCCGCAGCCTCCGAGCCGGCGTTGAAGCCGAACCAGCCGAACCACAGCAGGGCGGCACCGAGCATCACGAACGGCAGGTTGTGCGGGCGCATCGGCTCGGTGCCGAAGCCCTTGCGCTTGCCGAGCGCGATCGCGAGCACCAGACCCGCGACACCGGCGTTGATGTGGACGACCGTGCCGCCCGCGAAGTCGATCGGGGTCGCGATGCCCGAGGTGATGCCGTCGGCGCCGAGGAGGCCGCCGCCCCACACCATGTGCGCCATCGGGACGTAGACGAACGTCGCCCAGATGCCTGCGAAGACCATCCACGCGCTGAACTTCATGCGATCCGCGGCGACACCCGAGATGAGCGCGACCGTGATGATCGCGAAGGTCGCCTGGAACGTCGCGGCCACGAGCGCCGGGACACCCGAGCCGGCCATCAGGCTCTCGGCGTCGGTGATGGCGTTGAGACCGAAGTAGTCCAGGGGGTTGCCGACGACGCCACCGATGTCGGAGCCGAAGGCCCCTGAGTAGCCGTAGAGAATCCAGATGAGCCCGACGAGGCCGATGGCCCCGAAGCTCATCATCATCATGTTGAGCACGGACTTCCCGCGCACCATCCCGCCGTAGAAGAACGCCAAGCCCGGCGTCATGAGGAGGACGAGCGCCGAGGCCGTGATGATCCAGGCGGTGTTCCCGCTGTCCAGCTGGAATTCCATGTGATCGCCTCTCGTTCGCCAGCCGGGTGGCTGGTCCACGACAAGACTCGGGGAGCGCCGTTTCTGAGCGTCGGCGCCTGCGTTACGGCTGGGTGACAAGGAGGACGCTGCGGTAAACGTTGCGTTTCGCAGCGCGGTCGACCCCTCGGGACGGCGGTGACCGCCGCGGCCGTCAGCCCGTCAGCCCGTCAGGGTGACTCAGTCCTGCAGTAGGCCGTCGACGAAGGCCTCGGGCTCGAACGGCGCGAGGTCGTCCGGGCCCTCCCCGAGCCCGACCAGCTTCACCGGGACGCCCAGCTCACGCTGGACCGCCACGACGATGCCGCCCTTGGCGGTGCCGTCGAGCTTCGTGAGCACGATGCCGGTGACACCCGCGACCTCGGCGAACACCTGCGCCTGGCGCAGGCCGTTCTGCCCGGTCGTCGCGTCGAGCACGAGGAGCACCTCCGAGACCGCGCCGCCGCGGCACAGGACCCGGGCGATCTTGCCCAGCTCGTCCATGAGGCCGGCCTTGTTCTGCAGCCGGCCCGCCGTGTCCACGAGGACGACGTCCGTGCCGTCCTCACGGGCGCGCTGCAGTGCGTCGAACGCCACGGCCGCGGGGTCGGCGCCGTCGCGGTCCGCACGCACCGTCGGGACCCCGACGCGCGAGCCCCAGGTCTGGAGCTGGTCCGCCGCCGCGGCACGGAACGTGTCCGCCGCCCCGAGGACGACCGAGCGTCCCTCGGCCACGAGGACCCGGGCCAGCTTGCCGACGGTCGTCGTCTTGCCCGTGCCGTTCACGCCCACGACGAGCACGACGGCGGGGCGCGGGGCGCCGTCGTCGTCCACGGCGTCGAGCGCGAGGGAACGGTCCATGTCGCCCACGAGCGCGAGAAGCTGCTCGCGCAGGAGCTCGCGCACGGTCGCGGTGTCGCGGACGCCGAGCACGCGCACGCGCTCGCGGAGGTGGTCGATGAGCTCGGTCGCGGGCCCCGCGCCGACGTCGGCGAGGAGCAGGGTCTCCTCGATCTCGTCCCAGTCGTCCTCCGTGAGGTGGTCACGGGACAGGACGGTGAGCAGGCGGGTGCCGAGCGGCGAGCCCGAGCGCGCGAGCCGCTCGCGCAGGCGCACGAGCCGGCCCGCGACAGGCTCGGGCACGTCGCGCGGCGGCGCCTCCGGCTCGAGGTCGGCGGGCTCGAGGTCGGCAGGCTCGGCCTTCGCGGGCGGCGCCGTGGTCCCGGGCGCTGCCGGGGCCGGGGCCTCGGGCGTGGGCTGCTGCGGGGCGGCCGAGCGGCGGCGGCGCAGCAGGACGGCAGCGCCGGTCCCGAGGGCCGCGAGGGCCGGTACGGCGACGACGAGGACGTCAAGGAGCTCGTTCACGCGACGAAGTCTCTCAGGAGAGGCGGTTCAAGGCCGAACGGACGGGTCGACGTCGGGCCGCCACGGGCGCGGCTGGCGCCGGGAGGGGTGGGCGTCAGCCCCGGACGAGGCCCCGCAGGGACCTGGAGACCCGCGCGAACTTGTCCGTCACGGGCGTCGGGTCGACGTAGGCGGTGTCCGGCACCTCGCCGACGCGGAAGAGATCCGCCACTCCGCCGTCGTCCGGCTGCTCCTCCGCGACCGTCGCGAGGTCCTGCCGGGCGCTCGCGAGCAGGCCGATCGCCCCGGCGTCGGGCTCGCGGCGCAGGCCTGCGCGCACGTCTCCGACGAACTGACGGACCCCGCGCCTGGCCGGCCCCGACACGGCTCCCGCAGCGGCGAGGACGACGAGGGCGATCACGAACGCAAAGATGATCCAGCTGTCGGGTGCCATACGGCCCAGTGTCGCCCCCCGTCCGCGACCGCGCCCGGGCGCTCCGCGGCCCCTACCGCGAACCCGTACAGAATCTCCACAGACCGGCGCATCCCGGGCGTGTCGCACCGGCGGGTGTCAGACCGCGGCCTCGGACAGACGTTGGCTGATGACCGTCGTCACGCCGTCGCCGCGCATGGTCACCCCGTACAGAGCGTCCGCGATCTCCATCGTGCGCTTCTGGTGCGTGACGACGATGAGCTGGCTGTCCTCGCGGAGCTCGGTGAAGATCTCCAGCAGGCGGCCGAGGTTCGTGTCGTCCAGGGCGGCCTCGACCTCATCCATGACGTAGAACGGGCTCGGGCGCGCCTTGAAGATCGCCACGAGGAGCGCGACGGCCGTCAGCGAGCGCTCGCCACCCGACAGCAGCGACAGCCGCTTGACCTTCTTTCCCGCGGGCCGCGCCTCGACCTCGACGCCCGTGGCGAGCATGTTCTCCGGATCCGTCAGGACCAGCCGGCCCTCACCGCCCGGGAACAGCCGGCCGAACACGCGCTCGAACTGCTCGGCCGTGTCGTGGTACGCCTGGGTGAACACCTCCTCGACGCGGTCGTCGATCTCCTTGACGATCTGCAGGAGGTCCGTGCGGGACTTCTTCAGGTCCGCCAGCTGCTCCGCCAGGAACGCGTGACGCTCCTCCAGGGCTGCGAACTCCTCGAGCGCCAGCGGGTTCACGCGGCCGAGCACCGACAGGTTCCGCTCAGCCGCACGCAGACGCTTCTCCTGGTCGGCGCGCACGTACGCCACGGTGCTGGGCCCGTCGACGTCGTCGCCGCCCCCGAGCACCGGCACCGGCTTGTCGGGCCCGAACTCCGCCACGAGCGCGTCCGGATCGATGCCGAGCTCCTCCACGGCGCGGGCCTGGAGCTGCTCGATCCGCAGCTCCTGCTGCGCACGCGCCATCTCGTCCCGGTGCACCACGTCAGTGAGCTTCGCGAGCTCGCCCGACCACGTGTCGACCTCGCCGCGCAGGCGGGCGAGCTGGGCGTCGCGCTCGGCGCGCCCGGCCTCGGCCTCCTCGCGCGCCGCGTGGGCGAGCCGCAGCGACTCCTCGATCATGTCGAGCGCCTGCTGGGCCCCCAGGCCGACGGCGCGGGCCCGCGCGGCCTGCACCGCCCGCCGCTGCGCCCGCTCG
>JAEYXM010000042.1 GCA_023428465.1 Actinomycetes bacterium
GCCCAGCCGGGCGCGGGGGGCACGGGAGCGCCGGGCTGCGCCGTCGGCAGCACCTCGGTGACAGCCGGTGCCACCTCCGGCGCCTGCGGAGCGGCCTCGGGCGCGGCGGGCGCGGGTGCGGCCTCGCGTGCCGCGAGCGCGGCGTCGACCGCGGGCTCACCGAGGCTCTTCAGCCAGTCGATGAGACCCGGGTAGGCGCTCGGGTTGCTCGCCACCGCGGCCCGCAGGTCCGGGCGCAGCGCGGCGATGTCCGCGAGCACCTGGCCGGGGGTCGCGGGATCCGATGCCTGGGCGGCGGTGAAGTTCTCCGGCTGAGTCATGGTGTCCCTCCTTGCCCCGCCCGATCGGCTGGGGTCGCTGTGCAAGGCGGCGCGAGGCTGTACGGAACCGCACGCACACGCGAACCGTAGCGCCGCCGCGTGGCCTCCGTGACCACTGTGGCGGGTGAGATTTGCACCGTTTCGCCAGGTGGGCTGCCGTGGGCGACCGCTCCCCCGTCCCGGAGGCGTGCTGGCACCGCCGCGGCTGCAGCGAATTGACCCGGCCCGTGCTGGTCACCCCAGCGTCGGGAAGACCGCGAAGTACGCCAGCATGAGCAGCAGGAGGACCGACCCGGCGACCGCCGTCGCCAGCGTCCACGCCCCGGCGACGCTCCGCGCCGCGGGCGGCACCCCGTGGCGCCGGCCATCGAGGATGCGGTACACGAGCACCACGCCGCCCACGACGCTCGCCGTCGCGACGACGCGCACGGCCAGCCATCCCCCTTGCACCAGTGCCGGGTTCGTGCGGTAGTTCTGCGCGAGGTTCGCGACGACCAGGAGGTAGACGGCGAACCCGACGAGCGCGGTCGCCGACCCGGCCGCCATCGTGATGAGCGGCACCCGCACCCCGGACGAGAGCACCCGGTCGCGCCGTCCGCGCAGGCGCCGGTACGCCGCGATGGCCGGTGCGACGAGCACCGACGAGTAGCCGGCGGCGAGTGCGGCGAAGAGCAGATCTCCCTCGGCGAACCAGCGGGGGCGGTCCACGGGGTCCGCCCGGAAACGCTGGTAGGGCTGCGCGCCGGCGATGCGTGGCTCCGCGTCGGCGCTGTCCGGCAGGCCGAGGATCCACGCGGCCAGGTCGCGCGCGAACTCCGGCACGAGGACGTGGTCGATCTTGATCCCGTGGTCGGCCCCGTCGTAGTACCGCAGGGTCCAGCTGTCGTTGCCCGCCACCTCGAGGTCGTCGATGAGCTGCTGCGCCCCCTGCACGGTGGGCATCGCGGCGTCGCCCGTGCCGTAGACGATCAGCATCGGCTGCCGCATGCGCCGCTGGAAGGGCTGCGCATCGAACTCCAGGTAGTCGAAGCCGCCGCCGGGGAACTCCATGCCCACGATGCGCGGGATGGCCCGCAGGATCTCCAGCGGGACGCCCGTGTTGCGCAGGTAGGAGTCGACGGCGAACGCCGCCTGCTGCCGGGGCGGGACGACGGGCGCCGCGACGAGCACGGTGAACGCCACCGCCGGGTTGTCCGCCGCCATGACGGGCACGATCCAGGCGCCTTCGCTCTCTCCGTACACGCCGACCCGGTCGGGGTCGACGCCGGGCAGGCCGCGCAGGAGCTCGACGCTGCGCAGGTAGTCGTTCGCCATGCCGACGTAGCTGCGCTCGGTCGTCGTGTAGGTGTCCATGCGCTTGTTCGGCACCATCGTCACGACGCCGGCGCTCGCGAGCGCCTGAGCCTGCTCCTCGAACGCGACCTCGTAGCGCCCCGTCCCCGCCCCGTGCACGAACACGACGCCGGGCCGCAGCCCCTCGGCCCCGATGGGCTCCAGGATCCGCGCCTGGACCCTCGCCCCGGTGAGCTCGACATCCACCACGGACGATGCGACGTCGTACGTGCCGACCGGGTCGGTGCCGGCCGTGCCACCGATCGCGGTGTCCGGCGTCGCCCTGTGGATGGTCTCCGCCATCGGCACCGGGTCCCACCCGGGGCCGGAGAGCGCACCCAGCGCGCCGAGCCCCAGCACCGCCACAGCACTGGTGACGGCGATTCGGTAACGCACGCCGGGAGTCTAACCAGTGGGCCTGTCGCGGCCGGGCGGGACGACCTGACCGGCCGGGCCGGCTGCGCGTGGGTTCAGAAGCCGAGCCGACGCAGCTGCTGCGGGTCGCGCTGCCAGTCCTTCGCAACCTTCACGTGCAGGTCCAGGTGCACGCGGGCGCCGAGCAGCGCCTCGATGCCACGCCGGGCCTGGGTGCCGACGTCGCGCAGCCGCGAGCCGCCACGGCCGATGACGATCGCCTTCTGCGAGTCGCGCTCGACGAACAGGTTGACGCGCACGTCCAGGAGCTGGTCGTCGGGCGCCCGGCCCTCGCGGGGCACGATCTCGTCGACGACGACGGCGAGGGAGTGCGGCAGCTCGTCGCGGACGCCCTCGAGCGCGGCCTCCCGGACGAGCTCGGCGACCATGACGACCTCCGGCTCGTCCGTGAGCTCGCCGTCCGGGTAGAGCGCCGGGCCGGGCGGCAGGTGGCCGAGGAGCACCTCGACGAGCGTGTCGACCTGGTACCCGTCGACCGCGCTCACCGGGACGATGTCGGCCCACGGCCCGAGCTGGTCGATCGCAAGGAGGTGCTCGGCGAGCCGGCCCTTGCCCACGAGGTCGGCCTTCGTCGCGACCGCGACGACGGGCGTCGCCGCCGGGGCGCGGCCCAGGCGCGCGATCTGCTCGGCGATGAACCGGTCGCCCGGCCCGACGCGCTGGTCGGCGGGCAGGCAGAAGGCGATGACGTCGACCTCCGCGAGCGTGTCCATCACGAGGTCGTTGAGTCGTTGGCCGAGGAGCGTGCGGGGGCGGTGCAGGCCAGGCGTGTCCACGAGCACCAGCTGGGCGTCCGGGCGGTGCACGATGCCTCGGACCACGTGCCGCGTGGTCTGGGGGCGCCCCGAGGTGATCGCGACCTTCTGGCCGACGATGGCGTTCGTCAGCGTGGACTTGCCCGCGTTCGGGCGCCCGATGACGCACGCGAAACCCGACCTGAACTCCACGGCCACGTCCTCACCCATGTGTGCTCACTCGTCCCCGTCCGTGCTGGCCGCCACTCGCGCGGCGAGCAGCGTCGCGACCTGACGGCGCCGGCCCTCGACCCTATCGGCCACGAGACGCAGCCCGGCCACCTCCGCGCTCGAGCCCGCGAGCGGCACCTTGCCCAGCGCCTTGGCGAGCAGGCCACCCGCGCTGTCCACGTCGTCGTCGTCGATCTCGATGTCGAAGAGCTCGCCGAGCTCGTCGAGCGGGAGGCGCGACGGCACCCGGTACACGCCGTCGCCGAGGTCCTCGACCTCAGGGGCGGCGTGGTCGTGCTCGTCGGTCAGCTCGCCGACGATCTCCTCGAGCGCGTCCTCGATGGTGACGAGCCCGGCGATGCCCCCGAACTCGTCGACGACCATCGCCATGTGGGACGCACCGCCCTGCATCTCGCGCAGCAGGTCGTCGACCGGCTTGGACTCCGGCACGAACGTCGGCTTCCGGAGCAGCCCGTCCACGGGTGCCTCGTCGTCGCCCAGGGCGTGCACGTGCCGCACGACGTCCTTCAGGTACAGCACGCCGACGACGTCGTCCACCGACCGCCCCACGACGGGCACGCGCGAGTAGCCCGACTTGAGGAACAGGCCGAGCGCCTTGCGCAGCGGCGTGCCCGCGGGGAGCGTGATCATCTCGGTCCGGGGCACCATGACCGCGCGCGTGATCGTGTCGCCCAGCTCGAGGACGGAGCGGAACATCTCACGCTCCTCGTCCTCGATGAGGTCCGACTCGCTCGCCTGGTCCATGACCGCACGCAGCTCGGCGTCGCTGAGCGGGGTGCGCTCCGCGCGGAGCACGCCACCGAGCGGACGCCCGACGACGCGCGCCGCACCGAGGAGCCCCGACGTCACGGCGAGCACCGCCTCGGGGTACCGCGCACCCAGGGCCCGCGGCACCGCCCGCACGACGACGAGCGCGAGGGCCCCGACGACGACGAGGGCGACGGCGAGGACCGCCCACCAGGACAGGCCGCTCGCGACGAGGGCGACCGTGACCGACACCGCCGCCACGGTCTGGAGCATCACCGCGGACCCGGCCGCGGACGAGGCGGTCTCGGCTGCGTCCTCGAGCAGGCGGCGGGTGCGCACCGGGGCGTGGGTCAGGCCGGCCCGGACGACTGCGGTCTCCCCGGCGACGAGGAGAGCGGCCAGCAGGACGGCCACGACCGCGATCGTGACTAGCAGACCGGTGGGGGCACCGTTCATCGGTCGGCGAGGAACGTGAGCAGGAGGCGCCGCTGCAGCTCGAACATCTCCTTCTCCTCGTCCGGCTCGGCATGGTCGAAGCCCAGCAGGTGCAGGATGCCGTGCGTCGTCAGGAGCAGGAGCTCCTCGACGGTGGAGTGCCCCGCGCGCACGGCTTGCGCCGCGGCGACCTCCGGGCACAGGACGACGTCGCCGAGCAGCCCCGCCGGCGTGGGCTCGATGTCGGACCCCGGCCGGAGCTCGTCCATCGGGAAGGAGAGCACGTCCGTCGGGCCCGGCTCGTCCATCCACTGCTCGTGCAGCTCACTCATGACGTCCGTGGTGACGAGCAGGATGGACAGCTCGGTCTGCGGGTGCACGTGCATCGCGTCGAGCACGTGCCGGGCCAGCGCGGCGAACTCCGCCTCGTCGACCTCGTGGCCGGACTCGTTGTTGACCTCGACGCTCACCGGGACCCGCCCCCCTCGCCGCGCTCCTGCCCGTGCTCGTGGCCGTCCTCGCCGTCCTGCTCGCCGCGGCCGCCCCGGCCCGGTCGGTGAGGCCGGTCGGAACGCTCGGACCGGTGCGGCCGACCGCCTGCCGGACGTCTGTCCCACGGCCGGTCCGCGGCGTCACGACCCTCGGGGCGGGCGTCCCACACGGCGTACGCGTCGATGATGTCCCCGACCAGGCGGTGCCGGACCACGTCGTCGGACGTCAGGCGGCAGAACGCGACGTCCTCGACGGAGGTGAGGATCTCCTCGACCACACGCAGACCCGACGTCGTCCCGCCCGGCAGGTCGACCTGCGTGACGTCGCCCGTCACGACCA
>JAEYXM010000067.1 GCA_023428465.1 Actinomycetes bacterium
GACCTCGTGGCCCTCCGCGGCCTGCGCACGCGCCAGGTCCCGGACCTGCGTCTCGATGCCGCCCGTCCGGGGCGCGTAGCAGTCCGAGACGTGGAGGATGCGCACCTCGCCAGGTTAGCCCCGCGCCGCCGCGTCTCAGGCCCGGACGCTCACTCCCACTCGATGGTGCCCGGCGGCTTGCTCGTGACGTCGACGACGACGCGGTTGATCTCGCGCACCTCGTTCGTGATCCGGTTCGAGATCCGGGCGAGCACGTCGTACGGGACGCGCGTCCAGTCGGCGGTCATCGCGTCCTCGGAGCTCACCGGCCGCAGGACGACGGGGTGGCCGTAGGTGCGGCCGTCGCCCTGCACACCGACCGAGCGGACGTCGCCGAGCAGGACGACCGGGCACTGCCAGATCGTGCGGTCCAGGCCGGCGGCCGTGAGCTCGGCGCGCGCGATCGCGTCAGCCGCACGCAGCACGCGCAGGCGCTCGGCGGTCACCTCGCCGATGATCCGGATGCCCAGGCCCGGGCCGGGGAACGGCTGGCGCCACACGATCGCCTCGGGCAGCCCCAGCTCGAGCCCGACGGCGCGCACCTCGTCCTTGAAGAGGGTGCGCAGGGGCTCGACGAGCTCGAACTGCAGGTCGTCCGGGAGACCGCCGACGTTGTGGTGCGACTTGATGTTCGCCGCGCCCTCGCCGCCGCCGGACTCCACGACGTCGGGGTAGAGCGTGCCCTGGACGAGGAAACGGACCTCCTCGCCGGTCGCCCCGCTCTCCTCGACGACCTCGCGCGCGGCGACCTCGAAGGTGCGGATGAACTCCCGGCCGATGATCTTGCGCTTGGTCTCCGGGTCCGTCACGCCCGCGAGCGCGGTGAGGAACTGCTCGCGCGCGTCCACCACCTTCAGCCGGACGCCGGTCGCGGCCACGAAGTCCTTCTCGACCTGCTCGGCCTCGCCCTGCCGGAGCAGTCCGTGGTCGACGAACACGCACGTGAGCTGGTCGCCGACGGCGCGCTGCACGAGCGCGGCGGCGACCGCGGAGTCCACACCGCCGGACAGGCCGCAGATGACGCGGCCGTCCCCGACCTGCGCGCGCACCGCAGCGACCTGCTCGGCGACGACGCTGCCCGCGGTCCACTCCGGGCGCAGGCCCGCGCCGCGGTACAGGAAGTTCTCGAGCGCCTGCTGACCCAGGGGGCTGTGCCGCACCTCGGGGTGCCACTGCAGGCCGAAGAGGCGGCGGGTGCGGTCCTCGAACGCCGCGACGGGCGCCCCGGCCGAGCGCGCGAGCACCGCGAAACCCTCGGGCGCCTGCGTCACGGCGACGCCGTGACTCATCCAGACGGACTGCTCCGACGGCGAGCCGGTGAGCAGCGCGCCGGGCTCGTCGATCGCGACGGTCGCGGCGCCGAACTCGCCGACGGCCGCGGCGTCCACGGTCCCACCGAGCGCGTGCGCCATCGCCTGGAAGCCGTAGCAGATGCCCAGCACGGGGACACCGGCGTCGAACAGCGCGGGGTCGACGGCGGGCGCGCCGGGCTCGAACACACTCGCCGGGCCACCCGACAGGATCACGGCGGAGGGCTGCTTTGCGAGCATGCGCTCGACGCTCATCGTGTGCGGCACGATCTCCGAGTACACGTGCGCCTCACGCACGCGACGGGCGATGAGCTGCGCGTACTGCGCGCCGAAGTCGACGACGAGGACGGGACCGGTACCGGAAGTCACCCGGCGAGTCTAGTGATGGCTGCGTCCGCATCCCGGTGCACGCGACGTTCCATGACGAAGGACATGACGGGCACGACGCCGGCGAGCACCATCGTGACCAGGCGCCCGAGCCGCCACCGCAGCACCGACCACAGGTCGATCACGGTCGCGAGGTACACGACGTAGATCCAGCCGTGCGCGAAGGCCACCCAGGTGCCGAGCACCGGCGCGGGACTGCCCTCGGCGTCGACCCCGCCCGCCTGGAACACGTACTTCAGGACCATCTCCAGGGTGAGGACCAGCAGCATCACACCGGTGATCCAGGCCATCACGCGGTAGCGGGACAGGGCACTCGAGGCCCGGGAGGCGCGGGAGGCGCGGGAGGCGGTGGGCGTGGACTCCATCCGACCATCCTGCCCGATGATCACGGTGCGCCCGGCCCGGGTGTGACGTCACCCACGCCGCGCGGGTGGGCGAACCGGACACGATGCTGTGCGGTCCAGGTACGCTCCTGCGCCATGACCACGGAAGACCTCGCCACCGTCCTCGCGGGAGGGTTCGCACAGCTGAGTGCTGCGCAGGCCGCCGCCGCGCCGCCGGCCGCGGGCCCCACGCGCGGCAAGGACCGCGAGGGCCTGGTCGAGGTCGTCGTCGACGAGCGCGGGATCCTGACCGGCATCTCCTTCGCCGACGAGATCGCCGACCTGACGGCGGCGGAGCTCGAGTCAGCCGTCCTCGAGGCCACCCGCGACGCGTACGACGCGACGGGCCGCCCGCGGGTTCGCACGCTGCCCGGGCTCGGGGACAGCGAGGTCGCCGCGGGGGTCCGCCGCGCGCTCAGAGGTGAGGGGGGCCGATGAACGGGTTCGAGGTCGACCACGAGAGACTCGCGACGGAGGTGACGAACGCCTTCTCCATCGCAGACGCACTCGACGCCGCCGTGGACGCCGGCCTGGCCGCGCAGCGGATGTCCGAGGACGCCTTCGGCGTGCTGTGCGTCGGCATGGTGCCGCCCTCCCAGATCGTGCAGACCTCGGGGGTCGCCGCGCTCAAGGCCGAGGCGCGGGCCTACGAGGCGCTCGCACTGAACCTGCGCAACACCGTGGCCGACTACGAGGCGGCCGACGCCGCCGCCGCGGCCCGGCAGCACAACTTCCTGAGGAGGATGGTGTGAGCCTCGTCGCCGAGCCGGTGGAGTGGTCGGCGCCGCCGTGGTTCGACGGCACCGCACTCGGCATCCCCGTCGTCGGCTCCCTGTTCTCCACGGGTGCGAGCCTCGGCTCGGGTGACTGGGCCGGGGCCTTCACGTCGGGCGTGGGCGCCGTGGGCGACGTCGTCGGCGTGGCCGTCGACCCGCTGGGGACGCTCGCGTCCAGCGTCGCGGGCTTCCTCCTCGACCGCTTCTCCTGGTTCCAGGAGGCGCTCAACGTCCTCGTCGGCAACCCCGCGGTGGTCACGGCGGTCGGGCTGACCTGGCGCAACATCGGGGACACGCTCGACATGCAGGCCCAGCGGCTGATCGAGATCCGCGACCGCACGGCGTTGTACTGGCAGGGGCCGGCGGCCATCGCGTTCCGGGCCCGCCTGACCGAGATGGCGGAGCGGGCGAGCGTCGAGGCGTTCGCGTGCCGGTGCATCAACGCCGGCTACGCCGTCGGCAGCGGCATCGTCGCGATCGTGCGGCAGATCGTCTCCGCCATCTGCGCGGAGCTGGTCGGCAAGCTCATCGTCTGGGTCGCGGAGGCACTGGGCACCCTCGGCTTCGGCATCCCCGTCGTCGTCGCGCAGGCGACGGCGGCGATCGCGCGCTGGGTCGACGACGCGGCCCGGTGGACGGACGAGCTCCTGCAGTCCGCAGGGCGCTTCTCCGACATCCTGTCGAACCTCTACAAGACCTTCGACGACCTCCAGCTCCTCAACATCGGCCTCGGGCCGGACAAGGTGATCGCCGCAGGCGTCGAGGGCGTGGGCCAGACCGCGGAGACGATGGCGCCATGAGCACGGACCCCTACGCAGGTGCCACGGATGCCCGCGACCGGCTGGAACAGCTGCGCCGCGACGCGCACCGGGCCGCAGACGAGGCCGCCCGCCTCGCCGCGCGCATCGAGCAGTCGACGTACGCGGCCTGGTCTCCCGGACGCGAGGTGCGGGTGACGGTCGGCCCCGATGCGCTGATCCAGCGCGTCGAGTTCACCGCAGGTGCGCCGCGCTCGGGCCCGCGCTCGCTCGCCGCGGCGACGCTGGACGCGCACCGCCGGGCCCTCACCCTGCTCCGCGCTTCCGTCGAGGACGCCGTCGCCGACGCCCCGGCGTCGGTCGGTGACCTCGCCGGTGCCGTCGCGGATGCCGCCCGGACGATGCTGCCCTCCGACGAGCCCCGGTATGACGGCGGGCGCTGACGCCCTGTCGGGCGGCTCGCACCCGGGCGACGCGGGACTGGGTCGCCGCGCGTGGACCGCGGCCGGCGCGGTCCTGCCGACCACCGGGGTCGCGACCATCGCGGGGTGCGTCCTCGCCGCCGGGCTCACACAGGGCTCGACGCGGAGCATCGCCACGGTGGTCGTCCTCGCCGTCGGCGTGGTCGTCGGGCTCCTGTGGAGCCGTGCCGCCGGGGCCGACGCGGTCCACGGCCGGGTCGCGTCCGCGCGCGCCGCGTGGGCCGGCTCACGCACGGACGTCCTCGCCGGGCCTGACGGCGCCCCTGACGTGCGCGACGTCGCGCTCGCCCTCCCCCGCGGCTGGCAGGCCGAGGCTGCGCGGGGCCGGCTGCACCTCGCCGTCCACGGCTCGGGGGTGCGCGCCGAGACATGGGTGCTGCGTGCCGCGGCCGGATCGCGCCGTGCCCGTCGCCGTCGTGAGGTCGTGGCGACCGACGCGCGCACGGGCAGCGCGCGTGTGTGGGTGCAGATCGGTGCGACCGCCGACTCGATGCTCGTCACCCCGGCGTGGGCGACCCGTCGCCCCACCGACGAGCCCGGCTGGCTGCCTGCGGTGCGCGACCGGGTCGCCCGGCACGAGGACCTGATCGCGACGTTGTCGATCGGCGACGACCGGGTCGTCCTGCTCGCGCTGGACGACCCGCGCCCGGGGACCACGGCAGCGCGTGCCCAGCTCGTGACCGACGTGGCGGCGCTCATCCGCTGAGCCACCGACCGGTTGCGGCCGCCGGGACCGCGGCCGACCGCCGAGGACGCCCGGGGCGCCCGCTACGCCCGGAAGGTCACGGACGCGCCCGCACCGGAAAAACGCTTCGCTGCGTGTCACATGCTGGACGTAGCGTTGCGCCCCATGCGCCTCCTCCCCGAGGCCCACCCGGGCACCCCTCCGCTGACGTCGCCCGCGGCCTTCCTGTGGTGGGTCGCGCGACGCCAGGGCTGGCTGCTGCTCACCGGGGCAGCCGTCGTGACGGTCGGCATCGTGTCCCGCGCCGCCATGCCCTACCTGCTGGGCCGGGCCGTCGACCACGGGCTCGAGGCCGGGCTGACCTGGACCACCTGGGCCGACGTCGGGCTGATCCTGGCCGCGGGGATCATCGGGGCCGCGGCGAACGCCGTCGGGCACCGCTACGAGATCGAGAACTGGCTGCGCTCGGCGTTCCGCACGTCCCAGCTGCTCGGCCACCACGTCAGCCGCACGGGCGACGCGGTCACCGCGGAGCTCCCGACCGGTGAGGTCGTGGCCACGGTCGCGTCCGACTCGCTGCGGCTCGGCGAGATCTACTACATGTCCGCGCAGTTCCTGGGCGGCGTGATCGCCTACGTGATGGTCGCGGTCCTCCTGCTGAGCAGCTCGGTGCCGCTGGGCGTCGCGGTGCTCGTCGGGCTGCCGGCGATCGCGGCGGTGCTCGCACTCGTCGTCCGCCCGCTGCAGCACCGGCAGGCGGCGCACCGGGCCGCGCAGGGCCGCCTGACCACGCTGGGCGCGGACACGGTCTCCGGGCTGCGCATCCTGCGGGGCATCGGCGGCGAGGACGTGTTCGTCGGCCGGTACGCCCAGCAGTCCCAGCGCGTCCGCCAGGCCGGTGTGGAGGTGGCGCGCACGCAGTCCGTGCTCGACGCGCTCCAGGTGCTGCTGCCGGGGCTGTTCGTCGCGGGCGTCGTCTGGTTCGGCGCGCGGCTCGCGGTCGCGGGCGACATCACCGCCGGCCAGCTCGTGACGTTCTACGGCTACGCGGCGTTCCTCACCGAGCCGCTGACCTCCGCGACGAAGATGGTGCAGTCGACCATCCGCGCGGTCGTCGGTGCGCGGCGGATCCTCACGGTGCTGCGCGTCCCGGTGACGGGGGCGGACCCGGAGCACCTGACGTCGTCGGACGGCGACGCACCCGGCGACGGGTCGGCGGGCGCGTCGGAGGCGATCGGCCTCGCCGACGGCGCCTCGGGCCTCGTGGTCCCGGGCGGCGCCCTCGTGGCGCTCGTGTCCGCGGACCCGGACGAGACGGCGCGGATCGCGGCCCGCCTCGGCATGCTCGGGACGGACCCGGAGGTCGCGCACGTGCGCCTCGGGGACCGCGCGCTGACGGACCTGCCACGCGCGCAGGTGCGCCGCCGCGTGCTCGTCGCGGAGGCGGCGGCGGAGCTGTTCACCGGCACGCTGCGCGGCGAGCTCGACGTGCGCGGCACCGCCACGGACGTCGAGCTGCTGGCGGCGCTGCACGTCGCCGACGGCGCGGACGTCCTGTCGTCCGTCCCGGACGGGCTGGACGGCCGGGTCGAGGAGAAGGGGCGCTCGTTGTCCGGTGGGCAGCGCCAGCGCGTCGCCCTCGCCCGCGCGCTCGCCGCACAGCCGGAGGTCCTCGTGCTCGTCGAGCCCACGTCGGCCGTCGACGCGCACACCGAGGCCCGGATCGCGGCGCGTCTGGCGGGCACGCGAGCAGGCCGCACGACCGTGATCGTGTCCGCGAGCCCGCTCGTGCTCGACCACGTGGACGAAGTGGCGTTCGTCACCGACGGCCGGGTCGTCGCGCAGGCGCCGCACCGGGCCCTGCTCGCGGCGCGCGACGCCGTCGGCGCGGCCTACCGACGGGTGGTCAGCCGCGCGTCGGGCGAGGGCACGGACACGGGTGGCACACCCGTCGTGGCCGGGCCGGCGACGGGCACCGTGCCCACCCGGCCGACCGCAGAAGCAGCCGGGTCCGCCGGGGCCGCCGGGGCGAACGGGCTGAACGACCAGGACGAGCTGGAGACGGAGGAGGTGGCATGAAGCTCCCGGTCGCGGACGGCACGCAGCTGCGTGCCCACACCGCACGGCTCCTGCGCCGGCACCGCCGCGGGCTCTCGCGCGTCGTCGTGCTGCACATCCTCGCGGCGGTCGCCGGCCTGGCCGGGCCCTGGCTGCTCGGCCGGCTCGTCGACGACGTCGCCCACGGCGCCACGCTCGGCACGGTCGATGTCGTCACCGCCTGGCTCGTGGCGTCCGTGCTGGCCAGGACCGTGCTCGTCCGGCACGCCCAGCAGGCGTCGATGGTGCTCGGCGAGACGGTCTTCGCCCAGCTGCGCGAGGAGTTCGTCGAGACCGTGACGCACCTGCCGCTGTCGACGGTCGAGCGCGCCGGCACGGGCGACCTCGTCGGGCGTACGACGAACGACGTCGACCGCGTGTCGCACGCCGTCCGCTTCGGCGTCCCGCGCGTGCTCGTCAACGTCGCCACGGTGCTCCTGACGCTCCTGGCCGCGTTCGTCGTCGACCCCGTCGTGGCGCTCGGGATGCTCGTGGGGCTCCCGCTGCTCGTCGGCATGGCCCGGTGGTACCTGCGCCGTGCGGCGCCGGGCTACCAGCGCGAGTCGGCGGCCTACGCGGCGGTCAACGGGACGATCACGGAGAGCGTCGAGGGGTCCCGGACGGTCGACGCGCTCGGGCTCGGCCCACGCCGTCGGGCGCGCGTGGACGAGGACCTGCGCGAGGCCTTCGAGGCCGAGCGCTACACCCTGTGGCTGCGCACCGTGCTCTTCCCGGGCTTCGACGTGTCCTTCGCGCTCCCGCTCGCGACGGTGGTGGCCTGGGGGGCGTACCTCGTCGGCACCGGGCACTCCACGGTCGGCGCGGTGACCACGGTCGCGGTGTACGCGCTGCAGGTCGTGCAGCCGGCGGGCGAGCTCATGTACTGGCTCGACGAGGTCCAGGTCGGGGGCATGTCGCTCGCCCGGATCATCGGCGTCGCCGACGTGCCCCCGGACCGGACGGCCCGGGACGCGGCACCGTCGGACGAGCGCGTGGTCGCCGAGGGCGTCCGGTACGCCTACCGCGAGGGCCACGACGTGCTGCACGGCCTCGACCTGGACCTGCGCGTCGGCGAGCGCCTCGCGGTCGTCGGGCCGTCGGGTGCCGGGAAGTCCACGCTGGGTCGCATGCTCGCGGGCATCCACCCGCCGACGGGTGGGGCGGTGCGGGTCGGCGGCGTCCCGCTCGTGGACCTGCCGCTGAAGGACCTGCGCGGCCACGTCGCGCTCGTCACGCAGGAGCACCACGTCTTCGTGGGGTCGCTCGCGGACAACCTGCGGCTCGCGCGCCCGGAGGCCGACGACGCCGCGCTGCGCCGCGCGCTCGAGGCCGTCGACGCGTGGGACTGGGTCGAGGCACTCCCGGAGGGCCTGGCCACCGAGGTCGGCTCGGGCGGGGCGCCGCTGACGCCGGCGCAGGCCCAGCAGGTCGCGCTCGCGCGGCTCGTCCTGCTCGACCCGCACACGCTCGTGCTCGACGAGGCGACGTCGCTGCTCGACCCGCGCGCGGCGCGGCACCTCGAGCGGTCGCTGTCGGCGGTGCTCGCCGGGCGCACGGTCGTCGCGATCGCGCACCGGCTCCAGACCGCGCACGACGCCGACCGCGTCGCCGTGGTCGACGACGGCCGGATCACCGAGCTGGGCCCGCACGCCGAGCTCGTGGCGGCGGAGGGCGACTACGCGGCTCTGTGGCACTCGTGGCACGCCGACGACACCTGCACGCCCGGTGCGCCCGGTGCGCCCGACGCTCCCGACGGCGTCACAGCAGGTCCGTCGGCGCCCCCAGCACGGTGACGTCCGGCAGGACGAGCAGCAGCTCGCGGAAGCCGAGCCGGTCGTAGAAGGCGCGGGCCGGGGTGTTGGTGGTGAGCACCGTCAGGTGCACCGCCGGCACCCCGCGCTCGCGCAGGGCCGCGAAGAACGTGCGCAGGAGCGCGCGGCCCCACCCGGCGCCCTGGTACGCCGGGAGGATGTCGACGTGCAGGTGCGCCGGGTGGTCGGCAAGCTCGGGGTGGACGTTCTCCTCCGGGTGGTGCAGCAGGTCGACCAGGTCCTCCTCGGGCGTGCGGGGCTGCGCGGGCAGCGGGTACCGCGCGGCGACCGCCGGCAGCCAGCGCGCCCGGTACTGCGCCGCCCACCGGGCCGTGTCCGCGGTGCCGAGGACGTACCCGACGACGCGGCCGCCGTCGTCGAGCACGAAGGCCAGCTCCGGATCGAGGGCCAGGTACGGCCCCGCGTAGATGTCCGGCATCAGGTCGTCGGTGGAGTACCGGCCGGTGACGTCGGCGCCGGCGTCGGCGGTCCGGACGCAGACGTCGTAGACGCCCGCCCGGTCGGACGGGTCCTGCGGCCTGTACGGGCGGACCTCCACGGGCCCACTGTGGCACTCCACGACGAGCGAGCAGCGAGGATGGGCGCATGGAGGTCCGACTGCGCACGGGGTACGTCATCGACGACGCCGAGCTGTCGTGGCGGTTCTCGCGCTCCGGCGGTCCCGGCGGTCAGGGCGTGAACACCACGGACTCGCGCGTCGAGGTGTCGTGGGACGTGGCCGCGACGAGCGCGCTTCCCCGGCCGCTGCGCGACCGCGCGCTGGCCGCGCTCGCGCCCCGCCTGGTCGCGGGCAGACTCGTCGTCGTCGCGTCCGAGCACCGGTCCCAGCTGCGCAACCGCGAAGCGGCCCTGGCGAGGCTCGCGGCGCTCGTCGACGAGGCGCTGCGG
>JAEYXM010000079.1 GCA_023428465.1 Actinomycetes bacterium
GACGACCTGGCGCCGCGCCTGGCGGACACCTACCTCGCGCTCAAGGCCGCCGGGCGCCTCTGACGGCGGTGCTGCGTCAGGCCGCGATCGGCAGGACGTCGCCGCGGTCGCGCGAGCCGAGGTCGCCGGTCGCGCCGCTGCGCACCGCGCGGCCGCCGAGGACGAGCGTGTAGACCCAGTAGCCGGCGAGCGCGAGCGCGCCGATGGCGATCTTCACGGGCCAGGGCAGCGACGACGGCGTCACGAAGCCCTCGATGACGCCGGAGACGCCGAGGACGATCACGAGCCCGATCGCGACGGTGAACAGCGACCGGCCCTCTTCAGCGAGCGCGCGCCCGCGTGGCCGCCCGCCCGGGTCGATCATCGTCCAGAAGAGCTTCAGGCCTGCGGCGCCCGCGACGAAGATCGCGGTCAGCTCGAGCAGCCCGTGCGGCAGGATCAGCTGGAAGAACAGGTCGAGGTAGCCGAACTTGGCCATCGTGGCACCCGCGAGCCCGACGACCACCGCATTCTGGGCGAGCACGATCAGCACGCCGACCCCCGTGATGCCGAGCGCGATGGACAGGGCGGCGATGCGCGCGTTGTTGGTCCACACCTGGGCGGTGAAGCTCGCGTGGGGATGCTCGGAGTAGTAGTTCTCGAACTGGTTCTCCGCGTACTCCCGCTGGGCCGCCTCCGGCCCCTGGAACGTCGCCAGCACGTCGGGGTTCCGGCTCGCGTGCACACCCGCGACGACGGCCACGAGGACGCACCCGAGCGTGACGGCGACCGTCCACCACCGGATCCGGTACAGGGCCGCCGGGAGGCTGACGACGAGGAACTCCTTGGCGTCGGCCCAGGACAGCGCGCGGGGGCCGGCGATGGCCGCGCGCGCCCGCCCGAGGATGTCGGACAGCCGGGACACGATCGCGGGGTCCGGTGCGACGGACCGGATGGTCGACAGGTGGGTCGCGACCTCCTGGTAGAGCCGGACGAGCTCGTCGCTCTCTGCGCCGCTCAGCCGCCGACGGTGCTTCGCGAGCTCGTCGAGGCGCGCCCAGGTGGCACCGTGCACGGCGGAGAAGGCATCGAGGTCCACGGCCGCCAAGCCTGCCACACGTGCGCGCCGTGCGAGGTCGCCACCACCGCTGACGTCGCCACGTGGGCGGGGAGGCGTGTGGGAGGATCACCGACGTGCAGGACGAGATCCTCCTCGGCGAAGGCGTTGCGATCGACGCGCGACCGGCGTCGTTCGCGACCAGGATGCTCAGCGGTGCCCTCGACGTGACGATCGTCTTCGTCGTCGGGGTGCTCCTCGCCTGGTTCATCGGCTCGATCGGGCTGAACCTGGACGCGGCCGCCGGCGCGGCCCTCGTGGGCGTGTACATCATGACGGTCCTGGTGGCTCTGCCCGCCGCGGTGGAGACGCTGTGGGGCGGTCGCTCGGTCGGCAAGGCGGCGGCGGGCATCCGGGTCGTGCGCGACGACGGTGGCCCGGTGCGCTTCCGGCACGCCTTCATCCGGGCCCTGGTCGGCGTCGTCGAGATCTACCTGACGATGAGCGTCCTGGCGCTCATCACGTCGATGGTCCACCCGAAGGGCAAGCGCCTCGGCGACATGCTCGCGGGCACGTACGCCGTGCGGGTCCGCGGCGGCCAGCGCGCACTGCCGCCGATCATCATGCCGCCGGAGCTCGCCGGGTGGGTGCGCAGTGCGGACATCCGCCGGCTCCCCGACGGCCTGGCTCTGCGGGCCCGGCAGCTCCTCGGGCGCGCTCAGTCCCTACACCCTGGCTCACGGGCCCGCCTGGGCATGGAGATCGCCGCCGAGCTCGAGCAGTACATCGCGCCCGGCCCGCCGCTCGGGACTCACCCGGAGCGCTTCGTCGCGGCAGTCCTCGCCGAGCGCCGGGACCGCGAGTACCGCCACGCGATCGTGGCTGCCCAGCGCGCCGCAGGGGAAGCGGCGCTCCTGCACCGGCTCCCCTACTCGGTCCCCGACCCGCTGGACTGACGCCGGTCCCGGGCCGCGGGCCTGCTCAGTCCGCTGCGGGGGCGGCCAGCGCCTCGGCGAGCGCGTCGAGGTCGGCGCGGTGCGCGTCGACGTACTCCTGCTGCAGCTCGATCTCGATCGCCCGGTGCCGCGCGTGCCAGTCGGTCGCCGCGCGGCACGCGTGGTCGGCCGCGGCGAGCCGGAGCTCCCCCTCGGCACCGGCCGCGGCGGCGTCGTCAGGCGGCGCGGCTCCGTCGCCGGCCGCAGCGAGGTACTCCGCCCACACGGACTCCTCGGCGGCTGCCGGGTTGGCGAACGTGTAGCCCTCGTCCGCCATGCACGACGCCCAGTCGGCGTCGACCTCGCCGAAACGCGGGTCGGCGGCGATCGCGTCGAGGTACGCGAGGGCCTCGTCGCGGATCGCCGTGAGCCGGCCCGCGGCGTCGCCGCTCGGGTTGTCCGCGGCCTCGATGCAGCCACCCGAGCGCGTCGCGGTGCCGGTCGAGGCGTCCTCGCCGACGACGGGCCCGAGGAACGCCTCGTCGTACGCGGCGCCCTCGGCCTCGCTCATGGCCGCGCGGTACTCGTTGTTGGCCGAGGCGTCCCCTTCGAACATGAACTGGTAGTCCCCGTCCGGGGTGTTCCAGGCGCCGTACCCGTACTCGGCGACGAACTCCGGCGACCCGTACGCCGGACCGGTGCCCTCGACGACGTCGCCGACGGCCGGGATGACGGGCCAGTAGTCGAAGCCCTGCTCGGCCATGCACGCGGCCGTCCGGTTCTCCCGCCACGTCTGGTCCGCGACGACCTCCTGCGCCGTCTCGGCACCGACCCAACCCAGGTACTCCTCGAGCGGGCCGGCCACGTAGGGCTCGGGCTCGCCCGTGGCGAGCGGGGTGGCGGGCCGCTCGGGCGTGCTCTGCGAGCAGGCGGTCACGCCGAGAAGGACGAGGGCCACGGTGAGGCAGCGGGCGGCCGTGCTCGGGGTCACCGGAGCACCGTAGCGAGGCGGCCAGGCCGTGCGGGTCCCCTCGGGGTAGGACTCCGCGGGGGCGGCGCACCCCTGCTCGTCCGCTCTGGGGAGGACCCGCGCGAACGGTGCGAGCCGCGCGCCCCGCGCGGCGACGCGCGGACGCCGCCGGTCAGCGCCCTGTCGTCGAGAAGTGCTGGTAGTCGACGGGCGAGTCCCACGACCCGCCCCACAGCCAGCCCGCGGCCGCGAACGCCTGCACGACGACGTCGCCGTCGTGGATGACGCCGGGCTCGTCCGGCCGCGACGCGAAGGGCCGGCCCGTGCGCGGGCCGACGTGGTCGCCGACCACGTACGGGTTCTCCACGGGGTTGATGTCGATGGCCCGGCCGTACGCGTGCTCGGACCACCGCGTCCCGCCCGTGACCGGTCGGCAGTTGAACGCCGAGGTGTTGTCCGCGTAGATCGACGCGGTGTCGTCCGCGCCGTACTCGTCGACCAGCACCGCCTGGCGGATCGGGTACCGCGCCTCGAAGAGCACCGCGAACACCCCCACGAGGCCCTCCGCGACGTCGGCGTGCACCACGACCTCCCCGGTGCGCACGACGCCGTCGAAGTCGACGTGCGTGAAGGTCACGTACCGCAGGTCCTCGAGCGGGACGGGGCAGCCCTCGCGCCACGAGGCGCTCATGCGCTCCGTCAGGGCCGCGTCGATCGGCGAGATGCTCGAGGTGAACATCGGCTGGGCCACCGCCGCGGCCGCCGCCGGCGGCGGCGGGACGGCCCGCGTGCTCGGGATCGCCGCCGCGACCTCGACG
>JAEYXM010000088.1 GCA_023428465.1 Actinomycetes bacterium
AGCCTCAGGCGCGCGTGCTGGCCCAGGACCGCGGAATCGCATGCCTGGTCCTGGACTACGACGCGATGCGCGGCGTGGACGACCCGACCGCCCGCCTCTTCTGACCCCGTCACCCCCTCGCCCCCCCTCGGCCCCCTCGGCCCCCCTCGGCCCGCAGATCGCGGCGTCCCTACCGGATCGCGCCCGTACACCCCCGCGACCTGTGCGCACCGCCGCGATCTGGTGACGCTGCCGCGATGTGGGGGGGTTGGGGGGGGGGGGGGAGAGAGAGAGAGAGGGAGAGAGAGCAGGAGAGGGGCGGGGGCGAGGAGCAGCGGGTGAAAGCGTTGTCGGTAGGTGGACGGTGAGGCGAATCGGTTCGATCCGGGTGAGGATAGATCCATGACGACGACGCCCAACGCCGGACGCAGGTTCCCCGCCGACTTCCTCTGGGGCGCCGCGACGGCGTCGTACCAGATCGAAGGCGCCGTCGACGAGGACGGCCGCGCGCCGTCCATCTGGGACACGTTCGCCGCCACCCCCGGGAAGGTCAACAACGGGGAGACCGGCGCCGTCACGGACGACCACTACCACCGCACCGCCGAGGACATCGCGCACATGCGGGACCTGGGCCTCGACGCGTACCGGTTCTCCCTGGCGTGGCCGCGGATCCAGCCGCTGGGCTCGGGCGCGTTCAACCAGAAGGGCCTGGACTTCTACGACCGGCTCATCGACGACCTCCTCGCCGCGGGTGTCGCACCCGTCGTCACGATGTACCACTGGGATCTCCCGCAGGCGCTCGAGGACGCCGGCGGGTGGCCCGTGCGCGCCACAGCCCTGCGCTTCGGGGAGTACGCCGCGAAGGTCGTCGAGACCTACCGCGACCGTGTGACGATGTGGACCACGCTCAACGAGCCGTGGTGCTCGGCGTACCTCGGTTACGGCGCCGGCGTGCACGCGCCGGGCCGTACCGAGCCCGCGGGCGCCCTGCAGGCCGTGCACCACCTGAACCTCGCGCACGGCCTGGGTGCCCGCGCGGTCCGGGAGACCCTGGGTGACGCCGCGACCCTGTCGCTCACGCTGAACCTCCACGTCGTCCGCCCGGACGACCCGGAGAGCCCGGAGGACCGGGACGCGGTGCGGCAGATCGACGCCCTGTCGAACCGGGCGTTCCTCGAGCCCGTCATCGACGGCCGGTACCCGGCCGACCTCATCGAGGACACGGCGAAGGTCACCGACTGGTCGTTCGTCCAGGACGGCGACCTCGCCATCACGCACACCGGGCTCGACGTCCTCGGCGTGAACTTCTACTCGACGCAGCGCGTGCGCCGGTACGTCCCGGGCCACGAGAAGGTCCAGGCCGACGGGCACGCGCCGTCGGAGCACACGGCGTGGATCGCCGCGGACCTGGTCGAGTTCCTCCCGCAGCCGGGTCCGTACACCGCCATGGGCTGGAACATCGACCCGGGCGGGATGACGGAGCTGCTGCTGCGCCTCCACCGCGCGTACCCGGGCCTGCCGATGATGGTCACCGAGAACGGTGCCGCGTTCGACGACGTCGTCGCCCCGGACGGCCGCGTGCACGACGCCGAGCGGATCGACTACCTGCACCGGCACATCGACGCCATCGGGCAGGCGATGGACGCCGGGGCCGACGTACGTGGGTACTTCGTGTGGTCGCTCATGGACAACTTCGAGTGGGCCTACGGGTTCAGCCGCCGCTTCGGCCTCCTGCGCGTCGACTACGACACGCTCGAGCGCACCTGGAAGGACTCGGCGTACTGGTACCGCGACCTGACGCGCACGAGGGCACTCCCCGCACGCTGAGGGGCCACAATCGGGTCATGCCGTCCGGTCGGAGATCGTCCAAGCGCCCTTGGGGGGCGCACCCGGAGCTCGACGTCGACCGGGCACGCGGCGGGACCCGCCCGGAGTCCGGGCCCGACGGTGAGTGGACGGTCCGGACCGTGACGTCGCCGGAGAAGACGTACGTGTGCCCGGGGTGCCGCCAGGACGTGCCGCCCGGGACCACGCACGTCGTGGCATGGCGCAGCGACCACCTCCTGGGGCCCGACGCCGCGATCGAGGACCGCCGGCACTGGCACACCAGCTGCTGGCGCAACCGTGCCCGACGGCGCTGACCTGCCCGGTGACCGATAGGCTCGACGCGATGTCCCACATCCGCGCCCTCAGCGTCCTGCCGGCCCGCCGCGAGGACATCGAGCTCCACACGGCCGACGGCCTGACCCTCGTCGGGGAGCTCGCCGTCCCGGCCGACCGCCCGCCCGTCGCCACGCTCGTCACGCTGCACCCGTTGCCGACGCACGGCGGCTTCATGGACTCCCACGTCCTCCGCAAGGCCGCGTGGCGGCTGCCGGCGCTCGCCGACCTGGCGGTGCTGCGGTTCAACACCCGCGGCACGGCGAGCCCGCGCGGGCGAAGCGACGGCGCCTTCGACGGCGGGGACGCCGAGCGCTTCGACGTGCACGCGGCCATCGAGTACGCCGAGTTCCACGACCTCCCGCGGCCATGGCTCGTCGGTTGGAGCTTCGGGACGGAGCTGGCGCTCATGCACGGCCGCGACCCCGCGATCGAGGGCGCGATCCTGCTCTCACCGCCGCTGCACCGGGCCACCGACGCCGACCTGGCCGCGTGGGACGAGTTCGGCAAGCCGCTCGTCGTCCTCGTCCCGGAGCACGACGACTACCTGCGTCCCGACGAGGCGCGGCGCCGGTTCGCCGCCGCCCGCCAGGCGGAGGTGATCGGCGTCGACGGCGCCAAGCACCTGTGGGTCGGGGAGGCGGCGGTGCGTCGCGTGCTCGACGAGATCGTCGAGCACGTCATTCCTGGAACGGCACCGCTCCCGACGTCGTGGCACGGCACCATGGTCACCGCTGGTGATGATGACGAGGTGCCCCCGGGCGCCGCAGGGGAGGAGACCCGATGACGACCGACGGCATGCTGGCGCTGCACACGCTCCGTCGAGGCGCCCCGGGCACGATGCCGCTGGTGCTCCTGCACGGCTTCCCGGTCGACCACCGGATGTGGCACGACGCCACGGACCTCCTGCCGGGGGAGCGGACGGTCTACGCGCCGGACCTGCCGGGCTTCGGTGCGTCGCCGTCGGGCCCGGACATCGCGCGCGCGCTCGGCGCGGACCCCGACGCCCCGTCGATCGACATCATGGGTGACGCCGTCGCCGCGACCCTGCGGCACGCCGGCATCGAGCGGGCCGTGGTCGCGGGGCTCTCCATGGGCGGCTACGTAGCGCTGTCGATGGTCGAGCGGCACCCGGACCTCATCGCGGGCCTGGGCCTCATCGACACGAAGACCAGCGCCGACGACGACGCGGCGCGCGCCAAGCGGTACGAGCTCGCGGACACCGTGATCGCCGAGCACCGGGTGGACGCCGTCTTCGGCATGCGCACGTCGGTCCTCGGCCGCACCAACCGCATCGCTCGACCCGACCTGGCGGAGCGCATCGAGGGCTGGATCGCCGACCAGGGCCCGAGCGGCGTCGCGTGGGCGCAGCGCGCCATGGCGACGCGCCCCGACCGGGCGCACCTGCTGCCCGAGTTCACCCGGCCGTCGCTCGTCGTGGTGGGCGAGGAGGACGACCTCGCGCCTGTCGACGTCGCCCGGCGGATGGCCTACATGCTCCCCGACAGCGACCTGTGGATCGT
>JAEYXM010000096.1 GCA_023428465.1 Actinomycetes bacterium
GAGCCCGAGACCGAGGTGCTCTCGGGCGGCGGCACCGCCCAGACGCCGACCCCGACGTCCACGGCCACGGGCGAGGTGCAGACGGCGGACGGCAACCGCCAGGGCCCGCGGCTCGCTGCAACGGGCCTCGAGGGCTGGCGGCTCGGCGCGGCACTGGCCCTGGTCCTGACGGGGACCGGCCTGGTGTTCGTCTCCCGGCGCACGCGGGACGCCTGACGCCGCACGGACCCGGCCGCGCGACCGAAACTCGCTGACCCGATCGCGCGGACCTACGAGCCGACGTGGCGGTCGTCGTCTACCAGAGGACGGCGATCGCCACGTTGGCGACGGTAAGGAGGCCGATCGCGCCCCACACCGCGGTCTTCACGGAGTCGGCCTTGCGGTAGCGCCAGGCCAGGACGGTGATGACCAGCACGACGAGGAGCTTCACGCCGACCTTGGTGTGGTCGACGTCGTTCTCGAGCGCCTCGTTGAGACCGACGAGCGCGACCCCGGTGACGAGCTGCGTGAGAGCGCCGTGCCACACGAGCGGGTCGATCTTCTTCGGGGTCACCCGGCTCTGGGCGAGCACGCCACCGAGGATCCCGGCGAGGCCGAGGAAGTGCAGGATGAGGACCAGGTCCTTGACGATCTCCACCAGGTTTCTCCTGTTCACGAGCGGTACTTGATCATCGCACGGGTCCTGCGATCGCGCCCCGAGCGACGGACGGTCCCGTCCATCGGTACCCCCCCGGCACGTATCGTGGTGCGGATGGGCTTCACACAGCACCTGCGCGCCCGCGGTGAGGACGGCCTCGCCGCGCTCCTCGACGCGCGCCCGGAGCTGGCCGCACCACCCCCCGCGTCGGTGCGCGCCCTCGCCGCCCGTGCGGCGGGCCGCACGAGCACCGAGCGCACGGTCGCCACGCTCGACGCGCTGACGCTGCAGTGCCTCGAGGCCGTGCTCGCCCTGGCCGGCACAGACCACCACCGCCGCGGCGCAACACCCGACGACGTCGCGCGCGCCCTGGGTGCCCCGACCGACGTCGTGCGCCCGCCGCTCGCCCGCCTGGCCGACCTCGCACTCGTGTGGACCGAGCCGTGGCCGCCGGCCGACGACGCGCGGGTCCTCCCGGCGCCCGGCGTCGAGGACGTCCTCGGCCCCTACCCGGCCGGCCTCGGCCCCACGCTCACCGCGACCTTGCACCGCCGCACCCCGCAGGCCCTCGAACGCCTCGCCACCGACACCGCCGCCCAGCTGCCCACCGAGCCCGCGGACGAGGTCGCCGGGCACCTCGCCCGGTACCTCGCCGACCCCGCGACGGTCGAGCGGCTGCTCGGCGAGGGTCCGCCCGCGGCGCGACGCATCCTCGAGGCACTCACCTGGGGGCCGCCGGTCGGCCAGGCCCCCGCCCAGGGACCCGACGCCGCAGCCACCGCCACGCCCGCGCGTGCCGCCGTCCAGTGGCTCCTGCGCCACGGGCTCCTCGCGATGACCGATGCCCAGCACGCCGTCCTGCCTCGCGACGTCGCGCTCGTCCTGCGGGCCGGGCGCACGCACCGCGAACCGGCCCTGCGCCCCGAGCTCCCCACGACCCGGCCCGACGCGGCCACGGTCGACGCCGACGCCGCCCGCAGCGCCGAGGAGCTGGTACGGCTCACCGCCGTCGTCCTCGCCCTGTGGGGCGAGCAGCCCGTCGCGCAGGTGCGCGCCGGGGGCCTCGGGCTGCGCGAGCTGCGCCGCCTCGCCGCCCAGCTGGAGGTCGACGAGCACGTTGCCGCCCTCGTGGTCGAGGTCGCGGCGGGCGCAGGCCTGATCGGCGAGACGGAGGACCCGGCCGGTCTCGCGCCGACGACCGAGGTCGACGCCTGGCTCGAGGCGGGCCTGCCGGAGCGCTGGGCGACCCTTGCCCGCGCCTGGCTCCGGTCGGACCGCGCCACCTGGCTCGTCGGCAGCCGCGACGAGGGCGGCACGTCGCGCGGCGCACTCGACCCGGAGCTGCAGCGCCCCTGGGTCCCGCGGCTGCGCACGTCGGCGCTCGCGGTGCTCGCCGAGGCCGCGGCACCCGCGGACCAGGTGCTCGGCGCCCTGCGCTGGCGCTCACCGCGCACGCCCCCGCCCCAGCACGCCGTCGAGGCCGTGCTCCGCGAGGCCCAGCTCCTCGGCATCGTCGCGGCCGACGCACTGTCCGGGCCCGGCGCGGCCCTGCTCGCCGGCGACGACGCCGCGGCCGCCCTCGCCGATCGGCTGCCGCCGTCGGTCGGGGAGATGCTCCTGCAGGGCGACCTGACCGGCGTCGTGCCGGGGCGGCCCCTCCCGGAGCTCGCCGAGCTCGTCGAGGCGGCCGCGCACGTCGAGTCGCGCGGTGCCGCGCTCACCGTGCGCTTCACGGAGGAGAGCATCCGGCACGCCCTCGACACCGGGCTCAGCGGCGAGGACCTCCTCGCGCGGCTCTCCCGGTTCGCGCGCGCCGGCGTGCCGCAGCCGCTCGAGTACCTCGTGCTCGACGTCGCACGGCGGCACGGGCGGCTGCGCATCGGCGCGGCGGCGTCGTACGTCCGCGCGGACGACCCGGCCCTCCTCGCGGGCCTGGTGTCCGCCAAGGAGCTCGCGAGCCTCGGCCTGTTCGCCCTGGCCCCGACGGTCCTCGCGGCCCAGGTGCCGGCGGCGACCCTCCTCGCCGCGCTGCGCGACCGCGGCCTCGGCCCCGTCGCGGAGGGGCCGGACGGCCAGGTCGTCGTCGCGCGCCGGACGCCGCACCGCGTCCGGCCCAAGCGCCACCGCACCAAGGCCGAGGTTCCCGAGGCCGACGCCGCCGCCGCCCGCGAGCGTCGGCTCCACCGGCTCGCCGCGGACCTGCTGGCCGCCGACCGGCGCAGCCACGTCGTCGACGACGACGCGCTCGACACGGACGACCCGTCGGCCCCCGTCCTCGCCCTCGGGCTGCTGCGGGAGGCTGCCGAGGAGCACCGTGCCGTGTGGCTCGAGCTCGTCGGACCGGACGGCACGTCGTCGCGCCGCCGCGTGCGGCCGCTGCGCGTCGACGCCGGCCGCGTGCGCGTCCTCGACCTGGACCGCGAGGCCGAGCTCACGGTCGCCGTGCACCGCATCGTCGACGTGAGCCCCGCGCGAGGGGCCTCGTGACGGACGGCCCCGCCACGCCCGGGCCGCTCATCGTCCAGAGCGACAAGACCCTGCTGCTCGAGGTCGACCACCCCGCGGCCGACGACTGCCGCCGCGCCATCGCGCCCTTCGCCGAGCTCGAGCGCGCCCCCGAGCACGTGCACACGTACCGGCTCACGCCGCTCGGCCTGTGGAACGCACGCGCCGCCGGGCACGACGCCGAGCAGGTCGTCTCCGTGCTCCTGCGGTACTCCCGCTACCCGGTCCCGCACGCCCTCCTCATCGACGTCGCGGAGACGATGGACCGGTACGGGCGGCTGCAGATCGTCAGCCACCCCGTGCACGGTCTGGTCCTGCACGCCCTCGACCGCGCCGTGCTCGCCGAGGTGCTGCGCTCGCGCAAGGCCGCGGGCCTCCTCGGTGCCCGGCTCGACCCCGAGGACGTGGTCGTCCACCCGAGCGAGCGGGGGCACCTCAAGCAGGTCCTGCTGCAGCTCGGCTGGCCCGCGGAGGACCTCGCAGGCTACGTCGACGGCGAGGCCCACCCGATCGACCTGGTCACCGCCGACTGGCACCTGCGGCCTTACCAGCAGCAGGCCGTCGACAGCTTCTGGCACGGGGGCAGCGGCGTCGTCGTCCTGCCCTGCGGGGCCGGCAAGACGCTGGTCGGCGCGGGCGCGATGGCCCGGTCACGCACGACGACGCTCATCCTCGTCACGAACACCGTGGCCGCGCGCCAGTGGCGCGACGAGCTCCTGCGGCGCACCACGCTCACCGAGGACGAGATCGGCGAGTACTCCGGCGCGCGCAAGGAGGTCCGGCCGGTCACGATCGCGACCTACCAGGTGCTCACGACCCGCCGCAAGGGCATGTACCCGCACCTGGAGCTGCTCGACGCGCGCGACTGGGGACTCGTCGTCTACGACGAGGTGCACCTGCTCCCCGCGCCGGTGTTCCGCATGACCGCGGACCTGCAGGCCCGCCGCCGCCTCGGCCTCACCGCCACGCTCGTGCGCGAGGACGGCCGCGAGGACGACGTGTTCTCCCTCATCGGGCCCAAGCGGTTCGACGCGCCCTGGAAGGACATCGAGGCGCAGGGCTGGATCGCGCCCGCCGAGTGCATCGAGGTCCGCCTCACGCTGCCCGACGGCGAGCGCCTCGCCTACGCGACCGCCGAGCGCGAGGACAAGTACCGACTCGCCGCGACGGCGTCGGGCAAGAACCACGTCGTCGAGAAGCTGGTGCGCCGCCACGCCGGGGAGCAGACGCTCGTCATCGGGCAGTACCTCGACCAGCTCGAGGAGCTCGCCGAGCACCTCGACGCCCCGCTCATCACGGGCGCGACGACGGTGCGCGAACGGCAGCGCCTGTTCGACGCGTTCCGGAGCGGCGAGGTGAACCGGCTCGTCGTCAGCAAGGTCGCCAACTTCTCCGTCGACCTGCCCGAGGCGACGGTCGCGATCCAGGTCTCCGGATCGTTCGGTTCGCGGCAGGAGGAGGCGCAGCGCCTCGGGCGGATCATGCGACCCAAGAACGACGGCCGCAGCGCGACGTTCTACACGGTGGTTGCGCGGGACACGGTGGACCAGGACTTCGCGGCGCACCGCCAGCGCTTCCTCGCCGAGCAGGGGTACACCTACCGCATCGTGGACGCGGAGGACGTGGACTGAGCCCGTCCGGGGGAACCCCGACATACCCGATTCCCATTTCGTTGCGGCCACGGGCGGGCACAGGCAAGGATCGAGGCGTGATGCGACGCCTTGCCCTCCTCGTCCCGCTCGCCCTGGCCGGGCCCGTCCTCCTCGGGACCGCCGCGTCCGCGGCGACGGCCCCCGTGCCCGAGGCCCTCGCCACCCACGTGCGCGGTGAGTCGCCGCCCGACATCACGGACGAGATCACCGACCGCGTGGGCGCGCTCGGCGGGCGCACCGACGACGTGCGCGACGCCCTCGAGCGCCTCGCGGAGGACACGGCCTACCAGCTGTTCGTCGTGTACGTGTCGTCGTTCGACGACTGGGAGGCGGCGGACTGGGCCGACGCCGCCGCGATCGACTCCGGGCTCGGCCGCGACGACATCCTCCTCGCGGTGGCCGTCGACGACCGCGCCTACTGGGTGTCCGTCGACGACGGCATCCCGCTGACCGACGCCCAGCTCGACGACGTGCTGGACGACGTCGAGGACGAGCTGCGCGCCAGTGACTGGGCGGGCGCCGCGATCGCCGCGGCCGACGGGTACCGGGCCGCCGCGACGGGCGGGTCCGGGTCGTCGTCAGGCGGTGGGGGCTTCCCGTGGTTGCCGGTCGGGCTCACCGCCGCGGGCGGCGTCGGGCTCGTCGCGCTGCTGCGCCGCCGCCGGAGCTCCGCACCGGTCCGCGGAGCCGACGGGCGGCCCCTCACCGGCCCGGCCGCGCTGCCCACCGCCGAGCTGACGACGGTCGCGGGCCGCGGACTGGTGGCGGTCGACGACGCGCTCAAGGCCTCCGAGCAGGAGCTCGGCTTCGCCCAGGCCCAGTTCGGCATGGAGGCGACCGCGCCGTTCACCGAGGCCGTCACCACCGGCAAGCAGAAGGTCGCACAGGCCTTCGAGCTGCGGCGTCGGGTGGAGGAGGGCGGCGACCTGCCCGAGGCAGACCGGCGCACGATGCTCCTCGAGATCGTGCGCCTCTGCGAGGAGGTGGACGCCTCGCTCGACGCCCAGGAGGAGGCGTTCGCGCAGCTGCGCGACCTCCATGCCCGGGCGCCCGAGGTGCTCGCGGAGGTCGACCGCCGCGCCGTCGAGGTGCAGGCGCGCGTGCCCGTGGCCCGCGCCTCCGTCGAGCAGCTGCGGGCGCGCTACGCCGAAGCCGCCCTCACGTCGGTGGACCGCGACCTCGCCGAGGCTGCGGCCCTCCTCGACCAGGCCCGCGAGAACGCGACCGCCGGGCAGGCGGCCGTCGAGACCGACCGCGCGGAGGCCGTCTCCCGCGCGCGGCTCGCCGAGGACGCCGTCGCGCGCGCCGGGCTCCTCCTGGACGGCGTGGACCGCGCCGGCACCGACCTCGCGGAGGCGCCCGCGCGCATCGACGCCGCCGTCGCGTCCCTGACGAGCGACGTCGCCGACGCCGACCGTCTGGCCCGGGAGGACGCGGCGATCCAGCAGGTCGCGGCCACCGCCCGGGCCGCGCTCGCGGCCGTCCCCGCCGACCGCGCGTCGGGCGACCCGATCGCCGTCCTGCGCAGCCTCGAGACGGCGGAGGCGGCGCTCGACGCCGCGCTCGCCGCGGTGCGCGAGGAGGCCGAGCGCGTGGCGCGCGCCCAGGCCCAGCTCGAGACGACCCTCGGCCGCGCGAACTCGGCGATCACCGCCGCCACCGCGTACATCGACGCCCGCCGGGAGAACGTTGGTGCCGAGGCCCGCACGCGCCTGGCCGAGGCCGCGCGCCTCGCCGGCGACGCGCAGCGCACCGCTGCGACCGACCCCGTCTCCGCCCTGACCATCGCGAGGGACGCCGAGCAGTTCGCGCTCACGGCGTCCCGGATGGCGGAGACCGACGTCGCCCGGGCCACCCAGCGCTACCGCGCCGACTACGGCGGGGGCAGCTACGGCGGCGGGTTCGGAGCCAGGACCGGCGGCACGTGGAACGGCGGCGGCGGGTTCAGCGGCGGGTTGGGTGGCGGCTTCGGTGGCGGCTTCGGCAGCTCCGGTGGCGGCTGGGGAGGCTGGGGAGGCGGCTCCGGGGGCGGCTCCGGGAGCAGCTGGGGCGGCGGCTCCAGCCGTAGCAGCAGCCGGTCGAGCAGCCGCAGCAGCAGCAGCAGCCGTTCGAGCAGCCGCAGCAGCAGCCGGTCCAGCGGGGGCTCGCGCTCCTCGGGCAGCCGCGGGGGACGCGGAGGAGGTGGGCGCTTCTGAGCCCACGCCCACGACGGTCATCAACAACAGCACTCATCGGAAGGCAGTGACGCATGGCTGAGAAGCAGACGATCCTCGGGCGCATCGCCCAGCTGGCGAAGGCGAACATCAACTCGATCCTCGACCGGGCGGAAGACCCGGAGAAGATGCTCGACCAGCTCATCCGCGACTACTCCAACTCGATCGCCGAGGCGGAGGACGCCATCGCGGTGACCATCGGCAACCTGCGGCTGGCCGAGTCGGACCACGCGGCCGACGTCTCCGCCGCCGCCGACTGGGGTCGCAAGGCCGCCGCGGCGTCCGCCAAGGCGGACTCGCTCCGGGCCGAGGGCAACGCCACCGAGGCGGACCGGTTCGACGGCCTCGCCCGAGTGGCGCTCGGCAAGCAGATCTCCTACGAGCAGGAGGCGACGTCGGCCGAGCCGCTCATCGCCTCGCAGACCGACGTCGTCGCGAAGCTCAAGACCGGCCTCACCCAGATGAAGGAGAGGCTCGCGGAACTGAAGCGCAAGCGCGACGAGCTCGTCGCCCGCGCGAAGTCCGCCGAGGCCCAGGCGCAGGTCCAGGGCGCGATCTCCTCGATCAACGTCCTCGACCCGACGTCGGAGCTGTCGCGCTTCGAGGAGAACGTCCGCCGTGAGGAGGCGCGCGTCGCCGGCCAGGCCGAGCTCGCCGCGTCCTCGCTCGAGGCGCAGTTCGACTCACTTGAGGCCGACGCCGGGGACCTCGAGGTCGAGGCCCGTCTCGCGGCACTCAAGACCGGTGGTCAGACCGCCTGAGGAACCTGCCCGATGCGCCGGGTCGCTCCCCTGGGGCGGCCCGGCGCTCGCATGCCGGGCGCCGGAGGTCCCGGGCCGTGGGGCGCAGCGCGGCGGACACTGGCCGTGACTAGGATGACCGCTCGTCTCCCCCGAGAGGAACCGCGATCCATGGGCGTCACCGAAGCCCCGCAGTGGTTGGTCCCAGCCTGGGTCCGCGCGTGTGCGGGCGCGGGTGTCACGGCGTCGCACGACGAGATCGAGCACGTCGGCGAGCGCCTCCTGGCCCGCTGGACCGAGCCCAACCGGCGATACCACAACGCCCGGCACCTGGCCGATGTCCTCGCGCACGTCGACGAGCTCGCGGAGGAGGCCCACGAGCCGGACCTCGTCCGCCTCGCAGCCTGGTACCACGGCGCTGTCTTCGACGCCGCTGAGCGCGCGTCGTACGCCCACCGCGGCGGCGAGGACGAGCGCGCGAGCGCGGTGCTGGCCCGGCTGGAGCTCGGGGAGCTCGGGCTCTCCGAGCGCGCGGTCGACCGGGTCGCCGAGCTCGTGACGGCGCTCGCCCGGCACACGCCCGTGCCCGGCGACGACGACTGCGCCGTGCTGTGCGACGCGGACCTGGCGATGCTCGCGGGTGAGCCGCAGCGGTACCGGGCGTACCTGGCGGATCTGCGCGCCGAGTACGCGCACATCCCCGTCGAGGACTTCGTGCGCGCCCGGATCGCGATCCTGCGTCGGCTCCTCACGCGGCCGACGCTCTTCGCCAGCCCCCTCGGGCGCAACTGGGAGGAGCCCGCGCGCCAGAACGTCGATGCCGAGCTCCAGCGGCTCGAGCGCGAGCTGGCGGCCATCGAGGCCGAGACGGGCGTCCCCATCGGCACCGTCCCCATCGGCGGCACGCTCCCCGTCGACGGCGCCGACCCTGCTGCCGATGCTCCGCGCGAGACGGACGGGCCGACCGCGGGCTGAGTGCTCCTCCACAGGCCCGCCGCGACCCGGAGCTCGTCCACAGCCCCGGCGGCCCCTCCCTGCAGCGCTCGGGCCGGCGCCCGTACGGTCGGGCGACCCGAGTCGAGGAGGAGCCATGAGCCGGTACGAGGTGGACAGCGCACAGGTCGCGCAGGCGAGCGGGGCGGCAGGCACGTCCGTCGCCGCGATCCGCACGGAGGTGGCGGCGCTGATGCGCCACCTCACGGATCTGCAGGGGGTATGGCGGGGCACCGCAGCGACCGCCTTCGCGGGCGTCGTCGCGGACTGGGCCTCGACCCAGCAGCACGTCGAGGCGAGCCTCGACCAGATCACCGCCGCGCTCGGACAGGCCGCGCAGCACTACGCCGACGCCGAGCAGCAGGCCTCACGCCTGTTCATGCGCTGAGGCCCTGCATCCGGGCGCCCGACGTGATCCGACAGCTCGCGGCCGGCGTCGGGGCGCCGCGAGCGGCCCGGCCCGCACCCCCGGTGGGAGAATCGCCGGATGCACCTCGACGCGGGCCGGCCGACGTGACCGTGCTCGTCGACCCGCCGCTCTGGCCGCGCCACGGTCGACTGTGGGGGCACCTGGTGAGCGACACCTCGCTCGCAGAGCTGCACGCCCTCGCTGCCGCCGCCGGTCTGCCGGCGCGCGCCTTCGACCGGGACCACTACGACGTCCCCGCCGAGCTCTACGACGACCTCGTAGCCCTCGGTGCGCAGCTGGTGGACTCCCGCGAGCTCGTGCGCCGGCTGCGCGCCTCGGGCCTGCGCGTGCCCGCCCGCGACCGCCGCTGACCGTTCGGGCAGCTGTCACCGACCGTGCGGGCAGTCACCGACCGTGCGGTCAGTCACCGACCGTGCGGGCAGTCACCGACCGTGCGGGCAGCCGTCACCGACCGCCGCGCCCGATCGCGACGCCGCTGCAGTACCCAGCTCCTGACAGCACGACAGGCGGGCACCTCCCGCAGGAGGCACCCGCCTGTCGAGGCGTGCTACGGGCGGATCAGAAGTCCATGCCGCCCATGCCACCGTCGCCACCGGCCGGAGCAGCGTGCTTCTCCGGCTTGTCGGCCACGACGGCCTCGGTGGTGAGGAACAGCGCGGCGATGGACGCCGCGTTCTGCAGCGCGGAGCGCGTCACCTTCACCGGGTCGTTGACGCCGGCGGCGAGCAGGTCCTCGTACTCGCCGGTCGCCGCGTTGAGGCCCTGGCCGGTCGGCAGGTGGCGGACCTTCTCCGCCACGACGCCACCCTCGAGGCCCGCGTTGATCGCGATCTGCTTGAGCGGGGCGTCGATCGCCAGCTGCACGATGCGCGCGCCGGTCGCCTCGTCACCCGACAGGCCGGTGATGGCCTCGGTGCCGAAGGCGTCCTTGCCGGCCTGGATGAGGGCGACGCCACCACCGGCGACGATGCCCTCCTCGACGGCCGCCTTGGCGTTGCGCACGGCGTCCTCGATGCGGTGCTTGCGCTCCTTGAGCTCGACCTCGGTGGCCGCGCCGGCCTTGATGACAGCGACGCCGCCGGCCAGCTTGGCGAGGCGCTCCTGGAGCTTCTCGCGGTCGTAGTCCGAGTCGGTGTTCTCGATCTCGGCGCGGATCTGCGCGACGCGACCGGCGATCTGGTCGGTGTCGCCCTGGCCCTCGACGATGGTCGTCTCGTCCTTCGTGACGACGACCTTGCGGGCCTGGCCGAGCAGCTCGAGGCCGGCGTTCTCCAGCTTGAGGCCGACGGTCTCGGAGATGACCTGGCCGCCGGTGAGGATGGCCATGTCCTGCAGCATCGCCTTGCGGCGGTCGCCGAAGCCCGGGGCCTTGACGGCGACGGACTTGAAGGTGCCGCGGATCTTGTTCACGACGAGCGTCGCGAGGGCCTCGCCCTCGACGTCCTCGGCGATGACCAGGAGCGGCTTGCCGGCCTGGATGACCTTCTCCAGCAGCGGCAGCATGTCCTTGACGTTGGAGATCTTGGACTCGACCAGCAGGACGTAGGCGTCCTCGAGGACGGCCTCCTGGCGCTCGGGGTCGGTGACGAAGTACGCCGACAGGAAGCCCTTGTCGAAGCGCATGCCCTCGGTGAGCTCGAGCTCGAGGCCGAGCGCGCTGGACTCCTCGACGGTGATGACGCCCTCGTTGCCGACCTTGTCCATCGCCTCGGCGATGAGCTCGCCGATGGCGACGTCGGCGGCGGAGATGGCGGCCGTGGCGGCGATCTCCTCCTTGGTCTCGACGTCCTTGGCGTTCGCGAGCAGAGCGGCGGTGACGGCCTCGACGGCCTTCTCGATGCCGCGCTTGAGGGCGATCGGGTTGGCGCCGGCCGCGACGTTGCGCAGGCCCTCGCGCACGAGCGCCTGGGCGAGCACGGTGGCGGTGGTGGTGCCGTCGCCCGCGACGTC
>JAEYXM010000101.1 GCA_023428465.1 Actinomycetes bacterium
CGCCTCCGTGGGAGGAGCGGGGCTGCAGCGGCTGGGCCGAGCACGAGGTCTACGGGGACCTGCTGTCGGAGGGCTCCGACGACGGCGACTGGGCGAGCTTCGAGGCGGAGCTGGAGCGGTTGTACGAGGTGCTCGCCACCGAGCCCGCCTACGTCGAGGCGGTCCTGGAGTGGTCGTCGTGCATGGCCGACGCCGGCTACCCCGGGCTCGTGCGCATCGAGGACGTCGAGCAGGCCATCAGCGACGAACTGGACGCGCTGTACAGCGGATCCGGCACCTTCGGTGGCCTCGGCGAGGACTCGGACGAGGCCGACTGGGCCGTGGCCACCGCCACGCTCGACGAGCAGGTCGCGGCGCTCACCGCCGAGGAGATCGAGACGGCGACGGCCGACATCACCTGCCGGAACGAGACCGGCTACCAGGACGTCTACGACGAGCTGAACGTGCGCCTCCAGCAGGAGTTCTACGACGCCCACCGCGACGAGGTCGAGGCGTACATCGAGGCGATGACCACGGGACGCGGCTGACGCGGGCCTGGCGCGGGGCCGCCTCGTCAGTCGGGGTAGGTGATCTCGTCGACCCGCCAGACGCCGTCGGTCCGGATCACCGTGTAGTCGACCTCGTGCGGGGTGTAGCTGGCCCAGTCCGTGCGCTCCAGGGTCGTGACCGTCGCGGTGTCCCCGTCGACGTCGACGTCGACGATCGGCAGCTCGCCGGCCGCGCGGGCGGAGGCGTTCCCCGCGAGGAACGAGTCGAACGCGGCGCAGTCCGTGAGGCCGTACTCCTGCTGGAAGGTCGGCGTCGTCCCGACGAGGAACGAGACGCAGTCGGCGTCGACGATGGAGTCCCGCAGGCGGACGACGGCGTCGCGCGGGCCCTGCTCGGCCTTGCGCTGGGCGTTCATGCCGATCGGGATGACGATCGCGGCCACAATGCCGAGCACGAGCCACGCGGCCGGGATCGCGACCCCCGCGATCGCGAGGCGGCGGCCGGGCTCCCCGGTCCGCTGGACCCTCCGCAACCCGATGATCGACAGGATCAGCCCCGCCAACGGCACGACGAACACGAGCACGAACCCGACGACGACGATCGTCGGGATCGACTGGGGGGTGGCGCCCAGGTCGGCGGGGCGGCGTACCCGTAGCCGGGGTACGCGCCGGGCGGCGCCGGCGAGTAGCGCGGCGTGACCCCGTCGACGGGACCGAAGGCGTCGTGCACCGGCGCGGCGTCGGGCACCGGCGCGTCGTCCTGCGGGACCCAGACGGGGGTCGCCGACATGGGGCCGGTGCCCTGGTCGTGCGTCATCGCGTCCCCCTGCCCGGCGGCCGTCGTCGGCAACGACGGTAGGGGCGCGGGCGTGTCCGGCCTAGGACCGAAAGGGTCATCCGCATGAGCGCATGTGGGTGGGGAGGGTTGGGGAGGGTGGACCGCTGGGGAGCCGGACGATTCCGGTCAAGGTTGTGTCGGCGCGGCTCCGGTGAAAGGATATGCATTTATCCTTTGCCGAGAAGTCGACGATCGGAAGGTTGCGCGCGATGGCGCACTGGGAGGACGCGTGGTGGGAGCCGTCGACGAACGGCGGCCTCCGTCGACGGGACCGTCGCGGCGGGGACTACGCCACGTACGTCCCGGACCTGCTCGCGTCGATCGAGCTGTCCGTCCCGCCGGACCTCGACGCGTCGCTGGCCGCCGCGGAGCGCGCCGTCCGGACCCTCGTCGGTTCGCCCGGCGCATCCGACCTCGACCGGCTCTCACGGTTCCTGCTGCGGTCCGAGGCCATCGCGAGCTCGATGATCGAGGGCGTTGCGCCGTCGTCGCGGCAGATCGCCATCGCCGAGCTCGCGGACGCCGAGGACGAGCCCGTTCGGCGCGCGTCCGAGCAGGCGCACCTGGTCGCCTCGAACATCAGGATCATCCGGCGAGCCACGGCTGAGCTCGCGCAGGACCGCCCACTGACGTCCGCCGACGTCGTCGGCCTCCACAGGTCGCTCGTCCCGCCGGAGCACCACGGCTTCCGCACCGTCCAGAACTGGATCGGCGGATCGCGCTGGCATCCGCTCGACGCGGAGTTCGTCCCACCCGCACCGACACGGGTTCCCGAGCTGGTCGCGGACATCGTCAGCTACATGAACGGCGCGACCCACGCCCCGCTCGTGCAGGCGGCGCTCACGCACGCGCAGTTCGAGACCGTCCACCCGTTCACCGACGGCAACGGCCGCGTGGGCCGGGCGCTCATCCACACGGTCCTGGCTCGGCGCGGGCTCACGGCGAACGCCGTCCTGCCGGTCAGCATCGTCCTGGCCACCCTGTCCGACGCGTACGTCCGCGGACTCACGGCGTTCCGGCACGCCACCCCGCCCGGGTCCGAGGCGGCCCGGCGCGCGACCGTCGAGTGGCTGCGGGTCTTCACGGACGCGACGATCACGGCCGTCGACCAGGCGCGCCTCCTCGTCGCCGAGATCGCCGCCCTCAGGGAGGAGTGGACGGAGCGCCTGGCGACCTGGCGCGCGGCGCAGGGCATCCGGCCGACCCCCCGCGCCGACTCCGCGACCGCGCGGCTCCTCGTCGACCTGCCCGAGACCCCTGTCGTCACGGTCGGCACCGTCGCACGGTCGCTGGGCGTGTCGGTCGTCGCGGCTCGTCAGGCCCTCGAGGAGCTCCACGGCGCCCGCATCCTCACCACCCGGTCGCTCGGCCAGGGCACGACGGGATACATGAGCGACGAGGTCCTCGAGCTCGTCGACTTCGCCGAGCGGCAGCTGGCAAGCACCAGGTTCGACACCCGCGCGGCGGCGCCGACCCGGGCCGTGCCCGCGCTGCCCGGGACAACCGGAGGCGGTCGGACGCAGCGGCGCTGACCACGACGCGGTAGTGCCGCGTGTCGGCTGACGTCGCGGATCCGCTGACGTCGCGTGTCCGCGGGAGCCGCGTGTCGGTGGCGTGCGCTAGACATGTGCCTGGTCACGAGGCCCGGCACCAAGCCCTCCAGCTCGCCGGCCGGCAACCGCGCATCGCGCACGGTGCCCCTGGGGGAAGACCCGCCCGCGCCGTCGGCCCGGGAAGAGCGATCGGCCGGCGCGTCGTCGTCGGCTCGGGTGGAAGGGGTGCCCTCATGGACGCCGTCGATATGTGTGCGTGGCAGTTCCGGATCGGAGCCGTGAGCGTGTCGTGCGTCGCGCACGACGACGCCGCGCCGGTCGGGCGGCAGACCGCCGCCGCCGGCAGGTGCGAGCTGCGGCCGGCAACGGTGTGCCACATCTGCGTGCGGGAGGTCACGCCCCGGTCCCCCTACCCGGGCGGGTCGCGGTCGTTCGGCTGCGAGCGGTGCAGGCGGCTCGACCGCGCCCTCGCGCGGCCGTTCGGGGCCCGGGCGATGACGCCGCTCGAGGGCCAGTCCTCCGTCCGCGGCTCCCTCCTCGGGCGACTGTTCCCCGACCGCGTGCCGCACGAGGTGGAGGAGGTCGCCACGCGGGCCAACGGGCTGACGATGACGGTCAGGGTCCTCACCGAGCCGGACCCGCACCCGATGACGCTGCTGAGGGACCACGCACGAGCGCTCGGGCTGGCGATGGTGCAGGCGGCCGTAGAGGTCGATGGCGGCCCTGCGTCGCTGCAGAACAGCGGCGAGAACGGTGCGTCGGTGGTGCGCTGGGAGGAGTGGGCGGGCTGCTTCCCCGAGTCGGACGAGGCGAGCGCACGGGCGTACCAGCGGTACGTGGCGCAGGCGCACCCGTGGATCGAGACGGTGGAGCCGCGCGTCGCGGACCTGGAGTGGCTGGTCGGGGTGCTCCGGGTCGCGTGACGCCTCAGGTGTCGGCGTTCACGATCTCGTCGACCCGCCAGACGCCGTCGGTCCGGATCACCGTGTAGTCGACCTCTCGCGATCGCGGGGTCTTGATCCCGTCGGCGCTGACGGTCACCGTAGGGATGCGGGCGGGGCTCGGGGCAGGGCCCGAAGCGTCATGG
>JAEYXM010000105.1 GCA_023428465.1 Actinomycetes bacterium
AGCGAGCCGTACGACTTCGACAGCCCGGTGGCCGTCAGGGGCGTGCGCCCGCACGGGGCGGGCTTGGGGAAGCGCAGGTGCGCGACCTTGTCCGCCACGCGCTCGGCCTCGACACCGGCCATGAGGCGCTCGGCGCGTCGGGCCATGTTCTGGGCCGCCACCGCCTTGGTCGCCTTGGCGCGCATCTTGTCGGCCTGCGCCATGAGCGCGGACGCCTTCTTCTCGGCGTTGGCCCGCTCGCGGCGCCGGCGGCGCTCGTCCGTCTCGCGCTGGAGCAGGTACGCGTCCCAGCCAAGGTTGTACTGGTCGAGCTCCGCGCGGTTCGCGTCCAGGTGGAAGACCTTGTTCACGGCGGTCTTCATGAGCCCGACGTCGTGGCTGATGACGAGGAACCCGCCGGCGTAGGAGACGAGGAAGTCCCGCAGCCACACCACGGAGTCCGCGTCGAGGTGGTTGGTCGGCTCGTCGAGCAGCAGCGTGTCGGCACCCGAGAAGAGGATGCGCGCGAGCTCGACGCGTCGGCGCTGGCCACCGGAGAGGGTGCCGATCGGCTGGCCGAGCACTCGGTCGTCGAGGCCGAGGTTCGCCGCGATGCGCGCCGCTTCGCTCTCGGCCGCGTACCCCCCGGCGGCGAGGAAGCGGGCCTCGAGTCTGCTGTAGCGGGCCATCGCGGCGTCCCGCGCGTCGTCGTCGGTGCTCGCCATCGCCTTCTCGGCCGCGCGCATGTTCGTGATGATCGTGTCGAGATCGCGCACCGACAGGATCCGGTTCATCGCCAGGACCTCGAGGTCGCCGGTGCGTGGGTCCTGCGGCAGGTAGCCGACGTCCCCGGAGCGGGTCACGCGGCCCCCGGTGGGCAGGCCCTCCCCCGCGAGCACCCGGGTGAGCGTGGTCTTGCCCGCCCCGTTGCGCCCGACGAGACCGATCCGGTCACCGGCGGCGATCCGGAAGGTCGTCGGGACCAGGAGCGTGCGGGCGCCCACGCGCAGCTCGACGTCGTGCGCGGTGATCACTGAGGTTTCCTCTCACGTGGCGTCCGCGGCTGTGTGGGCGGACACAAACGCGCCCCATGGTACGACCGGCTAGGTTGACGACCGCCACGATATTCCCCGACGACAGCCGGAGGATCCACCTTGGAGCACGACGACGCCGCACCCGCCCTCCCCGCCACGCCCGCGGAGGAGCTGGCCACCGCCCGCCTCCCGCGCGCGGCCGTGACCGACGTCGCGCTCGTCGCGACCATGGCGGCGTTCATCGCGGTCTGCGCGCAGGGCTTCGTGACCCTGCCCGGGATGGCCGTGCCGATCACGCTCCAGACGTTCGGCGTCATGCTCGCCGGCGTGCTGCTGGGCGCGCGCCGCGGCGCGCTCGCGGTGCTGCTCTACCTCGCAGTGGGCCTCGCCGGGTTGCCGGTCTTCGCCGAGGGCACGGGCGGGCTCGCCGTCCTCGGCAAGCCGTCGCTCGGCTATCTGGTGGCGTTCCCGCTCGCCGCGTCGCTGGCGGGCTTCCTGGTCACGCGCGCGCGCCGTCTCCCGGCCCGGTGGCTGCCGGTCGCCGTGTTCGGCGCCGCCATGGCCGGGAGCCTCGTCTTCACGCACCCGATCGGGATCACCGTCATGGGCTCCCGGCTCGGGATGTCCGCAGGCGAGGCGATCTCGACCGGGGCCGTCTTCCTGCCCGGCGACGTCATCAAGAACGCGCTCGTCGCGATCGTCTCGGCCGCCGTCTTCCGCGCCTACCCGGACATGCTCGACCGGCGGTGAGGTGGCGCCCGTGATCGAGCTGCTCGGCGCCGGCGTCACGGTCCGCACCGCCGACGGCGGCGCCCGGACCCTGCTCGAGCCGGTCACCGCCACGCTCGCGGAGCGCCGTGTCGCGGTCGTCGGGGCCAACGGGTCGGGCAAGTCCACCCTCGCCCGGCTGCTCAACGGGCTCGTCGAGCCGACCGTCGGCGCCGTGCGGGTCGACGGGCTCGACACGGTGCGCGACGGCGCCGCGGTACGCCGCCGGGTCGGGTTCGTGTTCACCGACCCCGACGCCCAGCTCGTCATGCCGACGGCCGCCGAGGACGTCGCGCTCTCCCTGCGCCGGACGGTCGCCGCCGACGCGCGGGCCGACGCCGTCCGGGAGGTGCTCGCGCGCTTCGGCCTGGCCGACCACGCGACGACGCCGGTGCACGCGCTCTCCGGGGGCCAGAAGCAGCTCCTCGCCCTGGCCGGCGTCCTTGCGGTGCAGCCCGCCGTGCTCGTGTGCGACGAGCCGACGACGCTCCTCGACCTGCGCTGGCGACGCGTCGTCGACGACCTGCTCGACGACCTGGACCAACAGGTCGTGCTCGTCACGCACGATCTCGACGCGGCGCTGCGTGCCGACCGGGTGCTGGTCGTCGACTCCGGCCGCGTCGTCGCCGACGACGCCCCCGACGCCGCCGTCCGGGCCTACGTCGCCCTCATGGACGGGCGGCCCGTGTGAGAACGCGGGCGGACAACCGGGCGGGTGGCCGGGCGGGTGGCAGAGCACCAGCCGCGGCGGGCCTGCTGGGCCTGTACCACCCCGGCACCTCGTGGCTGCACAGGCTCGGTCCCGGCGCCAAGGCCGCGGGGCTCGCGATCGTCGGCGTCGGCGTCGTCCTGGCGCGCGGCCCGCAGTGGGCCGCCGGCCTCGCCCTCGTGGTGGTCGCGGTCGCTGCCTCGGCCCGCCTGCCGTTCCGGCCGACCGTGCGGGGCCTGGCGCCCGTGCTCGTCGTCGCGGTCGTCGTCGGCGGGTACCAGTGGTGGCAGCGGTCGTGGGCCGTCGGGGCGGAAGTGGCCCTCGACCTCGTGACCGCCGTCCTCGCGGCCGCCGCGATGACCGCCACGACCCCCGCCGACCGCATGCTCGACGCCGTCGTGCGTGCCACCCGTTCCCTGCGCCGCCTCGGGGCGTCGCCGGAGACCGTGGGCCTCGCCGTCGCCCTCATGGTCCGGGCCGTCCCGGCCCTGGCCCGCACGAGCGCCGAGGCTCGCGACGCCGCCCGTGCGCGCGGTCTCGGCGGCAGCCCACGGGCGCTCCTCGTGCCGGCCGCGGTCCGCGCCGTCGGTCGTGCGCGCCTCACCGGGGACGCCCTCGCGGCACGCGGTCTCGGGGACTGATGGATTCGTGAGGCCCGACGGGCCCCGAGGTCCTACGGTGTGCCCATGACGTTCAGCGAGGGTGGTGGCTTCGAAGGTGGCCGGGTCGGGACCCGGCGCGGCGGTGGCCGTGGCGTGGCAGTCGGTGGCGGCGGCATCGGGCTCGCCGTCGTCGCCTTCCTCATCTACCAGTTCACCGGGGTCGACGTGAGCGGGCAGCTGTCGAGCCTGCAGGGCGGCGTCCAGAACGCTGGCGGCCAGGAGGAGATCGGCACGATCGGCGACTGCTCCGTCGCGCAGGCCAACGAGCAGCGGGACTGCCGGTTGTCGGCCACGGTCCAGTCGCTCGACGTCTTCTGGGAGGCCACCCTGCCCTCGGCCGGCACGCGCCTCGAGGTGCCCGACGTCTGGGCGTTCGACGCTGCGACGTCGACGGGCTGCGGCGACGCGACGTCGGCCACCGGGCCGTTCTACTGCCCGCTCGACCAGTCGATCTACATGGACCTGACGTTCTTCGACCTGCTGCAGAGCCGCTTCGGGGCGTCCGGCGGCGCACTCGCCGAGATGTACGTCACCGCGCACG
>JAEYXM010000138.1 GCA_023428465.1 Actinomycetes bacterium
CAGGGCAGGTACTGCCCGACGACCTGCTGCACGACGCCGTCGCGCACGTCGAACCAGTAGACCTCGTTCCAGCCGTGGCTCAGCGCAGCGCCGAGGCCGCAGGTCGTGTCGCCGCCCGCCGGCGCGGTGGGTCCGGCCGGGCGGTGACCGCGCGCCGGTCGCTCAGGGCACGAACTGCCCGGTGACCTGCACGACCACCCCGTCCACGACGCGCAGCCAGTACAGCCAGCTGCGGTCCAGCTCCGGGCCGTCGGAGCAGGTCATGTGCGCCTCGATGCCGTCGTAGTCGGACGCGGCCGCCCACTCCGCCACGGTCCGGGGGAAGTACGTCAACGTGGTCGCCTCGCGCTCCTGGAAGCACCACTCGGAGACGAGGGCGTCCGCGGCGATCGGGAGCGTCGTCGGCTGCTCGACGTCGTTGACGAGGTGGTAGTCGTTGACGACCTCGCCGCCCGGGATGTTCGCGGCCACGTAGTCCTCGGCCGCCTGGCCCGAGTACCAGACCATGAGGTCGACGTCGACGGTGCCCGCCGCCGCGTCCACGCCCAGGAAGCTCGCGAAGTAGTCGCCGTCGGCGAGCGGCGCCCCCTCGGTGAACAACGCGCTGACCTCGTGGGTGAGGTCCTCGGGTGCCGCGGCCGTGGAGTTGTCCGTCGTCGGGTCCGCGGTCGGCTCCGTCGGCTCGGCCGTTGCGCCGTCGGTCACCGTGAAGGGCGCCGGCTCGCCCAGGAGCAGGGCGTTCGCGTCGGACGTGCGGATGTAGAGCCGCAGCGCGGGGTACAGCTCGTACTCGCCGGGCTCGAGGTCGCCGGGCGGCTCCGCGATGTCGAACGGTGACTGCGGGGCGCATGCGCTCACCGCGACCGACACGGCCGTCCAGTACTCGTCGTCCGGGGGTGCCGTGACGGCACCGTCGCCGATCCCGACCACCACCCCGTGGCGCACGACGAGGTACAGCGTGTCCGTCGGATACGCATCGGGATAGGCCATCGAGAACTCGGACGAGATCTCGGCCGGGTCGACGAGCGTGAGCCTGACGTCGAGCGGCTGGCCGGGGGCGACCGATGCGTCGACCGGCACCGCCGTGAGCACCTGGGTCACGCCCTCCGCCACCTGGAGGTCGTCGACCGCCGTCCCGCAGCCGGGATCGAGGACCGTGCCCGTCACCGTGGGCGTCGCGGTCCCCGCGGGCGGCGCCGCGCCGTCGCCGGCGAGCTGCCGCACGGCCGCCGCACCACCGAGCCCGACGCCGACCACCGCGGCCGCTGTCATGACCGCGACCGCGCCGGCCCGCACACGGCGGTTGCGACGCGCGGTGGCGACCATCGCCGTCGTCGGGAAGCCGTCGCCCTGGGCGTGCGCGTCCGCGGCCCGCCGGTAGAGGTCCCGCAGCCCGGCCTCGAAGCCCTCGCTCATCGCAGTGCTCCCTTCGTGATGACGTCGACGTCCTCGCGCTCGCGGTCGGCATCACCCAGTAGAGGGGCGAGCCGGCGCCGCGCGTCGGACAGGTACCGCTTCACCGCGCCGTCGGACAGGTCGAGGCGGGTCGCGATCTCGTGGATGGGCAGGTCCTCGAAGTGCCGGAGCACGACGCACGCACGCTCGCGTGGGGACAGCCGGGCCAGGGCGGCGTGCACGTCGGCGCGGTCGGCGACGATCGCGTCCGGGGCCCCGCCGGGGCCGCCGGCGTGCTCGGCCGTGGCGACCAGGTGCAGACGGTCGCCCCAGCGCAGGGACCGGCGTCGGGCGTTGAGGTAGCCGTTGAGGATCGCCCGGCGCACGTACGCCTCGAGGAACCCGACGTCGTCCCGCGTGCGGCGGGAGAACGTCTGGATCAGGGCCTCCTGGACGAGGTCCTGCGCGGCGTGCAGGTCCCCGGTCAGCAGGAACGCGTACCCGACGAGCGCAGACCCGCGCTCGCGGGCGAGCCGCTCCATGTCCTGCTCCCACGCCATCACGGCCTCCAGCGCCCCGAGGTGTCCATCCTTCTACCCGTTCAGACACCGCAGGCGAGCTTCCGGTTGGGGTCGACTCACCCCCCCGCCCCCGCCCCCCGCCCCGCCCGCCCGCGGCCAAAGTGGTACCCAACCGAGCAGGTTCGTTCCACTCTGGAACGAACCTGACCCGTTCGGTACCACTTTGGGGCCAGAGAGGGCGGGGACGGGGAGACGGGACGGGGGACGGGGCGGGGAGATGGGGCGAGGGGACGAAGGGGTCAGGGCATGGGTTTGCCGCCGGCGACGCCGAGGCGCTCGCCCGTGACGTAGCTGGACTCCTGGCTCGCGAAGAAGACGAACGCCGGGGCGAGCTCGGCGGGCTGGGCGGCGCGCCCGAGCGGGGTGTCCGCGCCGAAGCCGTCGACCTTCTCCGCCGGCATGGTCGCGGGGATGAGCGGCGTCCACACGGGGCCGGGAGCAACCGTGTTCACGCGGATCCCCTTCTCCGCCAGCTGCTGGGCGAGGCCCTTGGTGAAGTTCACGATGCCGGCCTTCGTCGTCGCGTAGTCGAGCAGCTGGGGGCTCGGCTGGTACGCCTGGATCGACGAGGTGTTGATGATCGACGAGCCGGGCTGCATGTGCGGCACCGCGGCCTTGCACAGCCAGAACATCGCGTAGATGTTCGTCTTCATCACGCGGTCGAGCTGCTCGGTCGTGATGCCGAGCAGGCCGTCCTCCTGCGCCATCTGGTACGCCGCGTTGTTGACGAGCACATCGATCCCGCCGAGCTCGCTCACGGCCCGCTCGACGATCGCGGTGCAGTGGGACTCGTCGCGGATGTCGCCCGCGACCAGGACGGCGGTGCGGCCGGCGTCGCGCACGTGTCTCGCGGTGACCTCGGCGTCCTCCTGCTCCTGCGGCAGGTAGGAGAGCAGCACGTCGGCCCCCTCGCGCGCGAACGCGATGGCGACGGCCCGCCCGATGCCGGAGTCCCCGCCCGTGATGACGGCCCGCCGGCCCTCGAGCCGGCCCGAGCCGACGTACGTGTCCTCACCGTGGTCCGGTTCGTCGCGCATCTCCTCGGTACGGCCCGGGTGCTCGAGCGTGGGCTCGCCCTCCGGCAGGTCGTACTGCTCGGTCGGGTCCATGGGTGTCGTCTGGTCGGCCATGGTGGGTCCCTCCGTCGTCGCTGGTGTCGGGCACGTGCAGGCCGTCGGAGTCGACGAGCGTGCCGTCGATGTCGACCAGCACGGCACTGGGAGTCGGGGTCACCCGTCAAGGCTCACCCGGCGGCGCCGGAACCGCACGGCGAGCGCGGGTCGGGGTCGAGGATCGCGTCAGCCCTCGCCGAGCGTCACCTCGACCGGCGCGCTGCGGACGACGACCGGCTCCCACGGGATCGCGTCGGCCGCCTGCGGCCCGGTCTCCTCGATCGTCAGGGTGAACGTCGCGTACGCCTGGTAGACGCCACCCGGCAGGACGGCGTCGCCCGCGTCGGCACCGGGCAGGCTGCAGAGCGCAGAGCTGAGCCGGGCCTCGACGGTTCCCGTCCCGTCGGGCGCCAGGTCGATGACGACGCCCGGACCGCTGCGCTCCAGCGCCCCGACGACGACGCCGTCGACCACCAGGACGACCTGCGGGTTGTACGCGGTGAGGCGCGCATCCCGCGGTACCGCGTCCGACGCGCGGACCCCGACGGGTACGGCGATCACGCCGTCGGCGCGCTCCAGGGCGTCGAGCGTGAACGACAGCTCGACCGGTGCGTCCACCTCGTCCGGCACAGCCGACCCGCACACGCCGAACCCCTCCGCCGACGCGACAGCTGCCGCGCGCAGGTCGGCGAGCGCCGCCTCGGCGGCAGCCTGGTCGAACGCCTCGTCGGCGGCGACCGGGTCGCCCTCGATCGTGAACGGCAGGGGCTCGGACGTCGCCGTCCGGGTCCGGCCGTCGGCGAGGCCGAGCTGCACGGTCGCGACGATCGCGTAGTCGCCGTCCGAGAGCCGGGTGCCGTCGCACGGCGTGACGTCGATCGCCGTCGCGCTCGGGTCCACCCCGGGCAGCAGGCCGAAGTCGCCCGCGTCGGCGACCGCGGTCCCGGCGACCGTGCCGTGCTGGACGACGACGACCCGGGCGTCCGAGTAGGAGTCCACCGACATCGACATCGCGTTGACGAGGAAGAGCTCCAGCGGGACCGGTGCGCCGTACGCCGCGGTCGGGCCCGCCGTGCCGGTCAGGACGAGGTCCCGCTCGGGGGTCGCCTCGGGCGCAGCCTCGCCGCAGGCCGGCCACGCGGCGTCGGGCCCGCTGGTCGCCACGGGGGTGCCGCGGTCGCCCTGCTGGGCGGCCTGCACCCCGACGACGGCGACGGCCGCGGCCGCGCCCACCCCGAGGACGGCCGTGCCGGTCTGCCGCGCCGCGCGCCGACGGCGCACACGCGTGACCATCCGGTGCACCTGGCCGTCGAGCCGGTCCACCAGGGCGTCGTCGTGCACGGATCGCGCGAGCTCTCCGAGCGAGCGCTCCAGGTCGATGGTCATCGCTTCGTCCTCTCGTTGGTCGTCAGCACGTGCTCGACGTCGTCGGTCGCGGTGGTCGGCGCCCCGACCGGGCCGAGGATGCCCTCCAGCCTCCGGATGCCGTCCGACAGGTACCGCTTGACCGCGCCCTCGCTGAGCGACAGGGCGTCCGCGATGCCGGCGACGGTCAGGTCCTCGTAGAAGCGCAGGACGACGCACGCCCGCTCCCGGGGCGGCAGCGTGCCCAGCGCGGCGCGCAGGTCGGCGCGCTCGCCGGACGCGGCCTCGTGGCCGGGCGCGACGTCGGGCACTGCGACGAGGTGGCGCACGGCCGCCCACCGGTTCCGGCGCCGGAACCCGTCGAGGAACGTCGTCAGGATCGCGCGGCGGACGTACCCCTCCATGTTCTCGGGGCGGGTCCCGGCGCGGCCGCGCGCGAACGTCTTGACCAGGGCGTCCTGCACCAGGTCCTCGGCCTCGCGCCGGTCGCCGCACAGGAGGTAGGCGTAGCCGACCAGCGCCGGGCCGCGGGCGCGGACCAGTTCCTTCAGGGACTGCTCCCACGCCGCCATCCGTGCTCCTTCTCGCCGAACCTCCGGACCGGAGCACGTGGCACGGGTCGTGCACGGCTCTCACAGAGGATGACGCCGCCGCCCCGGAGAACGTTGGGTTCCCCGGGGCGGCGTGGCGTGGCGGGGCCGTTCAGCCGCGTCGGCCCGGGGTCAGTCCACGACGTAGATGAAGGCGCCGGTGGCCACGTCGTACTGCAGTCCGGCGGCATAGTCGAGGCTCGCGGCGTTCGGGGTGGAGCCGTACGCGGTCTCGGAGGAGATGACCCAGATCGTGTACACGCCGAGGCCGTCGGGGGACATCGCCGGGGTCGCGCACTGGTGCAGCGCGGGGAGCTCGATCGTGTACTCCTGCATGGCCGGCTGCCAGGTGTCGAAGACGACCTCCGCACCGCCCCACCCGACGATGACGTCGTCGCGGGTCACGATCGCCGCCGGCGTCGTCCACGAGGTCCCGTTCAGGGGCTCCCCGTCGCCCGGGATGCCGTTGTAGACCGTGACGGGCTGGTCGGCGCGCGTCGGGTCGGTGCGCGTGCCGGGCGTCAGGTGGTCGGCGCCCAGCCCGCCCGCATCCGTGAGGACCTGGGTATTGAGCGGCGCGCCGCAGGCGATGGTGAGGTCCATGTCCTCGGCGATCAGCGCGAGGCCGGGCGTGAGGACGTCGCCGGTCGCCGCGTCGGGGGGCGCCTGGGTCACGTCGGCAGTCGGCTCAGCGGTCACGTCGGCGGTCGGCTCCGGGGTCGGCTCCGTGGGCTCGAGGGTCGGCCCGAGCGTGGGCTCATCCGTGGCGTCGGGCACGTTCCCGTCCGGCCCGGGCTCGACGTCCGAGGCTCCGGCCGACGTCGAGCCCGACAGCCAGGAGGTGTTGCCGACCGCGAAGGCCAGCACAGCGGCCGTGGAGACGCCGACCGCCCCCATGCCGGCCTGCCGGACGGCACGGCGGCGGCGGATCGTGCGCACCATGTGCCCGGCGCGGTCCGCGATGGCGGCACCCGGGTCCGCAGGTCCGGTGTGCGCCAGGGCACGGAGGTCCTCCGTGAGCCTGCGGGTCATCGTGTGCTCCTCTCGAGAACGGCTTCGGTCGTGACGGTGTCGGCAAGCTCGTCGGCGACGGGGCCCAGGTGGGCCTCGAGGGCGCGGACGCCGTCACTCAGGTAGCGCTTGGCGGTCCCGACGGTGAACCCGAGGGTGTCGGCGATCTCGGCGATCGGAAGGTCCTCGTAGTACCGCAGGACGATGCAGGTGCGTTGCCGCGGGCTCAGCCGGGCGAGCGCCTGCGCGATGTCGAGGCGGTCGCCGACCGGCTCGGCCGGCCCGGCGTCGTCGGGCACTGCGAACAGGTGCCGGACCGCGCGCCACCGGCCCTGGACGCGGAACCCGTCGATCGTGGTCGTGGCGATCGCGCGCCGCACGTACGCCTCGGCGTTGGCGATGCTCAGGCCGGTGCGGCCGCGGCTGAACGCCTTGACGAGCGCGTCCTGGACCAGGTCCTCCGCCTGGTGCCAGTCCCCGCACAGCAGGTACGCGTACCGCACGAGCGCGGCCCCACGCTCCCGGGCGACGACGTCGAAGGCCCTCTCCCACTCGGCCAAGCGTCGTCCCCCGGTCTCTCGGTGCCGTGCCGGTCGTCGGTGCCGCGCACACCATCATGACGTCGGGCGGGGGCAGAAGGTTGTGGCTCGGGGCCGAGGAGTTCGTGGCCCCTCGGGGTGCGGGGCGCGAGTGCGGGGCGGGAATGCGGGGCCGGAGCAAGATCGTTCCGAGGATTGCGGGACTCCTCGTCCCACGTAGACTGCGCTCTTCCGCGGCTTGTCCCGCTCGCTGCCGGTGATGAAGCCGGGTCACCTCGACAAGGAGGACGGATGCCTGAGCTCGGGACGTCGAGCCTCGTCACCGTCAGCGTCATCGCCGCCATCGCGGCCGCCTCGCTGGTCTTCGCCGTCGCGCTGCGCCGACAGGTGCTCGCCGCGCACGAAGGCACACCCCGCATGCAGCTCGTCGCGCAGGCCGTGCAGGAGGGCGCCGCGGCGTACCTCAACCGCATGCTGCGCACGCTCGTGCTGTTCGCCGCGGTGGTGTTCGGCCTGCTGTTCCTGCTGCCCGGCGACGCGGACATCCGCATCGGCCGGTCGATCTTCTTCGTGGTCGGCGCCGCCTTCTCGGCCGCGATCGGCTACCTCGGCATGTGGCTCGCGGTGCGCGCGAACGTGCGCGTCGCCGCGGCAGCCGGCGAGCCCGGCGGACGCGCGGAGGGCGCCTCCCTCGCGTTCCGCACCGGCGGCGTCGTCGGCATGTGCGTCGTCGGCCTCGGCCTGTTCGCAGCCGCGCTCGTCGTGCTCATCTACCGCGGCGACGCCCCGGCCGTGCTCGAGGGCTTCGGCTTCGGCGCCGCGCTCCTGGCGATGTTCATGCGCGTCGGCGGCGGCATCTTCACCAAGGCGGCGGACGTCGGCGCCGACCTCGTCGGCAAGGTCGAGCAGGGCATCCCCGAGGACGACGCGCGCAACCCCGCGACCATCGCCGACAACGTCGGCGACAACGTGGGCGACTGCGCCGGCATGGCCGCGGACCTCTTCGAGTCCTACGCGGTCACCCTCGTCGCCGCCCTCATCCTCGGCAAGGTCGCCTTCGGCGAGCAGGGCCTCGTCTTCCCGCTCATCGTCACGGCCGTCGGGGCCGTCACGGCCGCGCTCGGCGTCCTGCTCACCCGGATCCGGGGGAGCGAGAACGGCCTCACCGCGATCTACCGCGGCTTCTACCTGTCGGCGCTCGTCGGCGCCGTGCTGTCGGCCATCGCCGCGTTCATCTACCTGCCGGCCAGCTTCGGCGGCCTGCGCGGGGTCAGCGACGACCTCGCCGGCCACGTCGCGGACCCGCGCGTCGTCGCGACCCTCGCCGTGCTCATCGGCATCGTGCTGGCCGGCGTCATCCTGTGGGTCACCGGCTACTTCACGGGCACGACGTCGAAGCCCACCATCCACGTGGCGCGCACCTCGCTCACCGGCCCGGCGACCGTCGTCCTGTCCGGCATCGGCGTCGGGTTCGAGTCCGCCGTGTACACCGCCGGCATCATCGCGGCCGCCATCTGCGGCGTCTTCCTCATCTCGGGCGGCTCGATCATGCTCGCCCTGTTCCTCATCGCGCTCGCCGGCTGCGGCCTGCTCACGACCGTCGGCGTCATCGTCGCCATGGACACCTTCGGCCCCGTGAGCGACAACGCGCAGGGCATCGCCGAGATGTCCGGTGACATCGACGCCGCGGGCGCACAGGTGCTCACCGACCTCGACGCCGTCGGGAACACGACCAAGGCCATCACCAAGGGCATCGCGATCGCGACGGCGGTCCTCGCAGCCACCGCGCTCTTCGGCTCCTACGCCGACGCCGTCCGGCAGGCCCTCCGCGGGCTCGGCGACGCGATCGACACGTCGGCCACCGCGGTCGCCATGGTGTCCTACGAGGTCATCTCGCCCATCACGCTCGTCGGCGTCATCCTCGGCGCCGCCACCGTGTTCCTGTTCTCCGGGCTCGCGATCGACGCCGTCACGCGCGCCGCCGGCGCCATCGTCTTCGAGGTGCGCCGCCAGTTCCGCGAGATGCCCGGCATCATGACCGGCCAGGACCGGCCGGACTACGGCAGGGTCGTCGACATCTGCACGCGCGACTCGCTGCGCGAGCTCGCGACGCCCGGCCTGCTCGCGGCGTTCGCACCCATCGCGGTCGGCTTCGGACTCGGCGTCGGCCCGCTCGCGGGCTTCCTCGCCGGGGCGATCGGGGCCGGCCTCCTCATGGCCGTGTTCCTCGCGAACGCCGGCGGCACCTGGGACAACGCGAAGAAGATCGTCGAGGACGGCCACTACGGCGGCAAGAACTCCGACGCGCACGCGGCGACCGTCATCGGCGACACCGTCGGTGACCCGTTCAAGGACACCGCCGGTCCGGCCATCAACCCGCTCATCAAGGTGATGAACCTCGTGGCGCTGCTCATCGCCCCGGCGGTCGTGCAGATGAGCCTCGCGCAGGACGCGAACCACGTCGCGCGCCTGGCCATCGCCATCGGCGCCGCAGGCGTCGCCTTCGGGGCCGTCATCGTGTCGCGGCTGCGCGCCGCGGCCGTCGACCGTGCGGGCCGCCTCGAGCGCGAGGCGCACCTGCTCTGAGGGCCGGCGGGCGAGGCGCACCTGCTCCGAGGGTCGGCGGGCGCTCCGGGCGCTACCTGCGGTGGAGCGTGACCGCGTAGGCGGACATGTCCATGCCCGGCGCCGACGGGGTGAGCACCGCGGTGTCGCCGGAGCACGTGTACGTGAAGGAGGCGTCCGCCTCCAGCGACGCGAGCAGGTCCGCGGTGTAGGTGCCCAGGTCCAGCTCGGTGCCGTCCAGGACGTTCGAGATCTCCAGGGTCAGGCCGCTCGCGTCGATGTCGGACACCATGACCGTCGTGTCCGTGGCCGTGTAGCTCCCGCTGGTCGCGCCGTCGTACCGCGTGACGCTGACGAGCGTCTGGCCGCCCAGGTCCATGGTCGTGGTGACGACCTGGTTGTCGTAGGTGGTCGTCAGGCGGCCGTCGGCGTACACGGTGCTCGACCCCCCGGTCACCGACACGTCGAGCACGCTGCCCATGTCGCCGAGCGTGTCCTGCAGCGTCGCGACCTGGGAGTCCACGTCCGCCTCCCAGGCGCCCTCGAGGCAGGACGGCCCGTCGGACCCGCCGTCGCCGGACCCGCCGTCGCCGGACCCGCCGTCGTCGGACCCGCCGTCGTCCGGCGGGGTCGTCGGCGTTCGATCGGCCTTGGGAGCCTTCGTCTCCGCGGGGCGCTCGGTGACCGCCACAGCCTCCTCGGACCGATCGGGGTCGCAGCCGGCGAGGCCCAGCACGAGCCCGACGCCGAGAGCGCCCGCGGTCAGGGCCGCCGTCGTCCGGCGCGCGTGCGTGGTGCGCAAGGGTCCTCCTCCACGGCCAGGAGTGAGTCCCCTGCCCGTGCACCATGGTGACAGGACCCTGCGCGCCCCGGGAAAAGGTTCCACAGGGGGAGTCCGTGGGCCCGTCGGATCCGGGCCGGCCACACCTACCGCCGCAGGACCGTCACCATGCCCGAGGTGTCGACGCCCTCGACGACAGGCGTCAGCTCGAGCCGGTCCCCGCTGCACGTGTACCGCGACGAGCCACCCGCCTCGAAGCCCGAGCTGATCATCCCGTCGGCCCCGGGCACCGCGAGCTCCTGGCCGCCGACCCACGTCGTGTAGTCGATCGACAGGGCGGTGTCGTCGACGGCCTGGAACGTGACCGTGTCGTCCGTGACGTCGACCGTGCCCGTGAGCGTCCCGTCGAACGTCATGACCATGCGGACGTCCTGGCCCTGCATCGACCAGGTGACCTCCGTCGTCTGGGCGTCGTACTCCACGACCAGGTCGGAGCCGGCGAACGTCACGGTCGAGGAGCCGGTGACCGCGGCCGTCGCGCCGAGGTCGGACATGCCCGGGGCGCTCGTCGTGGCCGCGGCCGTCGCGGCGTTGTCCGCCGTCCACGTGCCCTCGACGCAGGACGCGCCCGCCGCCCCGGACGCGTCGCCGTCGCCGTCGCCGGGCTCGGTCGAGTCGCCCGCATCGTCACCCGCATCGGGTTCGGCGTCGCCGTCGGGGTCGTCGCCACCGTCGGTGGGGCCCGCAGTGGCGGTCGCGGGTGCGTCGGGTGCCGGCTCGTCGTCCCCGCCCGAGCACGCGCCCAAGGTGAGCACGAGCGTCGCGAGCAAGGCGATCGGGAGGGCGGACGGTGCGAGCGTGATCGGTCGGCGCATGATGGACTCCCCCTGATCTCCGAGGCGGCCATCGTGGCACGCAGGCACGGCAGTGGCCAGACGTGGACGTTCGCGGGCTGATCGGGCTCAACCGGACGCCCTGACCGGTCGACAAGACACCTGGGACCCCCCATGATCGGGGTCCGGCATCGACAGGGGAGGCTCGATGAAGGCTGGCGTCCGGCTGCGCGTGATGACGCTCAACATCCGCCAGCTCCGGGACGACCCGCGCGCCGTCGTCGAGGTGCTGCGCGACGAGGCGCCCGACGTCGTCGCCATCCAGGAGCCGCCGCGCACGCCCGTGGGACGGTGGCGGCTGCGCCGCGCGGCCGACGCCGCCGGGCTCGTACCCCTCGTGTCCGGCAAGGGCGCGCGCACGACGGCGCTGCTCGTGCGCCCCGGCCTGACGGCGAACCGGCCCTTCGCGAGGCGCCTGCCGTGGACCCCATGGCACACCCCGCGCGGGATCGCGGTCGCCGACGTCGAGGGCGTGCGCGTCATCAGCGTGCACCTCGGGCTGACCGCGCGGGATCGCGCCGCGCACCTCGTGCGGATCCTGCCCGTCGTACGGTCGGCGCCCGCCGGCGGCTGCATCGTCGCGGGCGACCTCAACGAGCTCCCCGGCGGCCCGTCCTGGCGGCGCCTCCTGCTGGACCTGCGCGACCTCACGCCGACGTCGGGCCCCACCTACCCCGCGACCGGGCCGACCAAGCGCATCGACGCCATCCTCGGGAGCAAGGAGCTCGTCGGCTCCGGCGGCCGGGTCGTCGACTCGCCGGCCGCGCACCGCGCCAGCGACCACCGACCCGTCGTCGTGGACGTGGTGCGCCCGTGAGCGAACCGCGCGTCGTCCCCGGCGTGCTCGAGGCGCTGCGGGAGGACCTCGCGGCCGTCGGCGTCGACGACCTCGAGGCGACCCTCGGGCCGGTCGCCGCCGCCGCGCTCGCGCGCGAGCAGCCGGTGCCCGCGCTCGTGGCC
>JAEYXM010000143.1 GCA_023428465.1 Actinomycetes bacterium
CGTGATCGTTTCGTGACACTCGGTTCCCCGACCACGTAGGATGAGCGACGCCTCCCCTCGGGGGCGACCGCGCGCGGCACGCCGAGTCCTGCCACCGCGTCGCGGATCCGATCGACACACGGCAGGAGCGGGGGAACCACCTTCGGCCGCGCGAGCGGTCTTGGGGTGAAGCCGGACTTGTCCGGCCGGGCGAGCTCTCGCCCGAACCCGACAGCTCACCTCGTAGGCGCCGGAGAGCAGATGTCCCATCACGCGTCGCCCCGCCACCGTGCGCCGGGCGCTCCGCGCACGCTTCTGACCGACGTCGGGCAGGCCGCTGCACGCACGGCCGCCGGCACCGGCCGCCGGACGGTGTTCGCCGCCGGTGCGTCCGGGCTGCTGGTGTCCATGCTGGGCGGCGCAGCCGACGCGGGCGTGCCGACCAACCACTCCCCGCTCGACACCCATGCCCTGACGTCGTCGGTCCGCGCGGCCGCGACGACGGCCCCCACCGTGGAGGTCCCGGCCGACGCCGCCTGGTCCTACGACGCCCCGACGATCACCGTCGAGGCGGACCCGCCGCCGCCCCCGCCACCGGTGGCTCGCGCGTCCACGGGCTCGTCGTCGATCCAGACGGGGCGGTACTACGCCGAGGGTGTGGCTGCGCCCGACACCGTCGCCGGGAATGCCGTCCTCGAGATCGCGGCGCGCTACATCGGTGTGCCGTACGTGTACGGCGGCTCGACGCCCGACGGCTTCGACTGCTCGGGCTTCACGTCGTACGTGTACGCCCAGCTGGGCATCAACCTGCCCCGCAGCTCGTCCGCCCAGGGCACCGTCGGCACGGTCATCCCGGCCGACCAGGCGCAGCCGGGCGACCTGATGTGGTGGTCGGGGCACGTCGCGATCTATGCGGGCGGCAACCTGCAGATCGACGCGTCCCAGCCGGGCACGACCGTCCAGTTCCGCGAGATCCACCGGTCGAACCCGACGTTCATCCGGGTCACCTGACCTCGCTCGACGCGTTCAGGCGTCGAGCCTTCGGACGACGCCGCGCCACACGGCCAGCTGCACCAGGGCGAGGACGGCCACGTAGGGCACGAGCGTCCCGATGCCGGCAAGGTCACCGAGGGCCCCGGCCAGCCACGGCAGGGCCGAGCCGCCGATGACGGAGACGGCGTTCATCAGGCCGACCGCCGTGGCGACGTGCGCGGGGGTCGTCAGGCGCGGGACGACGGCCATCGCGGTCGGGAAGAGCGGGCCGAGGAAGAAGCCGAGGAGCGCCAGAGCGGCGAGCGAGAGCCCGCCGAAGGGCGACACCCCGAGGACGGCGAGCGAGCCGACGACGCCGACGAGGCACGCAGTCGTCATCCGAGCGGTCGTCCACCGCAGGGCGTCCGCGACCGGGCTGATGATGAACCTGCCGGCGGTGAGCCCCAGCCAGTACGCGCTGAGCGACGCGCCGGCGAGCGTCTCCCCCTCACCGCGATGCTCCTGGAGGTAGTTGACGCCCCAGTTCCCCACGCTCATCTCCACGCCGACGTAGACGGTGAGGAAGACGGCCGCGAGCGCCACCCCGCGGTTGGCCAGAGCCTCCGCGACGAGGGCTGCGGCGCGTACCGGCGGCGCGTCGTCGTCGGCGGGACGTGGGGGCCTCGCGGGGAACGTCGCCGCGTACGCGCAGGCAACGGGGATGCCGGCGAGGCCGAGCACCAGCCACACGGCCGGCCACGACCATGACTGCAGCATCCAGGTGGCCAGCACCGGACCGATGAGCGCACCCACGCCGAAGAACGCGTGCAGCCGGTTGAGGCGCTGGGTCGCGAACGGGAGCTCGGTCAGATAGGCGTTCAGCACGGACTCCAGCAGCCCGGTGCCGTACCCGGCGACGAGCTGGAGGACCACCAGTGCGACGAACGACGGCCGCGTCGCGGTGTAGAGCGCGCCGGCGACATACGCGGCGCTGCCCGCGAGGAGCGTGGCCCGCGTGCCGATGCGGGCCATCAGGGCCCCCGTCGTCGTCCCGGCGAGGAAGAACCCCGCGGAGAACGTGAAGAACGTGATGCCGATGGTCTTGCGCGTGACGTCGTAGTCGGTCATCTGGGCGGGCAGCACGACACTGCCCACGCTCGCCGAGACGCCTGTCAGGACGAACGCGACGTAGGCGACGACGACGCTGATGCGCTCCCGCTGCGCGAGACTCGACACGTGGACCCCCGGCGACCGGCCGGGAGCTCCGACCGCAGCACGCGGGGCCTCAGGCGACATCGGCCGACGCGCGGCGCAAGGCTAGCGCGGCGGTGCATCGGTACGCTTCCGGCATGCCGAACCGGCCACCGGGTCCGCAGGGGCCACCCTGATGCCCGCGTGGTTCGACACCGGCGTCCTGACCGTCGTCACCGTGGCGCTCCTCGCCGTGTCGGTGTGGCGCGCCCGGTTCCTGGCGGAGCCCTCCGGGAGCACCCGGGTTGCGGTCGCCCTCTTCCTGGTGCCCGCTGTCGCCTTCGGATGGGCCCTCACCGTCGAGGCGCGGCACCAGTGGGCACAGCGGGAGGCGACGGCCGTGACGATCGCACTCACGGGCCTGCCCGGGGCCACCGCGGTGTGCGAGCGGTTCACCGCCGACCTGGTCAACCCGCGCCAGATCGCGGGCCACGTGTCCTCCGACGAGCCGGAGGTCGCCCACCTGCGCCGGGACACCTGCAACGACCTCATCTC
>JAEYXM010000181.1 GCA_023428465.1 Actinomycetes bacterium
CCTGCGCACGCTCGCGGTCGACTGCGGCGGCGGTGGGATCAAGGCGTCGGTGCTCGACGCCGCCGGCACCATGCACGTCCCGCCCGTGCGCGTACCCACCCCGTACCCGCTCCCGCCCGACCGCCTCGTCGAGACCGTCCGCGAGCTCGCCGACGGCCTCCCGCACGCGGACCGGGCCACCGTCGGGATGCCGGGCATGATCCGGCACGGGGTCGTCGTCGCGACGCCGCACTACGTGACGGCCCACGGGCCGCGCACCGCCGTCGTACCCGAGCTCGAGCGCGCGTGGGCGGGCATCGACATGGCCGCCGCCTTCTCGGCCGCCCTCGGCTACCCCGTCATCGTGCTGAACGACGCGGAGGTGCACGGCGCCGGCGTGGTGTCCGCGAGCGGCCTGGAGCTCGTCCTCACCCTGGGCACCGGGCTCGGCTCCGCGCTGTTCGACGGCGGGGTGCTCGCCCCGCACCTCGAGCTCTCGCACGCACCGGTGCGCCGCGGCACGACGTACGACGGCTGGCTCGGTGAGCACGAGCGGCGCCGGATCGGGGACGGGGCGTGGTCGCGGCGCGTGCGGCGGGCGGTCGACGGGCTCCGGCCGGTCTTCCGGTGGGACCGCCTCTACCTCGGCGGCGGCAACGCGCGCCGGATCCGCCCGGCCGTCCTCGCGGAGCTGGGCGACGACGTCGTCGTCGTGCCGAACTCAGCGGGGATCGCGGGTGGCGTGCGCGCCTGGAACCTGCTCCACGGGACGCCGGCCTGACGCCTCGCGGCGCGCGATCTCCGCGTGCGCCTCGAGCAGCGCACGGGTGAACGCGACGGGCTGCACGAGGCTCGCCAGATGGGTCGCGCGCGGCACGATCACGATGTGCGCGTCCCGCGCCGCCGCGACGAAGCGCCGCTCGGAGAGCCGGAAGTGGTCCCACTGCCCGTTGACGAACCAGACCGGGCACCGGATGCGGGCGAGGTCCGCGAGCGGGTCGGTCGCGCGCACGCCCTCCAGGAGGTCCCGCATCACCTCGAGCGCGAAGCCACCCTCGGCCACCGCTGCCAGGCCCTCCGGCGGGAGGGCGGTCTCGGCGAGCTTCTGGTTGAGCCACGCGCCCTTGTCCGGGAGCCGCTCGAAACCCTTCACTGCGAGCAGCCAGAGCGCCGTGGCCGGCTGGTCCGGCACGGAGCTGCACCCCGCCGCGACCAGCCCGGCCACCTGCTCCGGGTGCTCCGCGGCGTGCCGGATGCCCACGTAACCACCGAGCGACAGGCCGACGACGAGCGCGCGCCCGCCGACGTCGTCCACGCCCTGCGCGATCGTCGCCACGCAGCCGTCCACCGTGAACCGCTCACCGGTCCGTGCCCCGTGCCCGGGCAGGTCCACGGCGAGCGCCGGGACACCCGCACGTTCGAGCGAGGCGAGCTGCGCGCGCCACATCGTCCGGGAGACGCGGGCGCCGTGCACCAGGACCACGGGCACCGTCACATTCTCAGATTAGTGCCGCGCCCTGCGCCATCGCCCTCGAATGGGACGCTCTGGGGCATATCAGGGCGACCTGCCTTCGACTTTCGAAGCGGCGTGTGGAGCGGTATCGACAACGTTGTAGAAGGCCCCATAGGTTCGGGACGCCGGCGTGTCGCTGGGGTGTCCGGACTGCCTCCCGAGCGCGCGGCACGAGCGGCAGGTCCACGACATCGCGGTCGTGGACCGCACCCGCAAAGGAGCGAGATGCGTCAAGCAACACGGCACAGAAGAACCCTTGCCCTGGCAACGGCCTCCGCGGTCCTGACCGCCGGCCTGGTCGGCGCAGCCGGCCCCGCGGGGGCAAACGGGAGCACGGTCCCCTACACGGTGATGCTCAACAACTTCGAGACCACCGTGGGAGGGAACGCACCGGGCTGGTCGGCGCTCGACGTCGACGGCGCCTCGGAGACCCCCGCCTCGACCACGTTCTCCACCACCGACGTGCGCACGCGCACGAGCCACGCCCGCAGCCTGGAGGTCCGCAACCGCGACGCCGCCGGTGACGGCGCGCAGATGACGATCCCCGCCACCCTTCTCACGGCCGGCCAGACCTACACCATCAGCGCCTGGGTGTACGTCCCCGACAGCGCCACCAAGATCGACGACGCGAGCGACATCGAGGCGCGCGTGCTCGCGGGCAGCACCGACCTCGCCCCGCTCGCCGACACCGACCTGGTGATCACCCCCGGGACGTTCAAGAACGTCCAGGTGACGTACACGCACGACGCGGCGAACACCACGCTGTCGATCGCGGTGGACAACACCCTCTCCACCTTCTTCATCGACGACGTCCACATCCAGGGCACCCGCGCGGGCACCCCGATCACGGTTGACGCGACCCTGAAGGACACGCTCGACTACCCGATCGGCGTCGCCATCGAAGGCCGGTCGACGATCGAGGGCACGCAGGCCGAGGAGGTCCTCAGCCGGGAGTTCGACTCCGCGACGCCCGAGAACGCGATGAAGCCCGAGTCCTGGTACGGCCCGGACAACAAGTTCGCCGGTACCGAGGGCGCGGTCCTCGAGAACAACGCCGGCGCCGACGCCATCATGGACTGGGCCGTCGCCAACGACGCACGCGTGTACGGCCACGTGCTCGTCTGGCACAGCCAGGTCCCGTCGTGGTTCTTCCAGAAGGAGGGCGGCGGCAACCTCACCAACGCCCCCGAGGACCAGGACGTCCTGAAGGAGCGTCTCCGCACCCACATCTTCAACATCGCCGAGTACCTGTCCGACCGCTACGGCGAGTTCGGCAGCGAGACCAACCCGCTGCAGGCGTTCGACGTCGTCAACGAGGTCGTCGCGGACAACACCGCCGCCGCCTCGAACGGCCTGCGGACCAGCCAGTGGTACAACATCCTCGGCGAGGAGTTCATCGACCTGTCGTTCCAGTACGCGGACGAGGCGTTCAACGACCTCTACGCCGCCGAGGACGCCGACCGGCCGGTCAAGCTCTTCATCAACGAGTACGGCACCGAGGGCGGCGACGGTGCAGGCACCAAGCTGCAGCGGTACTACGACCTCGTCGAGCGACTCCTCGAGCGGGACGTCCCGGTCGACGGCATCGGCAACCAGTTCCACGTCCAGCTCACGCGCGACGTCGAGAACCTGCGGATCGCGATGGACAAGCAGGCCGACTTCGGTCTGCTCTCGGCGGTCACCGAGTTCGACGTGACCACCGGGTACCCGGCCTCGGAGCGCCTGCTCATCCAGCAAGGGCACTACTACCAGCAGGCGTTCGACATCTTCAACGAGTACGCCGCCGAGCACCCCGGCAAGCTGTGGTCCGTCACGGTGTGGGGTCTGCACGACGCCGGGTCGTGGCTGTACTACAGCGGCGCCCCGACGATGTTCGACGACTTCTACCGGCCGAAGTGGTCGCTCGTCGGCGCACTCGGTGGTGAGCTGCCCGACATCCCGAAGTCGCTCAGCGTCTTCGGCGGGACCGTCGACCTGACCCCCGCCGCCACCACCGACCTGTCGTGGGACCTCGTCCCCCACTCGCCGATCGGTGAGGTCGGCGAGATCGCGCTCCTGTGGGCGTCCGACCACCTCACCGCCTACGTGGCGGTCGAGGACGCGACGGTCGAGGAGACCGACGCCATCGAGTTCAGCGTGCGGGACGAGACCTACACCCTGACCCGCGCGGGCGAGGGCACGGCGGACGGTGTCGTGACCGAGACGGACACCGGCTGGGTCGCCGTGGCGCACCTGCCGATCACCGGCGTCGCCGCCGGCAACTCGGTTCCGTTCACGTTCTCCGTGACGGACGGCGAGACCACGACGGGCTGGAACTCCCCCGGCATCATGGGTGAGCTTCGGCTTCAGGGCACGCTCAGGAGCGTCGCCGTCGTCGAGGCACCGTCGGCGCCCGAGATCGACGCCGAGATCGACGATGTGTGGGCCGAGGCCACCACTGTCACCACCGGCAACGCCGTCCAGGGCACCGACACGGCAACGGCCGAGGTCCGGACCCTGTGGTCCGGCGACGGCTCGACCCTGTACGTCCTGATGGAGGTCACCGACCCGGTGATCAACGTGTCGGCGAGCAACCCGTGGGAGCAGGACTCCGTCGAGATCTTCGTCGACCCGGGCAACGCCAAGAACGGCAGCTACCGCGCGGCCGACACCCAGATCCGGATCAGCGCGACGAACGTGCGCTCCTACGGCACCGGGAACGCGACCGACCAGGCGGCGCGGGTCGCGTCCGCGGTCACGGAGACCGATGACGGCTACATCGTCGAGGCGTCCGTCGACCTGCTCACCTTCGGTGGCCCGGGCACGGTCCACGGCCTGGACTTCCAGGTCAACGACTCCAACGCCTCGGGCGTGCGGATCGGCGTGCGCTCGTGGGCCGACGCCACCGGCAACGGCTACGCGACGACCGCCAACTGGGGCGTCGGCAAGTTCGTCGAGGCGGACGACCCCGAGGTTCCCGAGGTGCCGTCGTTCAGCGACGTCCCGGAGAACCACCCGTTCTACGAGGAGATCACGTGGCTCGCCACGGAGGGCATCACGACCGGCTTCTCCGACGGCACGTTCCGTGGGATCGCCCCCATCGAGCGTCAGGCGATGGCTGCGTTCCTCTACCGGTACGCAGGTGAGCCCGCATTCACGCCGCCGACGACCAGCCCCTTCACGGACGTGAACGCGAGCGACCCGTTCTACACGGAGATCACCTGGCTCGCGGACCAGGGCATCACGACCGGGTTCTCCGACGGGACCTTCCGTCCGTCGGCGAGCATCGAGCGTCAGGCCATGGCCGCGTTCCTCTACCGGTTCGCGGGCGAGCCCGAGTTCACCGCTCCGCAGACGAGCCCGTTCACCGATGTGCGACCTGCCGACAGGTTCTACACGGAGATCACCTGGCTCGCCGACATCGAGGTGACCACCGGGTTCTCCGACGGCACCTTCCGTCCGGTCGCACCCATCGAGCGTCAGGCGATGGCTGCGTTCCTCTTCCGGTTCGACGACCTGATGAAGTAGCCGCACGGAGCTCGGTGTGCGGGGCCCGGTCGCCCGGGTCCCGCACACCGGGACCGGTCGCCCGGCCCACTCCGGGAGACGGCTCTGACCGGCTTCCACCGGAGGTCGGCCCCGGCCGGCTCCCCCAGGCAAAACAGAAGGCCCGGACCACCCGGTCCGGGCCTTCTGTCGTACTGCGTCTACGCGGGGCTTCGAGCGGCGCTCAGGCCTTCTCGGAGTCCTCCGTGGCCTCGACCGCGGGCGTCTCCTCGACCTTGTCCTCCGCCTTCTCCGCCTTCGCAGGCTTCGACGCGGTGGACTTGGCGGCCTTCTTGGTGGCCTTCTCGGCCTCCTTGACGGTCGCCTTCTTCGGGCTGAGGCGCTCCTGCACCAGCTCGATCACGGCCATCGGGGCGTTGTCGCCCTTGCGGGGACCGATCTTCGTGATGCGGGTGTAGCCGCCCTCACGCTCGGCCATCATCGGGGCGATCTCGGTGAAGAGCTCGTGCACGACGCTCTTGTCGCGCACGACCGTCAGCACCCGACGACGGGCGTGCAGGTCGCCGCGCTTCGCGAACGTGATGAGACGCTCGGCCAGCGGGCGAAGGCGCTTCGCGCGGGTCTCCGTCGTGGTGATCCGGCGGTGCTCGAAAAGGCTCGTCGCGAGGTTCGCGAGCATGAGCCGCTCGTGCGCCGGACCGCCACCGAGCCGCGGGCCCTTGCTGGGAGTGGGCATGGTCTGTACTCCTTGAGTTCTGGAAGGTCGCGGGTCCGGCGCAGCCGGGCCGGAAGGTCAGGACAGCTCGTCGTCCGAGTAGTCGGCGTCGTCGTAGTACGCGGACGGGTCGTACTCCAGCGGGCTGTCCTTCAGGCTCAGCCCGAGGCCGCCGAGCTTCTCCTTCACCTCGGTGATCGACTTCGCACCGAAGTTCCGGATGTCGAGCAGGTCCGCCTCGCTGCGGGCCACGAGCTCGCCCACCGTGTGGATGCCCTCGCGCTTGAGGCAGTTGTACGACCGGATCGTGAGCTGCAGCTCCTCGATCGGCAGGGCGAGGTCAGCGGCGAGCGCGGCGTCCGTCGGCGACGGGCCGATCTCGATGCCCTCGGCCTCGACGTTGAGCTCGCGCGCGAGGCCGAACAGCTCGACCAGCGTCTTGCCTGCGGACGCGAGCGCGTCGCGCGGGGCGATGGCCGGCTTGGTCTCGACGTCGACGATGAGCTTGGCGAAGTCGGTGCGCTGCTCGACGCGGGGGGCCGCGACCTTGTAGGTGACCTTGAGGACCGGCGAGTAGATCGAGTCGACCGGGATACGGCCGATCTCGGCGTCGAACGTCTTGTTCTGCGCGGCCGACACGTAGCCACGACCACGCTCGACGGTGAGCTCGATCTCGAGCTTGCCCTTGTCGTTGAGGGTCGCGAGGTGCAGGTCGGGGTTGTGCACCTCGACGCCCGCCGGCGGCACGATGTCCGCGGCGGTGACCTCACCCGGGCCCTGCTTGCGCAGGTACATCACGACGGGCTCGTCGTTCTCCGACGAGACCACGAGGTTCTTGATGTTGAGGATGACCTCGGTGACGTCCTCCTTGACCCCCGGCACGGTCGAGAACTCGTGCAGCACGCCGTCGATACGGATCGACGTGACGGCGGCACCGGGGATGGAGGACAGCAGCGTCCGGCGGAGCGAGTTGCCGAGCGTGTAGCCGAAGCCCGGCTCGAGCGGCTCGATGGAGAACCGCGAACGGTTCTCCGAGATGACCTCTTCGGCCAGGGTGGGGCGCTGTGCGATCAGCACGGTGTGATTCCTCTCAGCGGACGTCCGCCATATGACGCCACGCAGGTGTTGCTATCCCGGTCATGCCTCGGTCCGCATCCCGGGGGACGGCTTGACGACCTACGCTCGCGCCGGGCCGAGCAGGGGCACGGCCCGGCGCGAGCGAGGGGTCAGACGCGGCGGCGCTTCGGCGGACGGCAGCCGTTGTGCGCCTGCGGCGTCACGTCCTGGATCGAACCGACCTCGAGGCCGGCGGCCTGCAGCGACCGGATCGCGGTCTCGCGGCCCGAACCCGGGCCCTTGACGAAGACGTCGACCTTGCGCATGCCGTGCTCCTGCGCACGACGGGCAGCGGCCTCGGCGGCGAGCTGCGCGGCGAACGGCGTCGACTTGCGCGAACCCTTGAAGCCGACCTGGCCGGACGACGCCGACGAGATCACGGCGCCCGAGGGGTCGGTGATCGAGATGATCGTGTTGTTGAACGTGCTCTTGATGTGCGCCTGGCCGTGGGAGACGTTCTTCTTCTCCTTGCGGCGCGGCTTGCGCACGGCGGTACGGGACTTGGGAGGCATCTGCTCTTCTTCTCTCTACGGATCGGGCTGCCGG
>JAEYXM010000227.1 GCA_023428465.1 Actinomycetes bacterium
GCACGGAGTTCGAGTGCTCGTTCCGCTCCGGTGGCCAGGACGTCTCGATCCCGATCGAGGTGCTGAACGACGCCGGTCAGTACCGCGTGGGCGGCCCGGAGTCCGAGGCGAAGGGCGCCGACGACGCGGGGTGACGTCGCGTAGACCGACCAGTTCCTCACGTCGCCGGGCCGGGCCGCCCGGTCAGCCTGTGAGTGCCGCTCCGAGGTGCGCCTCGTGGGCCTCGATCCACTCCGCGTCGCGGCGCCAGTAGGCGCCGTGGCCGGCGTCCCACAGGTCCGCCCACGGTGGGGTGCCGGCGAGGTGCCCGGCGTGCAGCAGGTTGTACATCGACCAGGTGCGGCGGGCCAGGGTCACGGCGAGGCGGGCGCGGCCGGCGTCGTCGAGCCCGTAGCCGTCGGCGAGCGCCCGCAGCCGCGCTACCGCCGCGTCGAGTGGCCCGGGTGTGAGCGGTACGAGCCCGTGGGCGAGGTAGGCGAGGTCCCACGTGCGGGTGCCGGGCGCGCTGGCGTCCCAGTCGATGACGACGACGCGGTCGTCCGCCACGACGAGGTTCCAGGGCGCGAGGTCGTTGTGCACGACGAGGTCGGCGCCGTCGGTCGGGATCGGGCACTGCCAGGCGGCGTCCGGCGGCGGCGCCCAACCGTCCAGGGCGTCGTGGAGCTCGCGCACGAGGCGCCCGACGGCGGCCGGGTCGAGGGGCGGGACCCCGGGGTCGTCCGCCATCGGGCCCGGCACGTACTCGAGGACGTGCCGCCCGGCGTCGTCGAACCCGAAGGAACGTGGGGCGTGCCGCAGCCCGACGTCGTGGAGGTGGGTGAGGAGGGCGTGGACCGCCCCGGCCTGAGGGCCGGCGGGCTTGCGCACCGTCCCGCCCACGCGCACGACACCGGTCGCGACGTTGCCGCCGGTCAGCGGGATCTCGTCCCGCGTCACCCGCCGGCGCCGTTGCCGTCGCCGACGACCTCGCCCACGTCGGGGGCGGCGAGCAGGGTCGACGCGTGGTCGGGCACGTAGCGCTGGGTGTCGCGCGGCGGGCGGACGTAGCCCGTCGATGCGGGCCGGGCGGGCATCACGACGGGCTCGCGCACGACCTCGCGGTAGTCGAGCGAGGTCACGAGGTGGTGGATCATGTCGAGGCGCGAGCGCCGCTTGTTGTCGCTCTCGACGACCCACCACGGGGCCTCGGGGATGTCGGTGTGCACCAGCATCTGGTCCTTCGCGCGCGAGTAGTCCTCCCAGCGCGTGATCGACTCGAGGTCGGTCGTCGAGAGCTTCCAGGCGCGCATCGGGTCGGTGAGCCGCGACCGGAAGCGGGCCTCCTGCTCGGCGTCGGACACGGAGAACCAGTACTTGCGCAGCAGGATCCCGTCCTCGACGAGCATGCGCTCGAAGATGGGGCACTGGCGCAGGAAGCGGTGGTACTCGTCCTGGGTGCAGTAACCCATGACGCGTTCGACGCCGGCCCGGTTGTACCAGGAGCGGTCGAACAGGACGATCTCGCCGGCGGCGGGCAGGTGCGCGATGTAGCGCTGGAAGTACCACTGGCTGCGCTCGCGCTCGGTGGGGGTCGGCAGGGCGGCGATGCGGGCGACGCGCGGGTTGAGGTACTGGCTGACGCGCTTGATCGTGGAGCCCTTGCCGGCGGCGTCGCGCCCTTCGAAGATCACGACGAGCCGCTTGCCCTCGGCGCGGACCCACTCCTGCACCTTGACCAGCTCGGCCTGCAGGCGGAACAGCTCGCGCTCGTACAGGCCCTTCGGGTACTTGCTGTCCATGGATCGCAGCGTAGGGGCGCAGGAGGCGGGGTGGCGCGGGTTCACCCGAGGACGTCCGCGAGGTCGAAGCTCACGGGCCGCTCGAGCTGGGCGTACGTGCAGGACCGCGGGTCGCGGTCGGGGCGCCAGCGCACGAACTGCGCGACGTGGCGGAACCGCGCGCCCTCCATGTGGTCGTACCTGACCTCGAGTACGCGCTCGGGGCGCAGCGGCGTGAAGGACAGGTCCTTGCCGGAGTTCCAGCGGCTCGCCTCCGCCTCGCGCGGGGTCCGTGTCCCGGCCGCCTGGGCCTGGGCGGTCCACGGGTGGTCGGCGGCGTCGGTCACGAGGTCCTGGAGCTCGTCGAACAGCTCGCGGCGCCGCGCCATCGGGAAGGACGAGGCGACCCCGACGGACGCCAGTCGACCCTCGTCGTCGTACAGGCCGAGCAGGAGGGAGCCGACGGCGCGGTCGTCGTTCTTGTGGGTGCGGTAGCCGGCGAGCACGCAGTCCGCGGTCCGCTCGTGCTTGACCTTGACCATCACGCGCTTGTCGGGCTGGTAGGCGAGGGCGGGGTTCTTCGCGACGATGCCGTCGAGGCCGGCGCCCTCGAACGACGCGAACCACTCGCGCGCCTCGGCGACGTCGGACGTCGCGCGCGTGAGGTAGACGCCCGGGCCGCCACCCGGCACGGCGGCCTCGAGCCGCGCGCGGCGCTCGCCGAACGGCAGGCCTGTCAGGTCGTCGTCGCCGAGGGCGAGGACGTCGAACACGACGAGGACCGCGGGCGTCGTCGCGGCGAGCAGGCGGACGCGGGAGTCCGCGGGGTGGATGCGCTGCAGGAGCGCCTCGAAGTCCAGCCCGGCGCCGTCCGCCGACGCGACGACGATCTCGCCGTCGACGACGCAGCGCCCGGGCAGCTCGCTGCGAACCGCCTCGACCACCTCGGGGAAGTACCGCGTGATCGGCTTGGTGTTGCGGCTGCCGATCTCGACCTCGTCGCCGTCGCGGAACACGATCGCCCGGAAACCGTCCCACTTGGGCTCGTAGACCAACCCGGGCGGTACGTCGGGCACGGCCTTGGCGAGCATCGGTGCGACGGGCGGCATCACCGGGAGGTCCATCGCCACAGTCTGCGGTTCACCGCCGACGCCGTCGAGGGCTACTGCGGGTTGCAGAGCGCCGCGAGCACCGCGAGGAGCCCGACGTCGGGCCGCCACGGCTCGAGGTTCCAGCTCGCCTTGTCGGGCGCGCCGATGGCGTGGCAGACGAGCTGGTCCCGCATGCCCGGGGTCGCGTCGCTGGGCGCGAAGCGCTCGATGTCCTGCCAGACGACGGCGACGCCCGCCGAGCCGGCGGCTCGCGCCCAGTCGCCGGGCACGACGGCGAGCGACCGCCCGCCCTCGTTCTCGCCCCACGTCGCCGACTCCGCCCCGACGGCGCCGATCCACACGCTCACGTCCCCGGTCGCCGCGCCGTCGACGGCGGGGCGCCGGAGGGCGAGGAGGTCGGGAGCGAGCACCTCGCCCACGCCCCGGGCGAGCGGCGCGAGCCCGCAGGCGATCGCGCCGTCGGTGCCGCGCACGACCACCGACCCGTCGTCCTGCACCTCGAACACGGCCCCGGCGGGTGCCGCGACCAGCGCAGCCTCCGAGCTCGCTGGTTCCCCACTCGCTCTGTCCGGCGCCCCGCCGTCGTTGTCGGTCCCGACGTCGCTCCCGTCGGCTCCACCGTCCGCGGCCCACGTCCACCGCTCGGCGCCGACGCCGGTGGGCTCGACCCTCGGCGCGAGCCCCCGGTCGAGCACGCTCAGGCCGCAGACGCCCGACGGCGTCCCCTGGCTCCGCACGGCGGCGGCGGTCGTCGGCCCGGGCGCCGGGTCCGTCCCGGCCGGGGCAGGCACCGCAGGCACCGCGGGCACCGCAGGC
>JAEYXM010000035.1 GCA_023428465.1 Actinomycetes bacterium
GGGTGGGCCCGGGCGTCCCGGTGGCGGCACCGGCGGTCCCGGTGGCGGTGGCGCTCCCGGCTTCGGTGGCGCCCGTCCGGGCGGTGGCGGCGGCGGTGGCCGCGGCGGTCGTGGCAGCACGCAGGGCGCGTTCGGTCGCGCCGGCGGGCGTCCGGTGCGTGGGCGCAAGTCGAAGCGCGCGAAGCGGCAGGAGTTCGAGCAGATGCAGGCGCCGTCGCTCGGCGGCGTGCAGGTGCCGCGCGGTGACGGCTCGACCGTCATCCGCCTGCGCCACGGTGCATCGCTGAACGACTTCGCCGACAAGATCGACGCGAACCCGGCCAGCCTCGTCACGGTGCTGTTCCACCTCGGCGAGATGGCGACGGCGACCCAGTCGCTCGACGAGGACACCTTCGGCACGCTCGCGGCTGAGCTGGGCTACGTCATCGAGATGGTCTCGGCGGAAGAGGAGGACCGCGAGCTGCTCGGGGCCTTCGACATCGACCTCGAGGCCGAGCTCGCGGAGGAGGGCGACGACCAGCTGCAGGCGCGGCCGCCCGTCGTCACGGTCATGGGTCACGTCGACCACGGCAAGACGAAGCTCCTCGACGCGATCCGGTCCACGGACGTCGTCGCGGGCGAGTCCGGCGGCATCACCCAGCACATCGGTGCTTACCAGGTGAAGGCCGAGCACGAGGGCGTCGAGCGTCCGATCACCTTCATCGACACCCCGGGCCACGAGGCGTTCACCGCCATGCGTGCCCGTGGTGCGCAGGTGACGGACATCGCGATCCTCGTGGTCGCGGCCGACGACGGCGTGATGCCGCAGACCATCGAGGCGCTCAACCACGCGCAGGCGGCGAACGTGCCGGTCGTGGTCGCGGTCAACAAGGTGGACAAGGAAGCGGCGAACCCCGCCAAGATCCGTCAGCAGCTGACCGAGTACAACCTCGTAGCCGAGGAGTACGGCGGCGAGACGATGTTCGTCGACGTCTCCGCGAAGCAGCAGTCCGGCATCGACCAGCTGCTCGAGGCAGTCCTGCTCACCGCGGACGCCGCCCTCGACCTGCGGGCCAACCCGGACAAGGACGCGCGTGGCGTCGCCGTCGAGGCCAACCTCGACCGCGGTCGCGGTGCCGTCGCGACGGTGCTCGTGCAGTCCGGCACCCTGCGGGTCGGTGACGCGATCGTCGCCGGCACGGCCCACGGGCGCGTCCGGGCGATGTTCGACGAGCACGGCGACGTCGTCCCCGAGGCCACCCCGGCGCGTCCGGTCCAGGTCCTCGGCCTGACCTCGGTGCCCCGCGCCGGCGACACGTTCCTCGTGGCGCCGGACGACCGCACGGCCCGCCAGATCGCCGAGAAGCGTGAGGCGGCCGAGCGTGCGGCCCAGCTGGCCAAGCGTCGCAAGCGCATCAGCCTCGAGGACTTCACGCAGGCCCTCCAGCAGGGCAAGGTCGAGACGCTCAACCTCGTGCTCAAGGGCGACGTCTCCGGTGCCGTCGAGGCGCTGGAGGACGCGCTGCTCAAGATCGACGTCGGCGACGAGGTGGCCCTGCGGGTCATCCACCGCGGCGTCGGCGCGATCACGCAGAACGACGTCAACCTCGCCACGGTCGACAACGCGATCATCCTGGGCTTCAACGTGAAGTTCGCCGAGCGCGTCGAGGACCTCGCCGAGCGCGAGGGTGTCGACGTGCGGTTCTACTCGGTGATCTACCAGGCGATCGACGACGTCGAGGCAGCCCTCAAGGGCATGCTCAAGCCGGAGTACGAGGAGGCCCAGCTCGGCACCGCCGAGGTACGCGAGGTGTTCCGGTCGAGCCGGTTCGGCAACATCGCGGGTTCGCTGGTGCGGTCGGGCACGATCCGCCGCAACTCCAAGGCGCGCGTCCTGCGGGCCGGCAAGGTCATCGGCGAGAACCTCACGATCGACTCGCTCAAGCGGTTCAAGGACGACGCGACCGAGGTCCGCGAGGGCTACGAGTGCGGTATCGGACTGGGGTCGTTCAACGACCTCCAGGTCGACGACGTCATCGAGACGTACGAGATGCGGGAGAAGCCGCGCGCCTGATGCGCGGCCCGGACCGCCGCCCGCCCTCCGGGGTGGGCGGCGGTCCGCCCCTTCCCGCGCACACCGCGCGGCCCGCCTGAGGAAAGGACTGCACGATGGTTGACCACCCCCGGGCGACCCGGCTCGCCGAGCGCATCCAGGTGATCGTCGCCGAGATGCTCGACACCCGCGTGAAGGACCCGCGCCTCGGCTTCGTCACGGTGACCGCGGTGCGCGTCACGGGCGACCTGCAGCACGCGTCGGTGTTCTACACCGTGCTCGGCGACGAGGAGGCGCGGGCCGGCACTGCTGCCGCGCTCGAGAGCGCGAAGGGCCTGATCCGATCCGAGGTGGGGCGCCAGACCGGCGTCCGCCTCACCCCGACGCTGGAGTTCGTGCCCGACGCCGTCCCGGAGACCGCGGCGCACATCGCCGAGGCGCTCCGCGAGGCCGCCCGGCGCGATGCCGAGGTCGCGGCCCTGGCCGCCGAGGCGAAGTACGCGGGTGACGCCGACCCGTACCGCCACCGCGACACGGACGCCGACGACGACCTCGACGAGGACGAGCCCGAGGACGCCTGAGCACCGTGGCAACCCGGACCGGACCCGACGGCCTCGTCGTCGTCGACAAGCCTGCGGGCCTGACCAGTCACGACGTCGTCGCGCGGGTGCGCCGGCTCGCGGGGACCCGCAAGGTCGGCCACGCGGGCACGCTCGACCCCATGGCGACCGGTGTGCTCGTCGTCGGTGTGGAGCGCGCGACGCGCCTGCTCACGTACCTGGTCGGTGCACAGAAGGAGTACACGGCCACGATCCGCCTGGGCGTGGCGACCACGACCGACGACGCCGAGGGCGAGCCGGTCGCGACGGCGGACGCCTCGGGCGTGACGACCACGGCGCTGCACGACGCCGTCGCGGCCCTCACCGGTCCGATCGAGCAGGTGCCGTCGTCGGTCAGCGCGATCAAGGTGGACGGGCGGCGCGCCTATGCCCGCGTGCGCGCCGGCGAGGAGGTCACGCTCGCGGCCAGGCCCGTCGTCGTGCACCGGTTCGACGTCGGTGCGGTGCGCCCGGCCACGCACGACGGCACCGAGGGTCCGGTGCCGGTCCTCGACGTCGACGTCACGGTCGTCTGCTCCTCGGGCACCTACGTCCGGGCGCTCGCGCGCGACCTGGGCGGCGCGCTCGGCGTCGGCGGCCACCTGACGGCGCTGCGCCGCACCCGGGTCGGCGCCTACGGGCTGGACGTCGCGCGGTCGCTCGACGAGCTCGGCGAGTCGTTCTCGGTGCTCGGGCTCGCCGATGCCGCGCGCGCGACGTTCCAGGCCCGCGAGCTCTCGGACGCGGAGGCGCGCGAGCTGTCGTTCGGCCGGCGCATCGGGCCGTCCGGCGGCGGGACGCCCGAAGCACCCGTCGCGGCCTTCGCGCCCGACGGCACGCTCGTCGCGCTCCTGACCGACGTCGGGCGGGCCGACGCCGCCACGGCGCGTCCCGTCCTCGTCCTGGCACCCGCCTGACGGTGCCCGCGGGCTCTGCCGGTGGCGCATGCGCAGAGCCCTGCCGCGCACGTGGCAGGCTTGCCCCCGTGCATCGCTGGTCCGACCTGTCGCAGGTTCCCGAGGGCTTCGGCCCGTCCGTCGTCACCATCGGCAACTTCGACGGGGTCCACCGGGGCCATCGTGGCGTGCTCGCGCAGATGGTCGCGTCGGCGCACCGCATCGGGGGCGCGTCCATCGCGGTGACGTTCGACCCGCACCCCGCACAGGTGCACCGGCCCGGGTCGGCCCCGCCGCTCATCACGGGCCTCGCGGACCGGCTCGAGCTGATCGAGCAGACGGGCGTCGACGCAGTCCTGGTCATCGGGTACACGGAGGAGTTCGCGTCGGCGACGGCCGAGGAGTTCGTGCGCCGGTACCTCGTGGAGGGCCTGCACGCGCGGGTCGTCGTCATCGGCCGGGACGTGCGCTTCGGGCGGGGCAACCACGGCGACCTGGGCACGATGCGCGAGCTGGGGGAGCGGTACGGCTTCGAGGTGGAGGTCGTCGACGACGTCGCCCGCGAGCCGGAGCCGGAGCGCCGGTGGTCCTCGACGTGGGTGCGTGAGCTGCTCGCGGAGGGCGACGTGGCGGGCGCCGCGGAGATCCTGGGTCGGCCCCACCGGCTGCGCGGCACGGTGGTGCACGGCGACGCGCGGGGCCGTACGCTCGGCTACCCGACGGCGAACCTCGGGGACGACATGACCGGCGTCGTGCCGGCGGACGGGGTGTACGCGGGCTGGATGCGCCGCGTCGACCACCCGGCCGACACCCCGGACGGCTACCTGCCCGTGGCGATCTCGATCGGCACCAACCCGACGTTCGACGGTGCGAGCCGGCGCGTCGAGGCGCACGTCCCGGACCGGGTGGACCTCGAGCTCTACGGCGAGGTCGTGGTCCTGGAGTTCGTGGCGCACCTGCGCCCCACGCTCCGCTTCGACACCGTCACAGAGCTGGTCGCGCAGATGGACGACGACGTGGCGCGAACGCGGGACCTCCTCGCGCACGGCCCGCTGGTGTTGGGTGGGGCGTCCGAGGGCTGATACGCTTCTCGGGCCGTGTGATCGGCCGCGGATCCAGAGAGCCCGGGTGGACATGCCCCGGCGCACCGCGCAACGAATACCCCAAGGAGAGCCGTGCCCCTCGACGCCGCCACCAAGCAGCGCATCATGACCGAGTACGCGACCGGTCCCAACGACACCGGCTCCCCGGAGGTCCAGATCGCGATGCTCACGCAGCGCATCAAGGACCTCACCGAGCACCTGAAGGAGCACAAGCACGACCACCACTCGCGGCGTGGTCTGCTCCTCCTCGTCGGCCAGCGGCGTCGCCTCCTCGGCTACCTGCAGAAGGTCGACATCGCGCGCTACCGCAGCCTGATCGAACGGCTCGGCCTGCGCCGCTGAACCTCACGGACCAGCCCGGACCCGCCAGGGTCCGGGCTGGTCCGGTGTCAGGCGCCCGGGACCGTCCCGGCGCTCACAACTCCATCCAGAACACTCCCGGACCCGGTGCCCGGTCCTCGGTAGTGGTTCGCGGATCCTTCGGCCTTCGCCGAGATCCGCGGGCCTCGATCGAAGACCGCCGCCCCGCGGCCGGGCCTTCGACGAAGGGGGATCCCATGGAGGGACCCGAGATCACGTTCGCCGAGGCCGTCATCGACAACGGCCGCTTCGGCACCCGCACCGTCCGCTTCGAGACGGGCCGCCTGGCCCGCCAGGCCGCCGGCGCCGTGCTGGCCTACCTGGACACGGACACCACGCTCCTGTCCACGACGACGGCCGGCAAGAACCCCAAGGACCAGTTCGACTTCTTCCCGCTGACGGTGGACGTCGAGGAGCGGCAGTACGCCGCAGGCAAGATCCCCGGCTCGTTCTTCCGGCGCGAGGGTCGTCCCTCGACCGAGGCGATCCTGGCCTGCCGCCTGATCGACCGCCCGCTGCGCCCGCTCTTCGTGAAGGGCCTGCGCAACGAGGTCCAGGTCGTCATCACGGTCCTGTCGATCCACCCGGAGGACGCGTACGACGTCCTCGCGATCAACGCCGCCTCGGCGTCGACGCAGCTGTCGGGCCTGCCGTTCAGCGGCCCGGTCGCCGGCGTGCGCATCGCGCTCGTCGAGGGCCAGTGGGTCGCGTTCCCCCGCTACGAGGAGCGCGCCCGGGCCACGTTCGACATGGTGGTCGCCGGCCGCATCGTCGGTGACGACGTCGCGATCGCGATGATCGAGGCCGAGGCGCCCGAGGGTGCGTGGCCGCTCATCACGGCGGGCGCGACCGCGCCGTCGGAGGAGGTCGTGGCCGGTGGCCTCGAGGCCGCCAAGCCGTTCCTGCGCGAGCTGTGCCTCGCCCAGGCCCGCCTCGCCGAGCAGGCCGCCAAGGAGACGCAGGAGTTCCCGCTCTTCCCGGACTACCAGCCCGACGTGTACGACGCCGTCTCCGAGCACGTGCTCGGCTCGCTGTCCGAGGCGCTCACGATCGCGGACAAGCAGACGCGGGAGACGCGCCTCGACGAGATCAAGGACGAGGCGAAGGCTGCGCTCGGCGAGCGCTTCGAGGGCCGCGAGAAGGAGATCTCCGCTGCGGTCCGTGCGGTGACGAAGAAGGTCATCCGCCAGCGCATCCTCACGGACGGCTTCCGGATCGACGGCCGCGGCCTGCGCGACATCCGCCAGCTCTCGGCGGAGGTCGACGTCCTCGCCCGCACGCACGGCTCGGCGCTCTTCGAGCGGGGCGAGACGCAGATCCTCGGCGTCACGACGCTGAACATGCTGCGCATGGAGCAGATGCTCGACACGCTCTCCCCGGAGACGCGCAAGCGCTACATGCACAACTACAACTTCCCGCCGTACTCCACGGGCGAGACGGGCCGCGTCGGTTCGCCGAAGCGCCGCGAGATCGGCCACGGCGCGCTCGCCGAGCGGGCCCTGATCCCGGTCCTGCCGACGCGCGAGGAGTTCCCCTACGCGATCCGTCAGGTCTCCGAGGCGCTCGGGTCCAACGGCTCGACGTCGATGGGCTCCGTGTGCGCCTCGACCCTGTCGCTGCTCAACGCGGGCGTGCCGCTGCGCGCGCCGGTCGCGGGCATCGCGATGGGCCTCGTCTCCGACACGGTGGACGGCCAGACGCGCTACGCCGCGCTGACCGACATCCTCGGTGCCGAGGACGCGTTCGGTGACATGGACTTCAAGGTCGCCGGCACGAAGAACTTCATCACCGCGATCCAGCTGGACACCAAGCTCGACGGCATCCCCGCCGACGTCCTGGCCGGCGCGCTGACGCAGGCCAAGGAGGCGCGCCTGCACATCCTCGACGTGATGGCCGAGGCGATCGACACCCCCGACGAGATGTCGGCCCACGCGCCGCGCATCATCACGGTGAAGGTGCCGGTCGACAAGATCGGCGAGGTCATCGGCCCCAAGGGCAAGATGATCAACCAGATCCAGGAGGAGACGGGCGCCGACCTGACGATCGAGGACGACGGCACGGTCTACATCGGCGCGGTCGACGGCCCGTCGGCCGAGGCCGCCCGCGCGATGGTGAACGCGATCGCCAACCCGACGATGCCGGAGATCGGCGAGCGCTACGTCGGTACCGTGGTCAAGACCACGACCTTCGGCGCCTTCATCTCGCTGACCCCGGGCAAGGACGGCCTGCTGCACATCTCGCAGATCCGTCGCCTCGTCGGGGGCAAGCGCGTCGAGAACGTCGAGGACGTGCTGGCGGTCGGCCAGAAGGTCCAGGTGGAGATCGCCGAGATCGACCCGCGCGGCAAGCTGTCGCTGCACGCGGTCGTCGAGGAGGTCGCCGCCGAGGGTGCCGAGCCGGCCGCTGACGGCGGGTCGTCCGCGGACTCCACGGACTGACGTGCCGGTAGCCCTTCCGCTCGGTCCCTCCGGGGCACCGGGCAGCGAGCTCGTCGCCGAGCAGGACGGTGGCGTCGTCATCCGACGCTCCGTCCTGCCCGGCGGTGTCCGCGTGCTCACCGAGCTGATGCCGGGCCTGCGCTCGGCCACGTTCGGCGCCTGGGTCGGCGTCGGCTCGCGTGACGAGGCGCACGGGCACCACGGCTCGACGCACTTCCTCGAGCACCTGCTGTTCAAGGGCACCGCGCGTCGGGGCCCGATGGACATCGCGGAGGCGTTCGACGCCGTCGGCGGCGAGGCCAACGCGGCGACCGGCAAGGAGCACACGTGCTACTACGCCCGGGTGCGGGACTCGGACGTGCCGATGGCCGTCGACGTCATCATGGACATGGTGACGTCGGCCACCATCGACGCCGGTGAGCTGGAGCTCGAGCGTGGCGTGATCCTCGAGGAGCTCGCCATGAACGACGACGACCCCTCCGACGTCGTGCACGAGCAGTTCGCGACGGCGGTGCTGGGCAGCCACCCGCTCGGCCGGCCGATCGGCGGTACGCCCGCGACGATCCGCGCCGTGCCGCGCGAGGCGGTGTGGGACCACTACACCGAGCACTACACGTCCTCGACCCTGGTGGTCACGGCCGCCGGCGGCGTCGACCACGACGCCCTGTGCGCCCAGGTCCTGGACGCGGTGACGTCGGGCGGCTGGACCTCCGACCCGGAGGGGATGCCCGTCCCGCGACGCAGCACGACCCCGGTCGAGGTGGCCACGGGCGCGACGGAGCTGACGGTCCACCGGGCTACGGAGCAGGCGAACGTCATCATCGGCGGGCCCGGGCTGGGCTCGACGGACGACCGGCGCTTCGCGCTCTCGGTGCTCACGACCGTGCTGGGCGGCGGCATGTCGTCGCGTCTCTTCCAGGAGATCCGTGAGAAGCGCGGCCTCGCCTACTCGGTGTACGCCTTCTCGCAGGGCCACGCCGACGCCGGGCTCATGGGCCTGTACGCGGGCTGTGCGCCGTCCAAGGTGGACGAGGTGGTCGAGCTCCTGCTCCAGGAGTGGGAGCGCATCGCGCAGGACGGCATCACGGCCGCGGAGCGCGAGCGCGCCGTCGGCCAGCTCTCGGGCGGGCTCGTCCTGGGGTTGGAGGACACGGGCTCGCGGATGACCCGGCTCGGCAAGGCCGAGCTCGTGGTCGGCGAGCTCCTCACCCAGGCGGAGTCCCTCGACCGGATCCGTGCGGTCACGCTCGAGGACGTCCGCAGCCTCGCGGCGGACCTGGCGTCGAGGCCGCAGTCCATCGTCCGCGTGGGGCCGTTCGCTCCCTGACCGGGCGCCTCGGCGCACCGGCACCCGCGCGGCGGCGTCGGCTCGCGCCGTCAGGCGAGCAGACCGGCGAGCGTCCGCGCACACGGCCGGCCCGTCAGGCGCGCGGCCTCCTGGACGAGTCCCCACCAGGTGCAGACGGCGCCGACCAGCGCAGCGCCGTGGGAGGCCACCGTGCGGCGGACGGGAGCCGTGCTCGGGTCCAGGACCGGCACGTCGCGGCAGCGCCGCTAAGGTGGCCCCCGTGAACGCGATCGGGGTGGCTGTCGTCGGTGCGTCCGGACGTATGGGCGCGACGGTGTGCAACGCCGTCGACGCAGCGCCGGACCTGACGCTCGCCGCGCGCCTGGATGTCGGGGACGACGTCGCGCGCGTGACCGACGCCGGGGCCACCGTGGCGGTCGAGTTCACCGTCCCCGCGGCGACCGAGGCGAACGTGCACGCCCTCGTGGACGCCGGCGTGCACGTCGTCGTCGGTACGACCGGCTGGGACGACGCCCGGCTCGCGCGGCTGCGAGAGCGCATCGAGGGCACGGGTGTGGGCGTGCTCGTCGCGCCGAACTTCGCGATCGGCGCCGTGCTGGCGATGCGCTTCGCCGAGCAGGCCGCCCGCTGGTTCGAGTCGGTCGAGGTCATCGAGCAGCACCACCCGGACAAGGTCGACGCGCCGAGCGGGACGGCCCGCCACACGGCCGCTCGGATCGCCGCCGCCCGCCGCGACGCGGGCCTCGGCCCGGTGCCGGACGCGACGACGACCGCCCTGCCGGGTGCGCGCGGTGCCGACGTCGACGGGGTCGCCGTGCACGCCGTCCGGCTCCGCGGCCTGGTCGCGCACCAGGAGGTGCTGCTCGGCAATGCCGGTGAGGTGCTGACCATCCGCCACGACTCGATCGACCGGGTCTCGTTCATGCCCGGCGTGCTGCACGCGGTGCGCACCGTCGCGTCGCGCCCGGGCCTGACCGTCGGTCTGGAGCACTACCTCCCGTGAGGTTCTCGCGCGCCACGCTCGGAGCCGTCGCGCTCTCGCTGCTGCTCGTCCTATACATCGTGACGGCGGCGCGCGCCGGGGTCGCCCTCATCGGCACGGGCGAGCCGGTCGCGATCGGCCTGGGTGCCGCGGTCCTCGTGATGCCCGCGCTGGGCCTGTGGCTGCTCGCGCGCGAGTGGTGGCTGGCGCTGCAGGTGCAGGCCATGGCCGACGAGCTCGCCGCCGCCGGGCGCCTGCCGGTCGACGACGTCCCGCGGCGCCGGTCGGGCCGCCCGGAGCGCGGCGCGGCGGATGCCTCCTTCGGCGCCGCGCGCGCAGCGGTCGAGGCGGAGCCGGACAACTGGGAGCGCTGGTTCGCCCTCGGGTTCGCCTACGATGCCGCGCGCGACCGGCGTCGGGCCCGCACGGCTCTGCGCACGGCGGCACGCCTGCGGCGCCGCGGTGGGGAGAGCAGCGAGGTCTCGCCCGCTCCGGGTGGAGGCAGACCGGCCGGCTAGATCTCGGCGACCCAGCGGTGCTCGGTGACCATGACGCCGTCGGCGGACACGGCGAGGTCCCGTTCGGCACCGTCGGGCCCGAGGCCCGCGCCGGCGAGGAACTGCTCGCGAGCCGGGTCGCCGCTCAGCACCCAGGTGCTCAGGTGCTGGGCGCCGTCGGCGCGCGCGAGGTCGACGGCCGCCGCGAGGAGGCGCGAGCCGTGTCCCCCGCGCTGGTGGTCCGGGTCGACCTCGAGCGAGACGAGCTCCACCCCACCGTCGGTGGGCATGGTCGCCGCGAACCCGACGACGAACGGACCGTCGCACGCGACGAGGACGCGGTGGCCGGGGGAGGGCGGTGCCTCGATGGCGGACGTCCACCGCTCGCGGACGGCCGCGACGTCGAGCTGCTCCAGGGCCGGCGCGCCGAGCGTCTCGGTGTGACTGAGCCGCCACGCACGCAGCTGCACTCGCGTGATGGGGGCGTCGTCGCCGTTGGTCGCCGGTCGGACGGACACGTCGGCCGCGTCGTGGAACAGTCCCATCCCTCGACGCTAGCCCACACCCACACCCACGCTCACACCCACATCCACGCCCACGCGGCCCGGGCCGGCGTCCACGGCCGCCGCACGTCCCGCCGCACGTCCCGCCGTGCGAACGCCCGGTAGGGTGCGCGATGCACCCGACGTCCGGGAGGACCCATTGCCGGCACTGACGCCACCGACGCTGGAGCACTTCTGCACCCTGGAGGTCGAGCTCGCGCCGATCATGGACCTCGGTGAGGGCCGGTTCGCGCAGCGCCGGATCGTCCCGATCACCGGCGGACGGGTCACCGGCCGCGTCAGCGGGACCGTCCTGCCCGTCGGCTCCGACTGGCAGACCGTGTCCGCCGACGGCCTTGCGGAGATCGACGCCAGGTACGCGTTCCGCACGGCCGACGGCGCGGTCGTCGAGATCGTCAACCAGGGCCTGCGCCACGGGCCGCCCGACGTGATGCGACAGCTCGCGTCCGGCATCCCCACACCCGCGCAGGCCTACTACATGCGCTCGTCGGCGCGGCTCGAGAGCGGACACCCCGACTACCGGTGGCTCAACCGCCTGGTGTTCGTCGGGACGGGCGCCCGCGCGGCCGACTCGGTGCAGATCGACCTGTACAGCGTCGGATGAGCGGCGTGGACGACGCCCCGCGCGTCCTGATCGCGGGTGGCGGCATCGGCGGGCTGGCCCTCGGACTGACCCTGCACCAGATCGGCGTGCCGTTCACGGTCCTCGAGGGGGCGCGCGAGCTCGCGCCGCTGGGCGTCGGGATCAACCTGCAGCCCAACGCGGTGCGCGAGCTCGACGACCTGGGCATCGGCGCCGAAGCGCTCGACCGCATCGGGGTGCCGACGCGCGAGTGGGCGCTCGTGGGTCGCAACGGGCGCGAGATCTACAGCGAGCCGCGCGGGCTCCTCGCCGGCTACCGGTGGCCCCAGTACGCCCTGCACCGCGGCCACCTGCAGCTGCTGCTCGCGCAGGTCCTCCAGGCGCGGGCCGGTGCGGACGCGATCCGGCTGGGGCACCGCGTCACGCGCTACGAGAAGCAGGCCGACGGGACGGTCACCGTGACCGGCACGCACGGTGACGGTGACACCTGGCAGGAGCGCGGCACGCTGCTCGTCGGCGCGGACGGGATCCACTCCGCGGTGCGTGCGCAGATGCACCCCGACCAGCCGGGCATCCACTGGGGCGGAACGGTCATGTGGCGCGGCACGACGCAGGCCGTGCCCGTGCGCACCGGAGCTTCGTTCGTCGGTGTCGGCTCCGGGCGGCACCGCGTGGTCGTCTACCCGATCTCCGCCCCACACCCGACGACCGGTGTGGCGACGATCAACTGGATCGCCGAGCTCACGGTCGACGAGACCCAGGGCCGCGACCCCGCCGCCTGGTTCCGGCAGGTCGACGTCGCCGAGTTCGCCCACCACTTCGCGGGGTGGTCCTACGACTGGCTGGACGTCCCGGACCTGCTGCGACGCGCCGACGTCGCGTACGAGAACCCGATGATCGACCGCGACCCGGTGCCGACGTGGCACGACGGGCCGGTGCTGCTCATCGGGGACGCCGCGCACGCCATGTACCCGACGGGGTCGAACGGCGCGAGCCAGGCGATCGTCGACGCACGTCTGCTGGGCGCGTCGATGCTGCGGCACGGCGCCACGCCGGCTGCTCTCGCCGCGTTCGACGCCGAGCTGTGCGGCCCGGTGTCGCAGCTCGTGCTGCGTAACCGCGGCGCCGGCCCGTTCGGTCTGCTGGACCTGGTCGACGAGCGGTGCCGCGGTGAGTTCGAGGAGATCGACGACGTCGTCCCCGCGGCCGAGCGGGAGGCGTTCATGGCTGGGTACAAGGCGGCGGCGGGGTTCGCGATCGACCAGCTCAACGCCGCGCCGCCGACGATCCCGCCCGGGGCGCGGGTCGCGATGCGCGCGTCATCGGGTGGGCGCCGCCTACAGTGAGCGGCATGCCCGCCACCGTGCCTGCCGTGGACACCCAGTACGAGGACCTGCTCCGGCGGGTCATGGCCGAGGGCGTCGCCAAGGGCGACCGCACGGGCACGGGGACGCGGAGCGTCTTCGGCCACCAGCTGCGCTACGACCTGTCCCGTGGTTTCCCGCTGGTCACCACCAAGCGCGTGCACCTGCGATCGATCGTGCACGAGCTGCTGTGGTTCCTGCGCGGCGACTCCAACGTGGCGTGGCTGCGTGAGCACGGGGTGACCATCTGGGACGAGTGGGCGGACGCCGACGGCGAGCTCGGTCCGGTCTACGGCGTGCAGTGGCGCTCGTGGCCGACGCCGGACGGCGGCCACGTCGACCAGATCGCGGCGCTCGTCGAGGGGATCAGGCGGGACCCGGACTCGCGTCGGCACATCGTCTCGGCGTGGAACGTCGCGGAGCTGCCGAAGATGGCCCTCGCGCCCTGCCACGCGTTCTTCCAGTTCTACGTGGCCGACGGGCGCCTGTCGTGCCAGCTGTACCAGCGCAGCGCCGACCTGTTCCTCGGCGTGCCGTTCAACCTGGCCTCCTACGCACTGCTGACCCACATGGTCGCCCAGCAGACAGACCTCGAGCCGGGCGACTTCGTGTGGACGGGCGGCGACTGCCACGTCTACGACAACCATGTCGAGCAGGTGACGACGCAGCTCGCGCGAACCCCGTACCCGTTCCCTCGGCTCGAGCTGCGCAAAGCCGCGTCGATCTTCGACTACGCCTACGCCGACGTCGAGGTCGTCGGGTACGAGCACCACCCGGGCATCGCCGCCCCGATCGCCGTCTGATGGACGCCGGGCTGCCCAGGAGCGGGCCACGGGGCGGGATGGGTGCGATCTGGGCGCAGTCGGCCGACGGCGTCATCGGCGTCGACGGTGGCCTGCCCTGGCACCTGCCGGAGGACCAGGCGCACTTCCGCGCGGTCACGGCCGGGACCGTCGTCGTCATGGGGAGGGCGACGTGGGACTCGCTGCCCGCGCGCTTCCGGCCCCTGCCGGGTCGCGAGAACGTGGTGCTCTCGCGCACGAGGGCGGACCTGCCGGGTGCGCGTGTCGTGCCCGACGTCGCCGCCGCGCTCGCCGTCGTCGACGGCCGGCCCGCGTGGGTCGTCGGGGGTCTGCAGGTCTACGCGCTGCTCCTGGACCACACCGACCGGATCGAGCTCACCGACGTCGACGTCGTGGTCGGGCGAGGCACCCCCGCCCCGGCGCTCGGGGAAGGCTGGGTCGAGGTGGCCCGGGACCCGGAAGACGGCTGGCTCACGTCCCGTGCGGGTCTGCGGTACCGGTTCCGGTCGCTCGTCCGGGGCGACCTCATGCGGGCCGGTCCAGCCTAGGTACGCGCGGCACTGCCCGGAAGGACGGCGGAGGGTGAACCGTCAGCCGGGCCCGCGAGGCGGAATGGCCCGGCGACTCGACGGACCGCGGCGGTAGGTTGTGCGCCATGGCGCCCACCGGCCGGCCGTTCGGCCACCTCCTCACTGCGATGGTCACCCCGATGACCACCGACGGCACCGTCGACATCGATGCGGGTGTCGCCCTCGCCAAGCACCTCGTGGACCACGGCCACGACGGCCTCGTGCTCAACGGCACGACGGGCGAGGCGCCGACGACGCACGCCCCCGAGAAGGCAGATCTGGTCCGCGCCATCGTCGAGGCGGTGGGGGACCGCGCCGTCATCGTGGCGGGCGCCGGGTCGAACGACACGTCGCACGCGGTGCGGATGGCGGAGCAGGCGGCCGACGCCGGGGCGCACGGCGTCCTCGTCATCACCCCGTACTACTCGCGCCCGACCCAGGAGGGCGTGTACCAGCACACCGTGGCCGTCGCGGACGCGACGGACCTGCCGGTCATGCTCTACGACGTCCCGGGCCGGACTGTGGTCCGCTACTCGGCGGAGACGCTCGACCGGCTCGCCGAGCACCCACGCGTCGTCGCCGTGAAGGACGCGACAGGCGACCTCCACGCCGCGACGCACCACATCGCCCGCACGGGCCTCGACTGGTACACGGGCGACGACGGACTGCTCCTGCCCTTCCTCGCCGTCGGCGGCGTCGGGATGGTGAGCATGTCCGGTCACCTCGTCGGCGACGGGCTGGCCGCCGTCATCCGCAGCTTCCACGCCGGAGAGCTCACGGCAGCGCGCGAGCAGTTCGTCGCGCTGCTCCCGGTCGTCGAGCTCATCTGCGGCTCGGGCAACGGCGCCATGCGCTCCAAGGCCGCCCTCGCCCTGCTCGGCCTCATCCCCACGCCCACCATGCGGCTGCCCCAGGTGGCGCCCGACGAGGCCGAGACGGAGCTCGTGCGCACGGCGCTCGTGGCGGCCGGCCTGATGGACTGAGCACGACCCGAGGCGCGGCCTCGGCAGACACCACGGAGGTCAGATGTCCCACCCGCATCCCGAGCTCGGCGCCCCCCCGCCACTGGAGCCGGGCACCTTGCGCATCGTCCCGCTCGGCGGCCTCGGCGAGATCGGCCGCAACATGACGGTGCTCGAGTACGAGGGGCGGCTGCTCGTCGTCGACTGCGGGGTGCTCTTCCCGGAAGACCACCAGCCCGGCGTGGACCTCGTGCTCCCCGACTTCGACTACATCGCGGACCGGCTCGGGGACATCGAGGCCCTCGTCCTGACGCACGGGCACGAGGACCACATCGGGGCAGTGCCGTACCTGCTGCGGCTGCGCCCCGACATCCCGGTGGTGGGCTCGCAGCTCACGCTGGCGTTCGTCGAGGCCAAGCTCAAGGAGCACCAGATCACCCCGTTCACCCTCGGTGTGAAGGAGGGCCAGCGGGAACGCTTCGGGGCATTCGACTGCGAGTTCGTCGCGGTGACCCACTCGATTCCGGACGCGCTCGCCGTGGCGATCCGCACCCCCGCGGGCCTGGTGCTGCACACAGGCGACTTCAAGATGGACCAGCTGCCCCTGGACGGGCGGATCACGGACCTGCGGGCCTTCGCGCGACTCGGCGAGGAGGGAGTCGACCTGTTCATGGTCGACTCCACGAACGCGGAGGTGCCGGGCTTCATCACGCCGGAGGTGGAGATCGGTCCGGTCCTCGACCAGCTCTTCGCGACGGCCGAGAAGCGCGTCATCGTCGCGTCGTTCGCCTCGCACGTGCACCGCGTGCAGCAGGTGCTCGACGCCGCGTACGCGCACGGCCGCAGGGTGGCCCTGGTCGGTCGCTCGATGGTCCGCAACATGGGGATCGCCGCCGAGCTCGGCTACCTGTCCGTCCCGGAGGGTGTGCTCGTCGACGCACGGCAGGTCGACGACGTCCCGCCGGAGGAGCTCGTGCTCATGTGCACGGGGTCGCAGGGCGAGCCGATGGCGGCGCTGTCCCGGATGTCCAACCGGGACCACCGCGTCCAGGTCGGCCGCGGGGACACCGTGATCCTGGCGTCCTCGCTGATCCCGGGCAACGAGAACGCGGTGTTCCGCGTGGTCAACGGCCTGACCAGGCTCGGCGCCAAGGTGGTCCACCAGGGCAGCGCGCGTGTGCACGTGTCGGGTCACGCGAGCGCGGGTGAGCTCCTGTACTGCTACAACATCCTGCGCCCGCGCAACGTCATGCCGATCCACGGCGAGGTGCGCCACCTCGTCGCCAACGGGGCCGTGGCCGTGCGCAGCGGCGTCACCCCGGAGAACGTGGTGCTCGCGGAGGACGGCGTCGTCATCGACCTCGTGCACGGCCGGGCGAGCATCGTCGGCGCGGTGCCCTGCGGCTACGTGTACGTCGATGGCTCGAGCGTCGGCGCCATCACCGAGGTCGAGCTCAAGGACCGGCGGATCCTCGGCGAAGAGGGCTTCATCTCGGTCTTCGTGGTCGTGGACTCCGCCACGGGCAAGGTGCTCGCCGGCCCGCAGATCCACGCCCGGGGTGTCGCGGAGGACGACTCTGCGTTCGATGCGGTCCTCCCGGACGTGTCCCGCGCCCTCGAGAACGCGGTGCTCAGCGGTACGGTCGACCACCAGCAGCTGCAGCAGGTGGTGCGCCGCGTCGTCGGGAAGTGGGCGTCGGGCCACCTGCGCCGGCGCCCCATGATCGTGCCGGTGGTCGTCGAGGCCTGACGCCCGAGGCCTGCCCGGCGACACGGCTCCACGCTGACGGGGGGCATCCGGGTGCGCAGGTACCGTGTCACCATGGCCAGCCGTACGTCCGACCCCCGCACCTCCCGGGCGCCCGCGCAGCCCCGCGGTGGGCGGACGTCCGCACCCCGCGGCGGTTCCGGACGTCAGCCCGGTCGCGGCGCCCCACCCACGCGGTCCCTGCCCGTCCGGATGGTGCGCGGCGCGTGGATGGGCGGTGCGCACCTCGTGGGCGGCACGGCCCGGCGCATCGGACGCGGCGCCCGCGACCTCGACCCGGCCCTGCGGCGCGACGGCGCGGCGTTCGCGCTCCTCGGCGTCGCCGTCGTCGTGGCGGCACGCGAGTGGTGGGGCCTGTCCGGCGCGGCCGGGGACGTGGTGCACGCCGTCGTCGCGGGCACGTTCGGGATCGTCGGCGTGGCCGTCCCCGTCCTGCTCGTCGCCGCGGCCGTCCGGCTCATGCGGCACCCCGACCGTGTGGGCGCCAACGGGCGCATGGGCATCGGGCTGACGGCGATCATCCTCGCGGTGTGCGGTCTCGTGCACCTGGCCCAGGACCTGCCGTCGCCGTCCGACGGATTCGAGCCCGTCCGCGCGGCAGGCGGCGTGCTCGGCTACCTCATCGCGACGCCGCTGGAGGCCCTGGTCACCGCGTGGGCCACCGTCCCGCTCCTGGTGCTGCTCGGCGTCTTCGGCCTTCTCGTGCTCACCGCAACGCCCGTGCACGCCGTGCCCGAGCGGCTCCGGAGCCTCTACCGGCGCCTCACCGGCCACGGCGAGACCGACGCCGAGGACGCCCGGTCGCAGGCGGACGAGGAGTCCCCGCCCAAGCGGCCCCGGCGCCGTCCGCTCCCGGTCCCCGACCCCGACGACGTCACCGAGATCATCGTCGCGGACGAGCCCGACCATGTCGCGACGACCGTGATGGCCGCCGAGATCCCGGCGCCGCCCCTGCCGGCGCCGATGCCGCGCAGCGAGCAGCCGATGCTCGACGGCGAGGTCATCTACACGCTCCCGTCGGAGGAGGTCCTCGCCCGGGGCATGCCGCACAAGGTGCGGTCCGCGGCGAACGACCGGGTGGTCGAGGCGCTCACGACCGTGCTCGACGAGTTCGAGATCGATGCGCAGGTCACCGGCTTCACGCGCGGCCCGACCGTCACGCGCTACGAGGTCGAGCTGGGCCCCGGCATCAAGGTCGAGCGCGTCACCGCGCTCAGCCGCAACATCGCCTACGCCGTCGCGAGCGCCGATGTGCGCATCCTGTCGCCCATCCCCGGCAAGTCCGCGATCGGCATCGAGATCCCGAACACCGACCGCGAGACGGTCTCGCTCGGCGACGTCCTGCGGTCGTCGGCGGCGCGACGCAGCGAGCACCCGCTGGTGATGGGCGTCGGCAAGGACGTCGAGGGCGGCTACGTCGTCGCGAACCTGGCGAAGATGCCGCACCTGCTCGTCGCGGGCGCCACCGGCGCCGGCAAGTCGAGCTTCATCAACTCGATGATCGTCTCGATCCTCATGCGCTCCACACCGGACGAGGTCCGGATGATCCTCGTCGACCCCAAGCGCGTCGAGCTGACCGTGTACGAGGGCATCCCGCACCTCATCACGCCCATCATCACGAACCCCAAGAAGGCCGCCGAGGCGCTCGAGTGGGTCGTCCGCGAGATGGAGATGCGCTACGACGACCTGGCCATGTTCGGCTACAAGCACGTCGACGACTTCAACGCGGGCGTCCGGGCGGGCAAGGTCCACCCGCTGCCGGGCAGCGAGCGCAAGATCGCCACGTACCCGTACCTGCTGGTGATCGTCGACGAACTCGCCGATCTGATGATGGTGGCCCCCCGCGACGTCGAGGCGTCGATCCAGCGCATCACGCAGCTCGCGCGCGCCGCGGGGATCCACCTCGTGCTCGCGACCCAGCGGCCGAGCGTCGACGTCGTCACGGGCGTCATCAAGGCCAACGTGCCGTCCCGCATGGCGTTCGCGACGTCGTCCCTCACGGACTCGCGCGTCGTGCTCGATCAGCCCGGTGCGGAGAAGCTGATCGGGCAGGGTGACGCGCTCTTCCTGCCGATGGGTGCGGCCAAGCCGATGCGCGTGCAGGGCGCCTGGGTCACCGAGGCGGAGATCCACGGCGTCGTCGACCACGTCAAGGCCCAGCTCAAGCCGACCTACCGCGAGGACGTGACCCAGGTCGCGACCCGCAAGCAGGTCGACGAGGACATCGGCGACGACCTCGACCTGCTGCTGCAGGCCGCCGAGCTCGTGATCAGCACGCAGTTCGGCTCGACGTCGATGCTCCAGCGCAAGCTCCGCGTGGGCTTCGCCAAGGCCGGACGCCTCATGGACCTGCTCGAGTCCCGCGAGATCGTGGGGCCCTCGGAGGGGTCGAAGGCGCGCGAGGTCCTCGTGCAGCCGGACGACCTCGCCGGGACCCTGGCCCTGCTGCGTGGCGAGCCGCCGGCCGACGAGGGAGACTTCTTCGACCAGGCGGACGAAGCCGAGGAGCCATGGGCGAACCAGGAGCGCTGACCTGGCTCCTCCTCGTCGTCGGCCTGGTCGCCGCCGCCGTCCTCGCAGTGCTCCTGGTGCGCTCGCGCGCCGCGGGTGCACGGGCGGCGCAGGCCCACGCGGGCGCACTGGCCGCGATGGAGCGGCACCTCGCCGCGGTCCTCGCGGCCGGCCAGGACGGCATCGTGCTGCACTCGACCGCCGGGAAGGTGCTGCTCGTCAACGAGGCGGGCTCCCGGCTGCTCGACGCCGCGCCCGCGGAGCTCGTCGGGCGTGAGGTCCACGACCTGCCCGTCCGGTGGGTGACCGAGCAGGGCCAGGACGCCTCGCCGGGCGCGGTGTTCACGCGGGCGACGACCGCGCGCGGCGACAGTGCAGGGTTCGTCGTCGGTGCGCTGCCGTGGACCGGTGCGCCCGTGCGATGGGTGCAGGTGAGCACGCGTCCCGTCATCGCGCGGGACGGCGGCACGGAGATGCTCACGGTCCTGGCCGACGTCACGGGGCCGCGCGAGGTCAGGGCGGCGCTCGCACGGTCCGAGGCGCAGTTCCGCCTCGCCATGGAGAACGCCCCGATCGGCATGGCGCTCGCGGACCCGACCTGGCGGCTCCAGGAGGTCAATGCCGCGATGGCGCGCCTGTTCGGGGCCGCCCCGGCCGCGCTCGTGGGCCGTGACCTGTCGGCGCTGTCCCACCCGGACGACCGGGCCGCCGAGCGTTCCCAGGTGCAGCGGCTGCTCCAGGGTGAGACGGACCGGTTCAGCGCGGAGAAGCGGTACCTGCGCCCCGACGGGCAGACCGTCTGGGCCGTGCTCGACGTCGTCCTGGTACGGCTGCCCGACGGCGCGCCCGACCATTTCGTCATCCAGGTGCGGGACGTGACCGACCAGCGCATGCAGTCCGAGATGCTCGCGCACCGCGCCATGCACGACCCGCTGACGGGCCTCGCGAACCGCTCGCTCATGCAGGAGGTGCTGCAGCGCGCCGTGGAGCCGCCGGACGCCCCCGGGCGGGTCGCCGTCATCGGCGTGGACCTCGACGAGTTCAAGCAGATCAACGACCGGTACGGCCACCCTGCAGGCGACGACGTGCTCGTCCACGTCGCCGGCGTGCTGCGCGCCGCCACGGCCGGCCGCGGCACCGTCTCGCGCACGGGCGGTGACGAGTTCGTCATCGTGATCCAGGACAACGACGCCGCGCGCGCGGCCTTCGAGGTCGCGGCGGGCATCCACAAGGGGCTCGTCAACCCCGTGCGCACCCACCGCCGGCAGCTGCCGATCCGGGCGAGCGTGGGCATCGCCGTGGCCGAGCCGGCCGTGCTGCAGGGCGGTGCGATGGGCATCCTCGCGGCGGCGGACGCCGCGCTGTACCGCGCGAAGGCGGGCGGGCGCAGCCGCACCGAGGTCTACGACCGCTCGATGACCACGACGGGCGGGACGAAGCACGGCGCGGTGGCCGAGCTGATGCAGGCCATCGAGCACGGCGAGCTCGTCCTGCACTACCAGCCGACCGTGGACCTCTCGACAGGGCTCGTCGTCGGCCACGAGGCCCTCGTGCGCTGGCAGCACCCCGAGCGCGGGCTCCTGCTCCCGGGTGCGTTCCTGCCGACCGCGGGGGAGGCGGGCCTGGCCGTGCAGCTCGGTACGAACGTCGTGCACCAGGCCGCGGCGTTCCTCGGCCGGACGGCCGACTCCGGCCAGTGGGTGTCCGTGAACGTCTCGCCCGAACAGCTCGGCGACGGGGAGTTCGTCGCGCAGGCGATCATGGCGATCTCCCGGCACGGCGTCGTGCCCGGCCGGCTCGTCGTCGAGCTCACGGAGGCGGGCCTCGTGGACTCCGGTAGCCGGGTCCGGCACGATCTCGCCGACCTGCGGGCGGCCGGGATCCCCGTGCTCCTCGACGACTTCGGCACGGGCATCGCACCGCTGTCCTACTTGCGCGACCTGCCGGTCGACGGGGTGAAGCTCGACATGTCGTTCACTGCCGGGATCCCCGAGGACCCGGCCGCGCAGCGCGTGACCCGCGCCCTCGGCGCCCTCGCGCGCGAGCTCGACATGATCACGATCGCCGAGGGCATCGAGACCGTCGAGCAGGCCCACTTCCTGCAGGCGTGCGGCTGGGAGTACGGGCAGGGCTGGCTGTTCGGGGCGGGGGAGTCCGAGCCCGTGCAGGTCGTGCCGTCGCCGACCGTCTGAGGGCGGTCTCGCGGGCCGCCCGAGGCACCCGCCCGGGGCGCTCGGGCCTAGGC
>JAEYXM010000049.1 GCA_023428465.1 Actinomycetes bacterium
CGCCCGGGCCGGTGGCTCCGTCACCCTCGTGCAGACCCTCGACGCCGGCCAGACCTGGAACGACTTCACGCTCGGCGCCACGAAGGTCGAGCCCGCCGGGTGGGAGCACCTCGACGGGTTCGTCGCGATCACCTGGAGCGTCGGCGACGAGTGGGTGAACGCCGCGCGGACCGCGGGCAAGCCGGTCGTCCTCGCGGCGAGCAGCAGCGACCTGGGCGTCTCGACCGTGGTCGTGGACAACCAGGGCGGCATCCGCGCCTCCATCGAGCACCTCGTCGGCCACGGCCACGAGCGCATCGGCTTCGTCGGGAACATCGCCCAGAGCGACATCAGCCACCGGCACGTCGCCTACCAGGCCGCGATGGCCGCGCACGACCTGCCCGCCCTGCCGCTGCTCGGCATCGCGGAGGGCATCGGCTGGGGTGGCGCCGCCGCCGCGCGACAGCTCGCCGCCCAGCCGCCCGACCAGCGGTGCACCGCCGTGATCGCGTCCACCGACCGCACCGCGATCGAGCTGCTCGACGAGCTCGGGGTGCTCGGCATCCGCGTGCCCGAGGACCTCGCCATCATCGGCTTCGACGACATCGAGGCGAGCTGGTACACGACCCCACGGCTCACGACGGTCCGGCAGGACTTCAGGGCCGTGGGCGCCTCGTCGGCCGCGACCCTGCTGGCCGAGCTCGCCGACCCGGGCCGGCCCAAGGAGCACGTCGTCCTGCCCACCGAGCTCGTGGTCCGCGCGTCGTGCGGCTGTCCACCGGCCCCCGTGATGCCCACGGGCGGCTCCGCCGGGATCGGCACGGAGCTCGCCCACGCCCTGCGTCGCCGGATCACCGCGGCCCCGGACGCCGACGAGGCGGCGACGCCCGCCGACGCCGCCTCGCCCAGCGCCGCGGTGGCCGAGATCGAGCGCGTGATCACCGCGCAGGTCGACCGCCTCCTGGCGTCGCAGCAGCCCCCCGAGGTCATCAGCGCCTTCGCGCAGCAGACCGTGCGGGCCCTCACCGAGTTCTCCGGACCGGCGCATGACCGGGTCAGCAGCGCCCTCGCCGAGTACGCGATGTCCACGACCGCAGCCACGCTCGCCCGCACGCAGGCCGCCGCCAGCCTGCGCCGCATCGCGCGGCTGTCGACCGCGGTGTCCCGCCAGCACGTCGTCGGCATGGGCCTGCTCGGGGAGATCGACAACGACGCCGCCTCGCTCGGCTGGCTGGGCCCCGTCGGGGTCCGCGCCGGGTGCCTGGGCCTGTGGACCGGGGAGGGACCGGAGCGCCGCCTGCGGATCGCCGGCGTGTACGACCCGTCGGGCGGCCTGGCCGAGCACGTCGGACGGACCGTCGACGTCGGGCGCTTCCCGCCGCGCGAGGTCATGGACCTGGCGGACGCGCGTGAGGGCCTCGTCGACTTCCTCATCCCGGTCCGCGGCTCGACGGGCGACCACGGGCTCCTCGCGCTCGTCGCGCCCCTCGAGCGCGAGTACGCGGCCGAGCGCGGCACCTACGACTACTGGGCGGCGCTGCTCGGCGCGGCCCTGCGCGAGCAGCGCATGATGGCGGCCGTCCGGCACAGCGAGGAGCGCTACGCCACCGCGGCCGAGGCCGCGAACGACGGGCTCTGGGAACGGGACATCCTGACGGAGGAGATCTACCTGTCGGATCGGTGCCGCGACCTGCTCGACCTGCCGGCCGGCGTCGTCGTGACCGTCGATGGCCTCCTGAGCCAGGTGCACCCGGCCGACCTGCTGATGTTCAAGGACGCGCTCCGCCAGGTGGAGGAGCGCGCCGGCATGCCTGTCGAGGTCGAGTACCGCCGCATCGCCCCCGACGGCTCCGTGCACTGGCTGCTCACGCGCGCGCTCGGCGTCGCGGGTCCGGACGGCGGCGTGGTGCGGACGGTGGGGTCGTTGTCGGACATCGACCGGCGCAAGGGCCTGGAGGAGCAGCTGCGGCAGGCGGCCCTGTACGACGCCGTGACGGGGTTGCCGAACCGGCGGCTGTTCCTGGACCGGCTCGGGTGGGCCGTGGACCAGGCGCGGCGAGGTCAGGGCCGGTTCGCGGTGGTGTTCTTGGACCTGGACGGGTTCAAGCTCATCAACGACTCGCTCGGTCACCTGGCGGGCGACGAGCTGCTCAAGGTCGTCGGTGAACGGCTGCGCTCGGACCTGCGCAGCGTGGACACCGCGGCCCGCTTCGGCGGGGACGAGTTCGCGGTCCTGCTCTACGGCCTCAAGCACGAGGCCGTGCTGAGCGTGGTCGAGCGACTCCAGGAACGCGTCGCGGTCCCCGTGATGCTCGCCAACCACGAGGTCTCCGTGACCGCCTCCGTCGGCATCGCGACATCCGAGACCGGGTACACCAGCGCCGAAGACGTCCTGCGCGACGCCGACATCGCGATGTACCACGCCAAGGACTCCGAACGCGGGTCGGCGTGCGTGTTCGACCCCGTCATGCACTCCAAGGCCACCACCTTGCTGCGCGCCCAGTCCGAGCTACGCGCCGCGCTGGTCTCAGAACAGTTCGTCGTGCACTACCAGCCCGTGGTCGACCTCGCCGGGTCCGCGCTGTCCCAGTTCGAGGCCCTGGTCCGCTGGGAACACCCCGACCGCGGCCTGCTCGCCCCCGCAGAGTTCCTGCCGATCATGGCCGAGTCCGGCACGATCGTCGTCCTGGGCCAGTGGATCATCGAGACCGTCTGCGCCCAGATCGCCACCTGGCGCGCCCACTACCCCGGACCCGTGACCGTCTCGATCAACCTGTCCCACCGCGAGTTCTGGTCCGACCAGCTCCTGCTCACCGTCACCGGCGCCATGTCCCGCCACGACGTCCCACCCTCGTGCCTGATCCTGGAGATCACCGAGTCGGTCATCATGTCCGACCCCGACGCCGCCCGGCAGATCATGGCCGACCTGCACGCCACCGGCATCCGCATGCACATCGACGACTTCGGCACCGGCCAGTCCTCCCTGCACGCCCTACGCGCCTTCCCCGTCGACGCCCTCAAGATCGACCGCTCCTTCATCAGCCAGCTCACCACCGACACCCAGACCACCGACCTCGTGCGCATCATCGTCGGCATGGGCCGCACCCTCGGCCTCGACGTCGTCGCCGAAGGCGTCGAGACCACCGACCAAGCCGACCACCTACGCACCATGGGCTGCGACACCGCCCAAGGCTTCCTCTACGCCCAAGCCCTACCCGGACCCGACGCCGGCACCCTCCTCGGCACCACCCTGACCCCCCACACCGCCCCCGCCACCGGCTGAGGGGCGGGCGCGAGCCCCCACCGACCGACTCCTGGCGCGAGCCCGCGCCGCGCCCTGGCACCATGGCGCCCATGACCGACCTCTGGGCCCGCGTGAGCGCCACGCAGCCACTGCCCGACCCGGCCGTCGTCGCCGCCGTCGCGGCCCTCGCGTTCGCGCTCGTCGTCGTGCCTGGGCTGTGGCCGCTGACGCGGCACGTGGTCACGATCGCCCACGAGGCCGGGCACGCCCTCGTCGCGGTGCTGACGGGCCGGCGCCTCACCGGGATCCGCCTGCACTCCGACACGTCCGGCCTGACGCTCTCGCGCGGGCGCCCGCGCGGCCCGGGGATGGTTGCGATGCTCCTCGCCGGGCACCTGGGTCCCGCGGTCCTGGGCCTCGGCGCCGCCGCGCTGCTCGCGCAGGGCCGGGCCGTCGCGGTGCTGTGGGCGCTGCTGGTGGTGCTCGTCGCGATGGCCCTCATGGTCCGGAACCTGTTCGGCCTGTGGGTGCTGCTCGTCGTCGGGCTCGCCCTGGCGGCCGTCACGCAGTGGGCACCGCCCGAGGCGCAGTCCGCCGTCGCGTACACGCTCACCTGGTTCTGGTTGCTCGCTGCGCCGCGCACCGTGGTCGAGCTCGCGGCGAGCCGGCGCCGCGGGGGCCGCACGTCCGACGCCGACCAGCTCGCGGCGGTCACGCACGTGCCCGCCACGGTGTGGGTCGCCGTCCTCCTGCTCGCCACGCTCGCGGCAGCCGCCGTCGGCACCGCCCTGCTCCTGCCCGACGTCGTGGACGCGCTCCGACCAGCCACGGCCGGGTGAACCTACCCCGACTTCACCCGCTGGCGGCCGAGGCGGCCTAGGCACACCCCCGGCCGCGGTCCACAGTGGGGGTATGACAGCACTTGTCGTCTACGAGTCGATGTTCGGCAGCACCCGCGCCGTGGCAGAGGCGATCGCAGAGGGACTGGCCCCCGTCGGTCCCGTGCGCGTGGTCGAGGTGGGCGTCCTGGCCAGCACCCCGGCCGGCCGCACCATCACCACCGAGGTGGACCTTCTCGTGGTGGGCGCCCCCACGCACGCCTTCGGCCTCTCCCGGCCCAACACCCGTCAGGACGCGGCCAGCGACGCGACCGACGGAACCATCTCCTTCGAGGTCGGCCTCCGCGAGTACCTCGACGCCGTCAAGATGCCTCTCGGCGGCGTCCGGTTCGCAGCGTTCGACACGAAGGTGATCAAGCCCAAGCTCCCCGGGTCCGCGGCCAAGGCGGCGGACAAGCAGCTGCGTCAGAAGGGCGCGCGGGCGATCGCCGAACCGCGCAACTTCTGGGTGCAGGGGCGCAACGAGGGCCTCGTGCTCGGTGAGCTCGAGGCGGCGCGGGCGTGGGGCGAGGGCCTGGTGGCCCTGCTCCTCAAGCGCTGACCCCGGGCGGACCGACGGCGGCGCGGCTGAGCGCCTCGACGAGGCGCGTGATGCTCGACCCGATCCGCCACCGCTCCGCGAGCGCGACGAGGCGCTCCGGGTCCGCAGCCGTGGCCGGGAGCTCGCCGGTCACGGGCGGCACCGGGGCGTCCGTCGCGACGTCGACGACGCCCGGGGCGACGTCGAGGTAGTCGCCCGCCTCGAGGAGGCGGCGGCGCTGCGCGGGCGTGAGCCCGGGGTCGCCGTCGTCGGCCGCGCGCCGGACGGCGTCGAGGTCGCCGTACCGCCGCAGGAGCGCGACGGCCGTCTTCTCGCCGATGCCGGGCACGCCGGGCAGGCCGTCGCTGGAGTCGCCACGCAGCACCGCCATGTGCGCGTACGCGCGCCCGCCGGCGACGCCGTGCCGCTCGGCCAGGCGTGCCTCGTCGACGACCTCGAGGTCGGCGATCCCCCGCACCGTGTAGAGCACACGTACGCCCGCGGCGTCGTCGACGAGCTGGAACAGGTCGCGGTCACCGGTGACGATCTCCACGGGTGACCGCTCGGCGGCCGGGCGGGCGACCTCGCGCGCGGTGAGCGTGCCGATGACGTCGTCGGCCTCGTAGCCGGGGGCGCCCACGCGGGCGACGCCGAGGGCCCGGAGCACCTCGACGATGACCGGGATCTGCGCGGCCAGCGCGGCCGGGACGTCCTCGCCGCCGTCGTCGGCGAGGCGGTGCGCCTTGTACGACGGGATGGCGGCGACGCGGAACGCGGGTCGCCAGTCGTCGTCCCAGCAGGCGACGAGGCGCCCGGGCCGACGCGCGGTGAACAGGCGCGTCGTCATGTCCAGGAGCCCGCGCACGGCGTTGACGGGCGTGCCGTCCGCGGCCGTGACGGACTCCGGGACCCCGTAGAAGGCACGGAAGTACACCGACGCGGTGTCGAGCAGGAGCAGCGGTCGACGGTCGGCGGTCATGCGCGGCACGCTACGTGACCCGAGCCCCGGCGGCTACGGTGGAAACCGACCACCGAGAGGAGCGCCCGTGGCCACCCGCGCCCGGCGGCAGCCGCGCCGCTACCGGCACGAGGCCCTCTTGTGGGCCCGCATGGACGCGTACCTGGACGCCGTCGTCCCGTTCGTGCTGGACGGGCTCGCGGCCGGGATGCCCGTGATGGTCGCGGTGCAGGAGGAGCGGTGGCAGTTCCTGCGCGAGGCGCTCGGGGAGGACGCGAGGCGCGTGGACCACGTGGACCTCGCCCGGCTCGGGCACAACCCGGCGCGGCTCATGCCGGTGTGGCGCCGGTTCGCCGACGAGCTCGCCGGGGCGCCCGCCCGCGGGCTCGCCGAGGCCGTGCGACCCGGCCTGGACCCGGCGCAGCTCGGCGAGTGCCAGGTGCACGAGGCGACGCTCAACGTGGCGGTCCCGCACGCGACGCCGCTGTGGCTGCTGTGCCCGTACGACATCGCCGCGCTCGACGAGGCCGCGATCGCCGAGGCCCGGCGCTCCCACGCCTACGTGACGGAGGTGGACGGGCACCACGGCCGGTCCCCGGACTACGCCGGGCGGGACCACGCGACCGCGTTGGCCGAGCAGCGGCTGCCCCGGCCCGGTCCCGCGCCGGGCACGGTCGCGGAGTTCCGCAGGTACCGCCGGGGCGACCTGGCGCGCATCCGCCGGTTCGTCCTGGACCGGGCGCTCGTCGCCGGGCTCACGCAGGACAAGGCCGACGACCTGTGCCTGGCTGTCAACGAGCTCGCCGCGAACTCGATCGACCACGGCGGCGGCGACGGCATCCTGCGCATGTGGCGCGAGCCGGACCGGCTGGTCGTGGAGGTGTCCGACGCGGGCACGATCACCGACCCGATGGTGGGGCGCGTCGACCCGACACTGGAGCAGGACCGCGGGCGCGGGCTCTGGATGGCGCACCAGCTGAGCGACCTGCTGCAGATCCGCAGGACGGCGCGGGGCACCGTCCTGCGCGCGGTCACCTGGCTCGACGAGGAACCGGCCGCGCCGGCGGGGCCGGCGGGGCTGTCCGGGCCGGTCGCGCAGACCTGAGGCTCACAGGCCCGAGGCCCACAGGCCCGAGGCTCACCGGCCCGAGGCTCACAGGCGCAGCGGCGGCCCACCCGCGCGGGCGAGCGCCCCGAGCCACTCCCCGCCCCGGTACTCCCCGCCGTCGAGGCCGTCGAACAGCCCGTGGACCGTGAAGCCGGCCCGCTCGAGCACGGGCGTCAGGGTTCCCGGGGTGTAGTCGTGGAACCACATGCGGTAGGCGGTCGCGCCGTCGTCGTCGGCGACGACGAACTGGTCGCACCACACGTCGCCGGGGTAGTCGTAGCCGTCGGTGAGAACGAGGTGCGGGTGGGCGCGCCAGAAGCCGCCCGGGTGCACCGACCACTGGTGCTGCGCGCCCACCCGCGCACGCAGCGACGGCGTGGACACGTCGAACACGAGCCAGCCGTGCGGGACGAGCGCGCGACGCACGCGTGCCAGCACGTCGTCGCGGACCGCGTCGGAGAACGTGGCGAGCTCGCCGTACACCTGGAGCACGACGTCGTACGCGGCGACCTCCTCGAGCGTGCGGAAGTCCGCCACGCGGTAGTCCACGTCGAGTCCGCGCTGCGCCGCGCGCTCGCGGGCGTGGGCGATCGACCGGGGGCTGAGGTCGACGCCCGTCACGTGGCAGCCCACCGACGCGAGGAGCTCGCTGTAGCGCCCCGGCCCGCAGCCCAGGTCCAGCACGCGCGTGCCCGGGCTGACGACGCCGTCGCGCACGAGCCGGTCCACGGTCGCCACGATCATGCCGAACGGGCGGCTCGCCGCCTCGGTGGTGTCGTCGAAGTGCGACTTGAGGAGCTCGCCCGAGATGTAGGGGTCGTCCCAGAATGGCGCCTCGCTCGGCTCGAACGGCTCCGGGCGGCGGGCGCGCGCGGCGACCTCGGCGACCCTCAGGCCCACCGGTGTGCCGTCACTGCTGCTTGTGGGGGTGGAGCACGCGGGTGTCGGGCCCCGGGAACACCAGGGTGCGCTCGCCCGTGTCGTCCCACTCCACGAGGTACGGCGGCGACCCGTCGGGGTGCCGCACCTCGACCACGCGGCCCTCGCGGACCGCTCCGTCCACCACGCTCGACGTCACGTGGATCACGTCTCCGACCGACGCCAACATCTCGACCTCCAGACCTGGGTGCCGTACCTCCATGATGCCCCGGGCGGGGCCGGCGCGCATGGGTCTGGCGGACGAGTTCCGGGCGGGTCCCACGGCCGTCGGCGGTGCCGGCCGGACGGGCGGTCAGTCCGCCGGGACGGTCCGCTCGGCGGCCCACTCGCGCAGGGCGGCGACGCGCTCGGCCATGACGACGCTCAGGGGCCGCGTGCTCCGGATGGCCGCGAGGATGTGCTCGGGCGTGACCGCGCCGCCCGCGGGCTGGGCGGCGTACGCGGCGGACACGACCGCCTGCTCGATCTCCGCGCCGGAGAACCCCTCGCACGCGGCGGCGAGCGCGGTGACGTCGGCGTCCGTGAGCGCGACGCCGCGCCGCTGCGCGTGGATCCGCAGCGCCGCTTCCCGGACGACCGGGCTCGGCAGGTCGACGAAGAAGATCTCGTCGAAGCGGCCCTTGCGGATGAGCTCGGGCGGCAGCTGGGAGATGTCGTTGGCGGTCGCGACGACGAAGACGCGGCCCCGCTTCTCGGCGAGCCAGGTCAGGAACGTGCCGAGCACGCGCGTGGAGGAGCCGGCGTCGCCGTCGGACGTCGCCAAGCCCTTCTCGATCTCGTCGATCCAGACGACGCAGGGGGCCATGAGGTCCGCTGTGGCGAGCGACTCGCGCAGCTTGCGCTCGGACTCCCCGACGTACTTGTCGTGGATCGCGGCGAGGTCCATGCGCAGCAGCGGCACGCCGAGGACGGCGGCCGCGACCTTGGCGGCGAGGCTCTTGCCGCAGCCCTGCACGCCGAGCAGCAGGAGCCCGCGCGGCGGGTCGAGCGCGGGCGCGGCGCCGGTGAACGCGGGCGTGCGGAGCTGCAGCCACTCCTTGACGCGCGTCATGCCGGCGAGCTCGGAGACGGGCGCGACGTCGAGCTCGAAGGTGAGCACGCCGCCGCGGGCCAGCAGGTCGTACTTGGCGCGGGTGACGAGCGGGACGTCCGCGGGCGTGATGGCGCCGTCGTGGTAGATCGCCGTGCGCGCGAGTCGCTCGGTGTCGGTCGCGGACAGCCCGGCGAGGTTCTCCACGAGGAGGGCGATCGAGCGCTCGTCGGCCGTGACGTAGGTGCCGTTGCGCGTCACGAACTCGCGCGCGACGCGGTCGACGATCGCGCGGCGCTCGGCGGCGTCGGGCGGGGCGAGCTCGAACCGGGCGGCGTACGTGGCGAGCTCTTCCGGGACGTCGACCTTGGGGCTGACGAGGACGACGGTGCGCGGGCGGCGGGCGTAGCCCTCGCAGACGTCGCGGAGCATGCGCACGTGCACCGGGTCGTCGAGGTAGGGGTGGAAGTCCAGGAGCACGTACACGCCGGGGACGGCGTCGCGCAGCCAGCCGAGGACGCGGCCCGGCTCGGCGTTGAACGCCTGCGCGGGCCCGAGGTCGACGTCGGCGCGCCTCAGGCCCCGGGTGACGGCCCACTCGAAGACGGCCAGGGGCGTGGTCGACGCGCGGGCGATGTCCAGGACGGCCTGCCGGGCACGGGCCTCGTCGCGCGTCTCGATCACGATGAGAGGCACGTTGCTCCGCACGAGGGCGCTGAGGTCGCGCTCCGAGTTGTCCGGACCCATGGCTCGGACCCTAGCGCCCGGGCGGCACCTGGCCGCGGGACGCTCGGTCCGCGGCGTCGGGACCCGGCCTCGAGGTGGCCCGTGCAGGGGGCGACTTCTCGGCGTCTGCCCTGGTCAGAGGCGTCTGCGGGGGGCTGTCGGGGTGTGCCCGGGTATGCCCGGTTCCGCACTTGTCCACAGGCCTGTGGATGAATGTCGGGGCCCTCACGGGCCTCTGGGACCAATGCCCCAGGTTCCTTGATCGGCCGTGAAAAATCACCCCGGCGAAGGTGAAGAACCGGTGAACTCAAGTTCATTGATCAAGGATTCGTGCCGGATAACCCCCCGGGCCGCACAGTGCGGCACCTGGTTGGGGGAGAACCATGAAGATCAAGACCTGGGGCGCCGCGGCGCTCCTCGTAGGCGGGCTCATCACTGCGCCCGCCGCCTCGTCGGAGGCGGCCACGAAGCCGTCCGCCGACACCACCGGTGTCCGCGCCGGCGTCACGCTCACCAGCATGGCCGGCGGGTACCTGAACACCACGGGCACGATCGAGAACAAGGTCATCAACGGTGACGTCACGTTCGTGGGCTCGAACCTCACGCTCCGCAACGTCCGGATCACCGGGCACGCGGTGTTCCGTGGGGACAACATCACCATCGAGGACTCGGAGTTCGCCTCGTGGGCCCTGTCCGGCACCGAGGTCGTCCGCGCCACGCGCGTCGACGTCTTCGGCAACTACGGCCAGGACGGCCTGCACATCACGGCCGGCACCGGTGCGGTGCGCGACGTCGTGATCCGCGACTCGTGGATCCACAGCCCGAAGGTCACGGGCAGCCAGCACTACGACGGCATCCAGGTGCGCGGGGTCGACGGACTCACCCTGGACAACGTCGCGATCGAGCTGGGGACCTACCAGAGCCAGTTCAACGCCGCGTTCTTCCTGGAGAGCGCCAACGGCGGCAACAAGAACATCACGGTCACCGACTCGACGATCACCGGCGGCGGCTACGCGCTGAACACCAAGGGCGCGACGAACGTGGTCTTCACCGGCAACGTGATCGGCGCCGCGAACTGGGGTTACGCCTACCCCGGCTCCACGTTCACCACCTTCTCGGGCAATGTCAGCCCGACCGGCAAGGGCCTGAGCTTCACCGGCGGCAAGCTGGTCGAGGGCGCCGCGGCCACCCCGGCGCCCACGCCCACGCCCACGCCGACACCCACACCTACGCCGACACCTACGCCGACGCCCACGCCGACGCCCACGCCCACACCTACGCCGACGCCCACGCCGACGCCGGGCAGCCCCGGGAAGCCGACGGCCGCGACGACCGGCGTGCCCTCCGGCACGACGCTCACCTCGATGTCCGGCGGCACGGTGAGCACCACCGGGACGATCGCCAACAAGGTCATCAACGGTGACGTCATCTTCACCGGGTCGAACCTCACGGTCCGGGGCATCCGGGTCACCGGCCACGCGGTCTTCCGTGGGGACAACATCGTGATCGAGGACTCCGAGTTCGGCTCCTGGGCCCTGTCCGGCACGGCCGGCGTCCGCGCCGCACGCATCGAGGTGTTCGGAAACCCGGCGCAGGACGGACTGCACATCACGTCCGGGACCGGGCAGGTCAGCGACGTCGTCATCACCGACTCCTGGATCCACGACCCCAAGGTCGCGAACGGGTCCCACTACGACGGCATCCAGGTGCGCGGCGCGAAGGGTCTGACGATCCGCAACACCGTCGTCGACCTGGGCACCTACTCCACCGGCTTCAACGGCGCGCTCTTCCTCGAGAACGCCAACGGCGGCAACAGCAACGTCACCGTCGAGAACTCGTGGTTCCTGGGCGGCGGGTACACCCTCGTCAGCCACGGCACCAACGTGAGGATCACGGGCACGACCGTGGCCGCGGGCAGGTGGGGCTACTACGACCCGAACTCGACGCAGCTCACCGCCTTCACGGACAACGTCTCGCCGACCGGCGCGCCGCTCGTCTACTCGGGCAACAAGGTGACCGTCGGGACCTCGGCCCCCACGCCGACCCCGACGCCGACCCCCACGCCCACTCCGACACCCACTCCGACACCCACTCCGACACCCACTCCGACCCCGACCCCGACCCCGACGCCGACGCCGACGACGGCGCCGACGACGGCGGTGCCGTCCGCGAGCAACACCGGCACGGTGTCGGGCGCCAAGCTGACCTCGATGGCCGGCGGCTACATCCGCACCGCTGACACGACGATCTCGAACAAGGTCATCAACGGCGACGCGACGTTCGTGGGCGACAACCTCGTCCTGCGCAACGTCCGGATCACCGGCACCGCGATCTTCCGCGGCGACAACCTGCGCATCGAGGACTCCGAGTTCGGCGCGGTCGTCCTGTCCGGTACCGCGGGCGCAACGCTCACCCGGGTGGACGTCTTCGGCACCAGCGGCCGGGACGGCATCCAGATCACCGCGGGCAGCGGCCCGGTGAGCAACGTCGTCATCCGCGACTCGTGGATCCACAACCCCGTGGTGACGTCGTCGATGACCTACGAGGGCATCGAGGTCCGCGGGGCGGACGGCCTCACGATCGACAACGTCGTGGTGGACCTGGGCACGTACAAGTCCCAGCACAACGCGGCGATCTGGCTCGGTACCGACAACGGTGGCGCTCGGAACGTGACCATCACCCGGGCCCGCCTGCTCGGTGGCGACCACGTCGTGTCGGCCCCGGGGGCCTCGGTGAGGATCACCGGGTCCGTGCTCGGCAACCCCCGGGACGGGTACCTCGACCCGGGCTCGAAGGCCCTCGCGGCCTTCACGGGCAACACGACGCCGACCGGCGCCGCGCTCCGCTACACGGGCTCGGCCATCACGCCGTGACCAAAACGTTGCAGAGGGTGGTCAGCCCCTGTTCACGCTGACCTGATCGATGTGACGTCCGTCGCAGCCCGGTGCTGCGGCGGACGTCACTCGTTCGGGCTAATGGACGAGCGCTTGACCGCGGGGCCGCACCGCCCTCCTACTGGGACTCGGTTAAAAGACCCGCAAAGAGGAGTCCATGATCGTGACCTTCCGAATACCCGCGCATCCGCGCCTCCGACGCCCCGCCCGCGCCTCCCGCCGATCGGCCCCTCGACCTGCCGCCCCACCCACCCCGCGGCTCGCCGGAAGGCCCGTCACCAAGGCCGCGGCCGCCCTCGCCGCACTTCTCGTCCTCAGCGGCGCGACCGCCGTCGCAGCCCGGTGCTGCGGCGGACGTCACTCGTT
>JAEYXM010000139.1 GCA_023428465.1 Actinomycetes bacterium
CTTCCCGACGGTGACGGCCTCGCCGAGCCACGCCATCCCGACGATCGCGGTCACGGACGCGCCGACGCCGGTCCACACCGCGTAGGCGACACCGACCGGCAGGGTGCGCAGCGACCACGCGAGGCCACCCATGCTCGCGACGAGCAGCACGATGAACGCGACCGACGGCCACAGCCGCGAGAACCCGTCGGACGCCTTGAGGCTCAGGGCCCAGCCGGCCTCGAGCAGCCCCGACACGATGAGCACGAACCACGCCACGGCGACCTCCACTCGGCTGACAGCCCTCGCTCGAGGGTGCCATCTCCCGGTGTCATCTCCACCGCCATCCCCGGCGGCCCGACGGCGCGTCGCTAGAGTCGGCGTCGTGAGCGCGCTGCCCGACCGGGTCTCCGAGACGTTCGACCCCACGCGCTGGCGCGTGGTCGACGGGTTCGGCGACCTCACCGACATCACCTACCACCGCGGCGTCGACCGGGGCGCCGACGGCGGCGCCGAGGGTGGCGCTGCCGAGCGCGACCTGCCCGTGGTGCGCGTGGCCTTCCACCGGCCGGAGGTGCGCAACGCCTTCCGGCCGCACACGGTCGACGAGCTCTACCGGGTCCTCGACCACGCGCGCATGACGCCCGACGTCGGTGTCGTCCTCATCGCCGGGAACGGGCCGAGCCCGCGCGACGGCGGCTGGGCGTTCTGCTCGGGCGGCGACCAGCGGATCCGCGGTCGCGACGGGTACCGGTACACCGCGGACCCGACCGCGCAGACCGCCGACGCCGTCGACCCCGCGCGGGCCGGGCGGCTGCACATCCTCGAGGTGCAGCGCCTCATCCGCACGATGCCGAAGGTCGTCATCGCGGTCGTCGACGGGTGGGCGGCCGGCGGCGGGCACTCGTTGCACGTCGTCTGCGACCTGACCGTCGCGTGCCGCCGGCACGGGCGCTTCAAGCAGACCGACGCCGACGTCGGCTCGTTCGACGGCGGGTACGGCTCGGCTCTGCTGGCCCGGCAGGTCGGGCAGAAGCGCGCGCGGGAGATCTTCTTCCTGGCCCGCGAGTACTCCTCCGACGACGCCGAGCGGTGGGGCGCGATCAACGAGGTCGCCGACCACGACGACCTGGAGGACCTGGCGTGGGAGTACGCGCGCACGATCGCCGGGAAGTCCCCGCAGGCGGTGCGCATGCTCAAGCTGGCGTTCAACCTGGCCGACGACGGCCTGGCCGGGCAGCAGGTGTTCGCCGGTGAGGCGACCCGCCTGGCGTACATGACCGACGAGGCCGTCGAGGGCCGCGACGCGTTCCTGGAGAAGCGGGACCCGGACTGGTCCCGCTTCCCGTACTACTTCTGACGTCGGCCGCCGGCGACCGTCCGGCCCGGGGGACACGTCCGGGCCGGACGGTGCTCATCCGGCGAGGAACCAGGCGCCGAAGTCGACGAGCGTGCGCACGGCGAACGAGCCCGCCAGCAGCACGGCGAGGAGTGCGGCGACAGCCACCGCCACGGGGACGGCCGACCGCAACCGCTCGTCACGGACCAGCTCCAGGTCCGCCTCGTCGATCGGGAGGCCCTGCAGGTCGGACGCGGTGATCTGTGCCATGCCTCAAGGCTGGCCGTCCGACCCCGGTCGGCGGATCGCCCGGCGGGCTGGACGTGGGCGTCAGGACTTCAGCCCCGGGCAGCACAACGCCCCGGGGCCGCTCATCCCTTGGTCGTAGGACGGCGTCCGCCGGCCTCGTGTGCGGGACGGGGCGACGTCGTCGGGCGGGCTCAGCCGATCGTCAGGCTGCCCGACCCCGCCGGGACCAGCTCGACCCACGTGTTGCCGGGGGCGAGCAGCAGGGGCTGACCATCGGCGGTGAACAGGAGCATCGGCTCCTCCTGCGACGCCTTGCGCCAGCGGCCGTTGACGACCTGACCACCGGTCGCGACGACCGCGTCGCCCTCGCCGACCAGCTCGTACGTCGGGACGGTCGCGCCGTTCTGGGCGCCGAACACCGTGCCGGGGTGCGGCGCGGTGATCGAGACGACGTTGACCGCGGACAGGCGCGCGCCGCTCTCGGCCATCGCCGGCCGCTCACCCTCGGACCGCAGCCACGTGCCGCTCGCGGCGTCCCACTCCCAGCGCGGCTTGGACTGCGCCGAGAGGTTGAAGCTCAGCAGGTTCGCCGGGGTCCCGGAGGTCACGGCCGTCGCGAGGCCCGGGCGGGTCGCGATCTGGAACTGCGGGGCGGGCGGCGCGGAGTGGTCGGCGTCGGCCTGCGCGCGGAACGCCTCGAGCGAGCCGTAGACGTTGTGCGGCGCGGACCGGCGGCCGACCCGGTAGAGGCCGTCGGCGCCGGCGTCGTGGCTGATGGGCTGCAGCGGCGAGCTGTAGATGAGGTTCAGGATGCCCTGCTGGCCACCGGAGAACGCGATGAGGCCCCGCAGCGGGGACGCGATCAGCGGGTCCATGGGCCGCACGGAGCGGATGGGCCCGACCTCCTCCGGCCACTGCGAGTGGTACACCGCGACGAGGCGCGACACCTCGAACTCGACGATCGTCTCCCACACCACGTCCGCGGCCTCGAGGCCGGCCTGGGGCCGCGCCACGGTGGTGTTCTCGATCTTGACGGCGATCGCGGGGCGGTTGGCGACCTCGGCGGTCTGCACGCCCGTCAGCGGCCACACGAGCGGGACGACGGGCTCCGGCGGCGCGGTGCGCTGCTCGGGCACGTCGGGGGTGATCGTCACGGGCGGCGGGGTCACCACGGGCTCGGGCGTCGACGACGAGCACGCGCCGGCGAGCGCGACGGCCGCCACGACGAGGGTCGCCACCGCTGTGCGGCGGCTCCTGCGTCGCGGGTGGGCGTGGGTCGCGTTCGGTCGAGCCACTGCAACTCCTCCTCGCCGGGCCTGCTCGGCCGGCTGCCTCGGTGCCATCGGTCCACCACTGTACGGCGGTCCTAGGCTGGGGCGGTGCAGCCGCGCGCCCTGGTGAGCGTTCCCTCGGACGCGCCGCTCGACGCCCTGGTGGACGCGCTGCGCGCAGCCCTCGACGGACAGGGTCCCGCGATCGCGCCGCTCGGGCCGGCGCCCGCGACGCCCGACGTCGGGGCGGCGGGCGCGCCGCGGGAGGCACGGGTCGCGGG
>JAEYXM010000169.1 GCA_023428465.1 Actinomycetes bacterium
CGGCTCGCCGACGCGCTGCGGCTGCGGCTGGACCGTGCACCCGATGAGCCGTCGCGGGCGGACCTGGGTGCGCTCGAGAACGCGGTCGCGGACCTGGTGGCCGCGACGGCGGCCGTCACCGAGTCGCAGGCGGCGTGGCAGGCGGCGGCCGACGACGCAGCCGCGGCAGCGGCGGAGCAGGCCGCGGCCGAGGAGGCGGCGCGGGAGGCGTCGCAGCAGGTCGGCGGCGCCGGCGCGGATTGCGGCGGCACGGGCTCCTACGAGCCGTCCGACGGCGGCGCGGGCACTCTGCACACGTCCGTGCCGACCGAGGACGGCGACGGCTCGAACGGGCGGATCCCCCGGTCCGCGATGACGCCGCTGTCCTGGTGCGCCGACGCCCTGGGCAACCAGCAGTGGCTGCGCACGGACGCCGCCGAGGCGCTGACCCGCCTCAACGACGCGTTCCGGGCCCAGTTCGGGGAGAACATCGCCGTGGACCTGTCCTACCGGTCCTACGACGACCAGGTGCGGGCTCGCGAGCTGTTCGGCGGCCTCGCGGCGCGGCCGGGCACGTCGAACCACGGCTGGGGCACCGCGATCGACACGTGGGAGTGGGCGGCCTACGACTTCGGTTCTCCCCGCTACGAGTGGCTCGTCGCGAACGGTCCCGCGTACGGCTGGGTGTCCCCCTCGGCGACCGATCCGGGCAACCCCGAGTACTGGCACTTCGAGTACCGGGGCTGACCGGCCGGCCGCCGTGCGTGACCTCAGCGGCTGGCCGCCTTGCGGTACTGCGCGTTGGCGAGCGGGACGAAGATCGCCAGGATGGCGACCGCCCACAGGAACGTGTAGAGCACGGGGTTCTCGAGCGCCCAGCTCGTGGGCGGCGGCGTGGCGTCCGCCGACACGTTGCCGAACAGGTCCCGTGCGGCCTGCGTGACCGTGGAGACGGGGTTCCACTCGGCGAACCGCTGGAGCGGGCCGGGCAGCGTCTCGAGCGGCACGAAGGTGTTCGCGATGAACGTCAGCGGGAAGATGATGATGAAGGCCGCGTTGTTGACGACCTCGGGGCTCGGGACGAGCATCCCGACCCACGCCATGATCCAGGAGATCGCGTAGGCGAACGCCAGGAGCACGAGGTAGCCGAGCAGGGCCTCACCGACGGACCCGCGGATGCGCCAGCCGACGAGCAGCCCGGTCAGCGACATCACGACGAGCACGAGGACGTTGTTCACGACGTCGCTGAACGTGCGCCCCGTCAGCACGGCGGACGGCGCCATCGGCAGCGACCGGAACCGGTCGATGATGCCCTTGCGGACGTCCTCCGCGAGCGCGTAGCCGGTGATCGTGGCGCCGAAGACGACGGTCTGGGCGAAGATCCCGGCCATGAGGAACTCGCGGTAGGCGGCACTCGACTGCCCCGCGAGCGACCCGCCGATCGCCCCGCCGAACACGTACGCGAACAGCAGGACGAACATGATCGGCTGGAGCGTGGTGAAGACGAGCAGGTCCGGGACCCGCTTGATCTTGGTGATGTTGCGGCGCGCGACGACGTCCGCGTCCGCGATCACGGTGGGGACTCTCATGAGCGGGCCTGCTTCCCTGCGGCGGACGGCTGCCTGCTGCGCCCGTCGTCGTCGTCGGTGTCCGGGGCCTCCTCGGCGGGGCGCCCGGTGAGGGTGAGGAACACGTCGTCGAGGGTGGGACGCCGCAGGCCGACGTCGTCGATCTCGACCGATGCCGCGTCGAGGCGTCGCAGCGCGTCGGCGAGGACGCCGGAGCCACCCGCGGTGGGTACGACGACGGCGCGACGGTGCTCGTCGAGGGACGGCTCGCCGACGCCGAGCGGCGCGAGGAGCCGGGCGGCCTCGTCCAGCCGCGCGGCGTCGCGCACGGTGATCTCGAGGCGCTCGCCCCCGACCTGGGCCTTCAGCTCGTCCGCGGTGCCCCGCGCGATGACCCGGCCGTGGTCGATGACGACGATCGTGTCGGCGAGGTGGTCGGCCTCCTCGAGGTACTGCGTGGTGAGCAGGAGCGTCGTGCCGCCCGCGACGAGGTTCTGGATGACCTCCCACATGTCGGTGCGGCCGCGCGGGTCGAGGCCCGTGGTCGGCTCGTCGAGGAAGAGGACCGGTGGGTCCGCGACGAGCGCGCCCGCGAGGTCGAGCCGGCGCCGCATGCCGCCGGAGTAGGTGCGGCTCGGCCGATCGGCGGCCTCCTCGAGCCGGAACGCCGCGAGGAGCTCGCGCGCACGCTCCTGGGCCCGCTTGCGGCCGAGGTGGTACAGGCGGCCGATCATGACCAGGTTCTCGTAGCCGGTCAGGTACTCGTCCACCGCGGCGTACTGGCCCGACAGGCCGATGCGCCGCCGCACCTCGCGCGGGTTGCGCAGCACGTCGACGCCTGCGACCTCCGCCTCGCCCTCGTCCGGCCGGAGCAGGGTGGTGAGGATCCGGACCGCCGTCGTCTTGCCGGCGCCGTTGGGCCCGAGGAGCCCGAGCACGGTCCCTCGTGGGACCGTCAGGTCGACGCCCGCGAGGGCCGTGACGTCGCCGTATTTCTTCACGAGCCCACGCGCCCGGATGCCGGGGATATCAGCCGATTCGCTCATTCGGCGAGAGTACGAGCCGGGTCCGACATGCTGCGAGGCCTTTCCCTCTGAGCGGACGCGCGCGGGCAGGCGGGAGGACACCCGACCCGTTACACCCGGGCGGGACCGTTTTGGCGGGAGCGGCATGCTCGGGCCAGAGTGGCCCGGACGGACGACGATGCCCGGCCGACGCCCAGGAGGAAAGATGACCAGCGCCCAGGACCCCGACCCGACCACGGACCCTGCCGCTCCGCCCGTCGGCGCCGTCCCCGCCGCCGCCCCCGACATGGCCCGCCCCACCCAGGCCGGCCCGCTCGCGACCGCGCAGGCGCAGCTCGCCGCCGCCGTCGAGCGCCTCGGCTACGACGAGGGCCTGCACGCGATGCTCGCGACCCCCCGCCGCGAGATCCACGTCGCGATCCCGCTGCGCCGCGACGACGGGAGCACCCAGGTGCTGCACGGCTTCCGTGTCCAGCACAACATCACGCGCGGCCCCGGCAAGGGCGGCCTGCGGTACCACCCGATGGTCGACGTCGACGAGGTCCGGGCCCTGGCGATGTGGATGACCTGGAAGTGCGCCGTCGTCGAACTGCCGTACGGCGGTGCCAAGGGCGGCGTCGCGATCGACCCACGCGCCTACTCCACCGACGAGCTCGAGCGCGTCACGCGCCGCTACACGAGCGAGATCCTGCCGATGATCGGCCCGGAGCGGGACATCATGGCGCCGGACATCGGCACCGACGAGCGCACGATGGCCTGGGTCATGGACACCTACTCGGTGAACCGGGGCTACACGATCCCCGCGGTCGTCACCGGCAAGCCGCTGGAGGTCGGCGGCTCCCTGGGCCGCGCAACCGCGACGTCGCGCGGCGTCGTCCACTCGACCCGGGCCGCACTCGCGGAGGCAGGACTCGACCTGCCCGACGTGCGCGTGGCCGTCCAGGGCTTCGGCAAGGTCGGCTCGCACGCCGCGCGGTTCCTCGCGGAGGCGGGCGCGCGCGTGGAGGCGGTGAGCGACGAGTACGGCGGCGTGCACCGCAGCGGCGGGCTGGACCTGCCGAAGCTCCTCGAGCACGTCGCGCGCACGGGCTCGGTCGTGGACTTCGAGGGCGCGGACGCCCTCGACAACGCCGACCTCCTGACGACGGACGTGGACGTCCTCGTCCCTGCGGCGGTCGAGGGCGTGCTCACGCAGGAGAACGCGCCGTCGGTGAAGGCCCGGTGGGTCGTCGAGGGCGCGAACGGCCCGACCACCCCGCAGGCCGACGCGATCCTGGCCGACCGGGGCGTCGTCGTCGTGCCGGACATCCTGGCCAACGCGGGTGGCGTGGTCGTCTCCTACTTCGAGTGGGTGCAGGCGCAGCAGGCCTACTGGTGGACGGAGGCGCAGATCGAGGAGCGGCTCGCCCAGCGCATGCAGCTGGCGTACACGGCGGTCGCCGACCTGGCGCGCCGGGAGGACGTGAGCCTGCGCGACGCCGCGCTGCTGCTGTCGGTCCAGCGCGTCGCCACGGCGCACCGCACGCGCGGCCTGTACCCCTGACGGGGCCTCACTCGCCGAGGGCGCGCGCGGGGTCGTGCAGCACCGCGTGGTTCCGCCCGGCCTCCTTGGCCAGGTAGAGCGCACGGTCGGCGTCGCGGCACAGGTGCGACGTGCCCGTGTGCCGGGACTCGCGGACCGCGACGCCGGCGCTGACCGTGCAGCGCAGGACGAGGTCGTCCGCCGGGATGCGGGTCGCGGCGAACGCGTCGACGACGGCCTGGGCCCGCTCGAGCACGTTCGCGACGCCCCGGCCGGCCAGGACGACGCCGAACTCCTCGCCACCGGTACGCGCGACGACGTCGCCGTCGCGCACGTGGCCGCGCAGCACGCGCGCGAACTCCACGAGGACGGCGTCGCCCACGGCATGACCGTAGGTGTCGTTGACGATCTTGAAGTGGTCGAGGTCGAAGAACGCCACGGACATCCGGCCGCCCTCGGTCCAGATCGCGTCGAGCTGCTCGTCGAACGCGCGCCGGTTCAGCAGGCCGGTCAGCGGGTCCCGGGCCGCGCGGTCGCTGAGCCGGTCGACGATCGCGTCACCGTGCCGGGCGATGAGGCGAACCGTCCCTGCGCACGCCGTGCACGCCCCGACGACGACGGCCCACGCGTACCAGGTCATCTCCGGGTCCTCGGACAGAATCACGACCGCGGCCATCCCCACGGCGATGAGCAGGACGTTGTGCCACGCCGTCGCGGGCTTCGGGAAGTACGCCCCCGCCAGGCACGACCAGCCGAGCAGCACGGGCAGCGCGCCGACGTCGTCGGTCGACATGAGGAGACCGAGCACCAGGATCGTGGGGAGCGTGACGGCGAGGACCCGCCCCCAGGTGTCCGACCAGCCGCGCGAGACGACGAGCAGCAGCCCGTTGACCGCGAGCGCGACGGCGACGGTCAGGTAGAGGCCCCGCTCGACGCCCAGCTCGGCGAACGGGCGCGCGCCGACGAGGACGGCGTCCATGCAGCAGACGATGCCCGCGACGCGCCGCAGGGTCCCCGTACGGGTGCCGTCGAGGTGAGCGAACCATGCGCGGACCAGGCCCACGCCGACCTCCCTCGGGACAGCGTCCGGGCGGGGGTCCCGGACACGGCACGGCACCCGAGGTGCGCACCACCGGGTGCACCCATAGTGGTGCACACGGGGCAGTCGGTGCGGGAGGTGGACGGCGATTCGTCCGAGCACCTCAGCCCAGCGGGCCACCGATCGCGCTGAGCACGGCGAGGACCACGGCGCCGCCGAGCACCACCGCGAGCAGGCGCCGCACGCGCCGTACGCGAACCAACCTGGTGAGCAGGTCGATCTCTGTGGCGAGGTCCGGAGCGACGGCGGCGGCCGCCGCGGCCTCCGCGCGTGCGAAGCCCGTGAGGAGGGCACCGATGTCGACGCTCATCGGCCCTTCCTTCCGACGGCGGGCGTGACGGCGCGGACCGCGACGGGCGCGGACTCCGCCGTCGGGAACGACACCGCGTCCCCGAGGCGCTCGCGGAGCTTGGCCGTCGCGTCGAACAGGTACCGCTTGACGGCACCGTCGCTCAGCCCGAGCTCGGCGGCGACCTCGGCGACCGCGAGGTCGTCGAAGTACCGCGCGACGACGCAGGCACGCTCGCGCGGCGAGAGGGTCGCGAGGGCGGCGGCCACGTCGACCCCGGCGACGACGGACGCTTCGGGGCTGCGGACGTCGTCGACCAGGAACAGGTGGGCACGGCCCTGCGCCGTCTTGGCCCGGCGGGTCCGGTCGAGGAAGCACGTGCGGATCGCGGCCTTGACGTACGCCTCGGCACTGGCCGCGTCCGTGAAGCTGCGGCGCTTGGCGAAGACGCGGACCAGGGCCTCCTGGACCAGGTCCTCCCCGTCGACGCGGTTGAGGGCGAAGAGGGCCGCGTACCCGACGAGCGCGCTGCGCCGGGTGCGGACGATCTCCGCGAGCATCGTCTCCCAGTCGGCCATCGTCACCACATCCCGAAGGTGCGGGACATCTGACCGAGGCCGGACGGGGCGAGGAAGTCCACCCAGGCGCCCTCGACGCGCGGCACGAGGAGCGACACGCGGCCGGTCGCGACGTCGATCGAGACCACGCCGGTGGCGGTGCCGTCGCACGCCCAGGTCTCCGCGACGAGCTGGCCAGCGCGGACGCCGATGATGTCGAGAGCTTCGACGCCCCCGACGACCCGCTGCGTCCCGTCGGCCTCGACCACGGCGAGCTCCGGGTCGCACGTGGAGCCGGACCGGTCGGCGACGAGGGTGTCGCCGATCTGGCGGACCTCCGTGACCTGGGAGCCGTCCGGCTGGTAGAGCTCGGTGATGCGGCGGGACGAGCCGTCGCCGAAGTTGGCGATCCACAGGTGCGCCCCGAGGCCCTGGATGCCGTCGCCGAGGTCCTCCATCTCGTCGCAGCTGAGAACGAACCGGTCGTGCTCGAGCCAGCCGAGGGCGTGGCAGGGCTGCTGCGCCGGCGCGGGGAGCACCGGGATCGCCAGCTCGCGCATCTGGTCGAGGTCGAACGCGCTGATGCCGCTGGTGGTCTGCAGCAGCAGCTGGGTGCGGGACGGGTCGACGGCCCAGCCTCGCGACCACACGTGGCCGGCGGAGCCCTCGGCCATCTCGAAGGGGCCGATCTCGTGGAGGTGGTAGCCGTCCCGGTCGTGCACCTGTGCGACCTTTAGCCCGGCGTCGTTCTGCCGGATCACGAGCGTGCGGTCCTGCGGCAGGAGCACGACGATGTCCTCCCAGGAGGAGTACCGGACGAGCTCCTCGCCCGTACGCAGGTCGACGACGACCGAGATGTCCTCGCCCGGGTTGTCCTCGTCGAACGCGCCGACGAACACGGCGCGCGAGTCACCCGGCATCCACTCCGTGAGGTACCAGCGGGGAGCGGGTGCCCCCTCGGGCAGCGGGAGGCCGCGCAGCTCGACCTCGTACGTCGTCCCGTCGGGCGCGAGGAGGTAGAGGACGTCGGGCGAGCGCACGAAGCTGCCGTCCGGGTTCTCCTTCGAGGCGCTGTAACGCCCGAGGATCCACTCGTCGTCGGTCTGCTCCCACAGGTCGTCGCGCATCGGCTCGACCTGCGGGAGGAGGTCGTGGCGCGTGACGCTCGCAGTCTCCACGGGGGCGGCCGTCGGGCCGGCGTCGGGCTCGTTCGTCTCGGTCGCGTCGGGAGTCGGTTCGACGGTGGCCGTCTCGGTGGGCTGCGGGGCCGGCGGGACGGGGTCGGGGCGCGTGACGCCGTAGACCGCGACCACGCCGACGAGCGCGGCGGCAGCACCGATGGCGGCGATCGTGCCGGACCGCGCGAGGCGGCGACGGCGCACCTTCGACGCGAGCTGCAGCACCTCGACGGAGGGGTCGGGGGCGGACGCGGCGGCGGCGGACTCCTGCCCGGCCGCGTAGTCGCGAAGCAGGTTGCCGAAGTCGAGGGGGCCGTCGCTCATGACGCCCTCCCCTGGCTCGGCACGGAGGGGATCGAGGCGGTGTCCCGCATCTCCTGGACCGCGCACTCCATGGACGCACCGACGAGGCGGCGCAGCTCGGCCGTGCCGGCCGCGAGCTCACGCCGGACGGCGGCCTCGGACGTGCGCAGGTCCTCCGCGATCCGCCCGACGGGCAGGTCGTCGACGTGGTGCGCGACGACGCAGAGGCGCTGCATCGTCGCGAGTGCGGCAAGGGCGGCCCGCGTGTCGACGAGCACCCGTGCGGTGTCCCGTGCGGTGACCGTCGCGGTCGCCCGTGCGTTGTCCGTCGCGGTGGCCCGTGCGTTGTCCGTCGCGGTGGCCCGTGCAGGCCTTGCCGACCGTGCTGCGACGACCCGTGCGGTGCCGGTCGACGGTGCGTCGGCGCGGACCGCGCAGACCGTGCGCACCGCGGCGCGGACGGCCGCGGTGGCGTCGTCCGCGGAGCGTGGCCGGCGTCGGCCGGAGAACGCGCGCACGAGTGCCTCGCGCAGCACCAGCTCGGCCTCCCCGCGCGTCGTGGTGCACAACGCCGCGTAGGCGAGAAGATCCGCGCGGCGGTCCCGCACGACGTCCGTCAGCACTCGCTCCCACCCTGCCACGGTCCACCTCATACGTGTCGCCCCAACTGTCGCAGAGTCAACGCACACCTCGCCTGAGACGTTGGGGGTGATCTGGATCTCGTTACGCGGGATCGCCGCGGTCCCGGGATCCGGAACCCATCCTGCCGCGTGGTCCCGGCTGGTGAGACACCCGAGGTCCCCGGACCGGACGCCATCGTGACCACGATGCGGGAACCACCAGGTCAAGCGCTCGTCAAGACCGATGCAAGGCCGAGGCGGGCCTGCAGGTCGGAGAACTCACGGCACTTCTGCGGTGCAGGCCGGACCGGGCCGGGTTACCGTTCCCTCACACGTCACAGTCGCTGCGAGAGCAGTGACCGGCTCGTCCGGGCCGCTGGTGGACCGCCACACCTTGTGCGGGTGAGACGGCACCACATCGCCCCCGCTCGCGATCCGTGGGCGGGGGCGGACCTTGTGCAGAGGCGCGCCCGGAGGGCCCCGCGCGCCCGGCGCACTCCCCGCACAGGTGTCCGCGGGCCTACGCTCGCGGCATGAGCGACGACGCCACCGCGGCACCGGAAGCCCGACGCACCACGTACGTGCTGGTCGACGGCGAGAACATCGACGCGACGCTGGGCGGGTCGATCCTGGGCGCGCGACCTGCGCCGGAGGAACGGCCGCGCTGGGAACGCGTGCTCGAGTTCGGGCGGACCGTGTGGGGCGGGGACGACGTCGTCGGTCTGTTCTTCCTCGACGCGTCCGGCGGCACGATGCCGATGTCGTTCGTGCAGGCGCTCCTCGCCATCGGGTTCCGACCCATCCCCCTTGCCGGCGCCCCGCACGAGAAGGTCGTCGACATCGGCATCCAGCGCACCCTGGCCGCGCTCGTCGAGCGCCCCGGGGACGTGCTGCTCGCCAGCCACGACGGCGACTTCGCACCCCAGATCGCCGACCTGCTCGGCACCGACCGGCACGTGGGCATCCTGGCCTTCACCGAGTTCACGAGCACCGGGCTGCAGAACCAGACCGCGGCGGGGCTCGAGCTCTTCGACCTCGAGAGCGACGTCGGTGCCTTCAACGTCGTCCTGCCGCGGCTGCGGATCATCCCGCTCGCCGAGTTCGACCCGCTGCGCTTCCTCTGAGCGGGTCGGTGGCGGGCCGCCGGTGCGCGCTGCACGATGGGCGGCATGGACACGCGCGAGGACCGCCCGCTGGGCGAGGACGGCCGTCACGAGACGCCGACCGAGCGCCTGGATCGCAACTGGAACGAGATCCTCCAGGAGCTGCGGGTCACGCAGACCGGCATCCAGATCCTCACGGGGTTCCTGCTGACCGTGCCGTTCCAGCAGCGGTTCGCCGACCTCACGGGGACCCAGCGCACCATCTACCTGGTGCTCGTCGTCCTCGCGGCGGTGACGACGGGGCTCATGGTCGCGCCGGTCAGCCTGCACCGCTGGCTCTTCCGGCGCCGGGCGAAGTCCACGCTGGTCACCGAGGCGGACCGCTTCATGCGGATCGGGCTGGTGTTCCTGGCGGTCGTGGTGAGCGGCGTCGTCATGCTCGTGTTCGACATCGTCGCCGGACGCCCGGTCGCCCTGGTGGTGTCTGGCCTGCTCCTGGCGGGCCTGGTCGGCGCGTGGTTCGTGCTGCCGGGCGTGCTCGGACGTGCGGGACGGCGCGCCCCGCAGGACGCGCCGCCGCTCGGTTGACGTCAGGCGCTCGCGAGCTTGACCACGCAGTGGGAGCCGGAGCCCCGCGGGACGAGCTGGGAGACGGTCAGCGGGCCCTCGTGGCGCGAGAGCACGCCGCGGACGAGGCCCAGGTGCGCCCCGCACACGATGCCCTTGCGCTCGGACGGGACGTCCGCGAAGGGGCAGTGACTGAGCGAGAGCTCCATCGAGTCACGCTCGAACTCGGGCTCGAAGCCGAGATCCTCGAGGTGGCGCTGGAGGGCGGCGATCTGCTCCTCGCGGTCCGCGGCCGGGTCGTCCGTGGCGGTGGAGCCGGGACAGCCGAGCTCGGCGGCCCATGTCACGCCTGCCACCTCGGCCTCGTCCACCGGGGACTCCATGGGCTGGCCGTAGCCGTCCAGGAGGAGCCGGACGAGCTGGCCGCGAGCGCGGGAGTCGACCGTGGCGGCGGCGGCGCTGTCGACCGACCGGTAGAGCATGCGGGGGCGGCCACGCGTGGTGCGGTGCTCCGGCTGGCGCACCACGAAGCCGCTCGCGACGAGACGGTCGAGATGCTCACGGGTGGTGTTCACGTGCAGGCCGACGCCGGCGGCGACCTCCTCGACGGGGACGGGGCCCTGCCGTTCCTGGAGGAGACGCATGATGCGCATCCGGCTGTTGCAGGCCAGGACGCGCAGTGCCCGGAGCTGGTGATCACCCATGTGGTCAGTATTGACGGCAAGCAACGGGTCTACGTGGGACCTTGGTGCCGATCAGACAATTCACCCGGTCGGCGCAGCCCGGGCCGGCGGCGCAACCAGTCACCACGCCCTGGACGACGACGACGTCGACGCTCGCGCCGGGCAGCGCCACACCCCCGATGTGACTCTCGGTACGCTGAGGTCCGCGCGGCAGCCCGCGCATCCGACCACCCGGAACGCTCACGCCCGTCCCCCGGAAGGCAGCAGTGGACACAGGCCTGCTCAGCAGGGACGGCAGCGTCCACGTCACGGACGAGCGGTTCAACACCGTCTCGCACCTGGTCGCCTCGTGCTTCGCCGTCGTCGGCTCCGCTCTCCTCATCGCGCAGGCCGGTGCCGAGGGCGACCCCTGGAAGATCGTCGGCCTGAGCATCTACTGCTTCTCGATGCTCGCCCTCTTCGTGTTCAGCACGCTCCACCACGGCATCGACCGCGGGCCCCGTGTGAACGCCATCCTGCGCACGCTCGACTACGACTCGGTGTTCCTGCTCATCGCCGGGACCGTGACACCGCTCGTGCTCGTGCTGGTGCGGACGACGTTCGGATGGGCGGTGCTCGGCGCCGTCTGGGCGATCGCCGGGGTCGGCATCGCGCTGCGCTCCACGCTGCACGACCTGCCGAAGTACGTCACGAACACGCTCTACATCGCGCTCGGCTGGATGCCGGTCGCGCTCGTCGCGTCGGGCGAACCGCTCCCCCTGGGCGCGCTCGTGCTCCTGGCGACGGGCGGGCTCGTGTACTCCGCGGGGTTCGTCATCTTCGTCATCGAGCGGCCCAACCCCGTGCCCGGGGTCTTCGGGTTCCACGAGATCTGGCACGCAATGGTCGTCGTCGCGTCCGCGCTCAACTACCTGCTCATGTACTGGTACGTGCTGCCCGCGTAGGGGCCCCGACGGTCGGGCGCGCGGCGGGTCGCCGGGGCGACCGCGCCGCGCGCACCGAGGTCACTCGGAGGCGCCGGCCGTCCAGCTCGGCGGCTCGTCCTTGCCCTCCTCCTCGAGGCGGTCGGCCTCCTCCTTGGTGGCGTGCACGGCGTCCTCGGCGTGGTGCGGCGGGCCGTAGACCGTGTAGAGGATCAGCGGGTTCTCGCCGGTGTTGACGAAGTTGTGCGTCCGGCCCGCGGGCACCGCCACGAGGTCACCGGCGGCGACCTTGCGCGTCTGGCCCGACACGACCGCCTCGCCGACGCCGCTGACGAACGTCAGGAGCTGGTCGGTGTCCTCGTGGACCTCCTCGCCGATCTCACCGCCCGGCGGGATCGTCATGATGACGAGCTGCGCGTACTTGCCGGTCCACAGGACGCGGCGGAAGTCCGGGCTCTGCTCGGCGACGGTCGCGATCGTGAAGTGATCCATGGACGTCCTCTCCTCGATGGTTCCCGGCAGGTCGGTGGGACCCGTCCATGGTCATCTTGACCTCGTCGGGTGCGGCCCGCGACCGGAACGGTCGGTCGGCGTCGGCTCCGCGCGGCGCCCGCGGGTCAGGCGCAGCGCGCGGCCGATCGCCAGGTCCTCGGCGATCTGCTTCTCGCGCTTGCGGCTCGCCGCGGTGTCCCGCGGCGGGAGCTGGAGGCTCTCCTCCGCGGGCATGCCGGCCTGCAGCTGGCGGGCCCGTTCGAGCTCGGCGTCGAGCTCTGCACCGAACAGCAGCGCATTGTTCGTCAGCCACAACCAGAGCAGGAAGACGATGACGCCGGCGAGCGCCCCGTACGTCTCGTTGTAGCTGCCGAAGAACGCGACGTAGAGGCCGAAGGCCGCCGTCCCGACCGCCCACACGAGGATCGCGACGAACGAGCCCACGCTGATCCACCGGAACCGCGGCTGACGCACGTTGGGCGTGCCGTAGTAGAGGATCGCGATGGTGAGTGCGACGAGCAGCACGATCACGGGCCACTTCGCGACGTCCCACACGGTCACGACGGCGTCGCTCAGCCCGATCGCCGAGCCGATCGCCGCCGCGACGGGCCCGGACAGTGCCATCGCCGCGCAGGTCACGGCCACGAGCACCAGCGTCACGAGCGTGACCAGCAGCATCGCGGGGCGCAGCTTCCACACGGGCCGGCCCTCATCGACCTCGTAGATCCGGTTCATCGCGCGCGAGAACGCGTTGACGTAGCCGGACGCGGACCACAGGGCCACGAGCAGACCGACGACGAGCGCGAGCCCGCCGCCCTGCTGGCTCGCGAGGTTGCGGACGATGTCCTCGACCACGGCGAGGTCGAGCCCCGGCGCGACGTCCCCGACGGTGTCCATCACGTCCCTGACGACCTGCTCGCCGTCGCCGACCACGCTGAGCAGCGAGACGAGCGCCAGGGCTGCGGGCGCGACCGCGAGCACCGCCCAGTAGGTGAGCGCCGCGGCGAGGTCCGTCACCTGGTCGTGCTGGAACTCCCGCAGCGTCTTGCGCAGCACGTAGCGGCGCGAGGCACCGGTGAGGTCCGGGGGCGAGTCGGGCTTGCGCGGGTCGTCGGGCTCGGGCGCGTCCTCCTTCGCGGCTGCGCTCCCGACGTCGTTCGCCACCCCGGCGCGCGCGGCGTCGTCCAGCTCGCCGGGACGCGCGTCGTCGTCGGGCGCGACGTCACTTCCCTCAGGCCGCTCGGTCATGACGGTCCCCTCCTTCGTGTCGGGCCCGACGGCGCGCGCCCGGGCGTACGCGGGGGCGCGCAGCGCGGCGGCCCACGGGTACGTGGCGAGCCCGGTCGGCGGGTCGAGCGGGTCGAAGTGCACGGGCGGGTCGACGTCGTCCTGCGCCGGGCCGCGGAGCTCGAGGGACGCGAACGGTTGCCACGGACCCCCGAGCGTCGCCCAGGCCAGCCGGAGGTGGAGTGGCTCGACGGCGAGCGCGCCGCCGAGGGCCTCGGGCTCGGCCGGGAGGCGCTGCCGCCCGACGGCGAGGGCCCGCGCCCCGAGCATCACCGGTCCCCGCGGCCCGCGGTAGGGCCACAGGCTCGTGTACGTCCCCGCGGCGACGTCGACGTGCGGCGCGAGCACGTGCCGGAGCCCGGGCAGCGTCCCGGTCGTGGAGAGCAGGAGGTCGGCGGGGCCGTTGCCGTCGGGGACGCGCAGGGCGAGCCCGTGCACGTCGGGCAGCCACGCGGGCAGCCCGCCGCCGCGCGAGAGCCGCGCCAGCACGACGTCGTCCCCCTTCCCATCCACCCACTCCACGCCCGACGTCGCCCCGTGCCGCCGCAGTCGTCCGGTCACCACGACGCCGCGGGGATGCAGCGGCTTGGCGCCCCGCAGGCGCGCGACGCCGTCGGCCGCCACCCCGAGGACCGCGCCGACGGCGCCGGCCAGCGATCCGCCGACTGCCCGCGGTGTCGGGCCGGCTGCCCGCGGTGTCGGAGCGGCTGCCCTCGGTGTCGCCTTCACCCGTCGAGCATCACCCGCCCACGCTCCCCTGTCACGCCGAGCCGACCGCGCCCACGCCGCCGGAGCTCGGGAAGGTGCGCGACACATACCGTCGCGCACCTTCCCAAGCTCACTCTCCGCAGTGGCCGGGAGGTCACGGGCGGAGGGCTTTCGTGTCACGGATCGGCTCATCGCGCGTGATGCGGAGAGCTCGCGATGCGTGGCCCCCTACCTGACGACCGGGCACATGAGACGGCGACGTCGTCGCCTCCCACCACCGGGACGACGCGCAGAACCGCACCCTCACCGCGCACCGTGCGGGGTGGCGGAAGCCCCAACCCCGGGAACGGACATGTGGGACGATACTGCCCCTCAGGGGGTGGGGATGTTCGTAGAACATGGACGGGTTTCGGCCGCAGCCCGACGCGTGGACGCCATAGTTGGCGAGGTGCCGGCCGGTGCGCTTCGCTCCGCGGTCGACCAAGGTGTGGACGCTGTGCCGGGCTCACAGACCGCCCGGGCGCTCGACGAGGTGGGCGGAACTCTGCTTTCCGACCTGAACGCGTTCTCCGAGGCATGTCAGGAGTGGGCTCTGACCGTTCAGACATGCCTGGCCGAGTACGCAGACAGGGACGCGCTGGCGGCAGCCCGCGCAGACCGGTTGGGTTGGTCCTTCACATGAGCGTCACGGTCGGCATCCTGTCTTCCTGGCGCCCGTTCGCGCTGGAGGCCGCCGGTGACGCCCTGGAGAGCGCCCGGGGGCGGCTCGACGCCACGGTCGGCGAACTGGAGACGGCGGTCCGGGTCGCCGAGAACGCATGGGAGGGCGACGCAGCTCTCGCAGCCCTCGAGCGGTTGCGTGAGCACACGAGGACCGGGCAACCCCTTGTGGAGACCCTGACTGTGCTGCGCAGGGCCGTGCATGGCGCGGCAGACGCATTCATCGCCGCTCGCGGTCTCTTGGAATGCGCACAGGGACTAGCTGATGCGCACCATCTGATCATCAGCAATGACGGCACAGTCAGACCGAACCCGCTGTACCTTGACCCGGCAGTGCCCAGTAACCCCTGGGCCGCGCGCGAGCACCTGGCATGGGAAGCGATGGGTGGGAGTTCGCTCACTGAACCGCGGTTCGACACTGGGCCCGGGCGGGAGATGGTTACCGCGCTAGCGGCCGTGCAGCAGATGGTCACGCAGGCGCTCCAGGCCGCGAGCGAAGCCGACGCTGAAGCGTCGACTGCCATTCGACTGGCCCGCCTCTACGCAGCCGACGGCCGGACCGGCGACTGGGATGACCTCGCGATGCTCACATCCATCGGTAACCGTCCGGCGCCGGCGGTCGGTGACGACCCCAATCTGGTGGCGGCCTGGTGGGCGACGCTGAGCGACGCCGCCAGGCAGCAGTGGATCACAGACCACCCGGACCTGATCGGCATGCTCGACGGGCTGCCCGCGGCCGCGCGCGACACCGCGAACCGCATCCGGCTCGACGCGGAGCTGGAAGACGCACGCGCAGAGATCGCCACCCTGCTTCGGGGACACACCATCCCGACGAGGAACATCGAGGTGCAGCAGGAGTACAACGAGCTCAGGGATCGGCTCGCCATGCTGGAGAGCGTCGAGAGTGGCATCAGCGACCCCAGCCGCTCCCTCCTCCTCTTCGACCCGAAGATGCCCGGACGCGCCGCAATCGGCATCGGAGATATCGACACCGCCGACCATGTCGCCGTCCTCGTGCCCGGGTTCGGCTCAGAGGTCACCAACTGCGTCGCTTCGCTCACCGGTGACGCGGACACCCTCGTCGACGAGGCCGAGAGGCGGTTGGCGCGCGAGGGCGACCCGTCGAGCGTCGGAGCCATCGCATGGATCGGGTATGAAGCGCCGACGACCGCTGACGTGGCGTTCGACTCCGATGCGCGCGCCGGCGCCGAGTACCTGCGTGACACGCTTGCTGGACTGAACGCTTCCCATGCCGCGAGCGGCCACGACGTGCACCTGACGACCGTGGGGCATTCCTACGGGTCTGTGGTGTCCGGTCTGGCGTCGCAGCTCGGTACGACGATGGACGACTTGGTCGTCATCGGGTCCCCAGGTGTCGGCGTGGACTCCGCCGCCGCGCTCGACGTCGGCCCGCTCCACGTGTACGCCGGCGCTGCGGCGGATGACGTAGTGAGCTACCTCAACCACTTCGGCTGGGACCCGACCAGCGGCATCTTCGGTGGGCAGGTGTTCGAGGTGGACGGCGGCACCGCGGCGGGCGCCGACCTGGCTCCCTCGTCAGGGCACTCGGAGTACTACGGTCGCGGCACCGAGTCGCTGTCGAACATCGCGAGCATCGTCGTCGGGCATCCGGAGGACGTGTCACTCGGCGTCCCACGGGGTCAGCGGTGACGGCAACCCTGCTGGGGCGTCCTGGGCGGCGGCGACGGGTGTTGCGGGCGGCCGCGGGCGCGTCGGCCGTGGTCGCCACGTTCGCTGCGACGGCTTGTCTGACGGGCGGTGACGCTCAGGAGGAAGGGCCGCCGGAGCAGACGGCTTGGGACAGCAGGGTCGAGCTCGACCGGGTTCTGGTCGCGACCGCCGAGGCTGCAGGTGTCGCCGTGACGGAGGACGACGTCCCCATGGGAACGGTGGCCTGCAGGCGCAACGACGGCCGATCGGGCACGTCGTACTTCCTGCAGACCCTGACCGCACCTGGGCCGGTGCCGGACGCGGACGCGATCCTGGATGCGGTCGCGACGCACTGGGCCTCCCTGGGGTATGCGGTGGACGCAACCCCTGAGGCTGGTGTCGACGCCTTCACTCCCAACGGAGCCGTCCTGGAGGCGTCTGCCACCCGCTTCGGCGTCCGCCTCACCGGACAGACGCTCTGCGCGCTCGAGGACGGGGCGCCGACGGAGTAGCCGAGCACGAGATGCGTGACGAACGCTCCATCACACGGTGGTCTGGGCCGGGGTGTCGCTGAGGCGTGCAACGGCATCGCGCACGATCGCCGGCAGGGCGGGGTCCGCGAGGACCCGGAAGTGGCCCGGGGTGGTGACCTGGATGTTCGCCAGGGCGCCGTCGAGCCGGCTGCCGCCCGGGATGTGCGGGTCGTACGGGCCGTAGACGCTGACGATCCGCGCGTCGACGGCCTGCTCCGCGGCGAGCGCGACGAGGCCGGCGTCGGTGGGCCGGAACGCGCGGACCGCGCGCAGCGGGACCCACCGGGCCAGTGGTGAGCCGTGGAACGGCGTCGCGACGGCGACCATGCCGCGGATCCGCCCCTGCGGGTCCTCGCGCAGCATCGCGAGCTTGCCGATCAGCCCGCCCTTGCTGTGGGCGAGCACGACGACGCCGTCCAGCCCCCGTTCGGCGACGTACCGGCCGAGCTGGGCGGCGGCGTCCGCGATGGGGCCGCGGTTGTGCCCGAGGGTCGCCAGGACGTGCACGGCGTGGCCGTCGGCGTGGAGGCCGTCGGCGAGCCTGCGCAGGAACGTCCAGGACTCGTACACCCCGGGCACGAGCACGACGGGCGCGGGCGGAGCCGCCGTCGCGGATCCGACGGCTGCGCCGGGTGTCGGCGGCGGCGCCTCGCCGAGTGGCCCGGCGTCGTGCCGGCGCACGCTCTCGGCGACGCGCAGGCCCGCGTAGGCGTAGTCGTGGGCCCACCAGATCCCCTGCTGCGTCAGGCGGCGCGCCGCACGCAGTGCCTCAGCCATCGAGCACCTCCACCGCACCCGGCACCCCGGGCGCGTCGGCGGCGACCTGCCTGCCGAGGTGCAGGACGGCGTCGGCCAGGTGCCAGGGCTGGGTCCACCAGACGACGTGCCCGGTGCCCGGGACGTCGAGCCGCCGGGCCCCGCGGGCCCCGGCCGGGTGACCGCTGCCGACGCGCCGCGCGAGGTCGTCGACGAAGTCGGTGGGCGCGACGGGGTCGTGGGCGCCGCGCACCACGAGGACCGGGACCCGCACGTCGGCGACGCGGTCCTCGATGGGGTGGGCGAGCATCGGCCCGAGGGTCGCGAGGTACCACCGGGGCCCGCAGCGCAGGTACTCGCGGACCTGCAGGAACGTGCACGACGGCCGTTCGTGGCGCACGTCGCGCAGCAGGCGCGCGCCCTGCTCCCAGGGGGTGCGGGCATCGGGCTCCGCGACGGGGCCCACGAGCACGGCCGCGCCGAGCGCGTCCGGCCGGCGCGCGGCGGCCTCGGTGACGACCTGCGCGCCCATGGAGTGCCCGACGACGACGGGTCGTTCCAGCCCGAGCCGCTCGATGAGCGCAAGGACGACGTCGGCGTGGTCACCGATGTCGAGCGGCTGGTCGGGCCGCGGGCTGTCCCCGAAGCCGGGTAGGTCGACCACGACGACGCGGCGCGCCCCGCCCGGGCCGGCGAGCTCGCGCTCGAGCGGGCGGAAGTACCGCCCGGAGACGCCGATGCCGTGCACGAGGACGACGTCGACGGGCGACGTTCCCGGACCGGGCGCGCGGGTCACCCGGTACGTGACGTCGTGCCCGGTCAGCTCGTCCCGCATGACTCCAGCGTGGACGGTGCGGCCCTTCCCCGCCACTGCAGCGGCGTCTGGACGGCACGGAGTCGACGACGCCGGGCCGGCGACGCGGGAGTGTCTCAGACGACGCGGCGCCCCACGGGCACCTTCTGCAGCAGGACGCGCGGTGCGCGGTCCTCGATGACGTCGATGAGTGCGCCCAGCGCCTCGGCTGCGACGGGTCGGCCCAGCCCGAATCCCTGCGCTGCGTCGCAGCCCATGTCCTTGAGCGCGAGGAGCGTGGCGTCGTCCTCGACGCCCTCGGCGACGATGGTCATGCCGAGGTGCCGGGCGAGCTCGATCGTGGACCGCACGATGGCGGCGCTCGCGCGGTCGTCGACGACGCCGGTGACGAACTGCTTGTCGATCTTGAGGCGCTTCACGGGGAGTCGCTGCAGGTAGGCGAGCGAGGAGTACCCGGTGCCGTAGTCGTCGACGGAGAGCAGCACGCCCAGGTCGGCGAGGCCTTCGAGGACCTCGAGCGAGCGCTCCGGGTCGACCATGGCCATGGTCTCGGTGATCTCGAGCTCGAGCGCCTCGCGCGGCAGG